>NZ_JANRHK010000010.1:0-118485 GCF_024733815.1 Bacteroides sp. ET336
CTCTCCTATGGAGAGAGAGAACAAGAACTGTAATAATAATAGCTATATGTAACATATGATTAACATATTGATTTCAATAGTGGAACTTAGTTCACGAAGTATGTTATCTTTTGTATGTAATACATGGAGGGCTCTATTTACTATTGAATCCTCCATGGAATTCAGCATAAGGTTCTATGTCTATCATATGAACATTCTAAAGCTATCAGCTGATAAAATGCGTTTCGCAATTAACTTAACAAAATATTACTCAGATGAAAATTAAGATTTTACCATTTAGTTGTTATGCTAAACTTGTTGTAACATTTATTGCGGCAAGTTTTATTGTGACGAGTTGTTCCGCCTCCCCAACAAACAGAATTGAGGATAACAGGGTAACAATTCAAAAAGATTCTGTTATGCGTAAAGCAGTTGGCGATAGTATCTATACTATTCTCACCAATGCCAAGTCTGTTTCTGCTACATTAAAACTTAAGGCCAAAGACAACAAAACAGATTCTGTCGTAAACATGAAAGTTGCAAAGAATGATAAGTATGTCCTAAACTTCATTCTCTCTGCACCGTCTTATTATGAAAGTAACGACACTGTATTTGGAAAATACGTGCCGAATTTCACATTAAATTTTAAAGCTTCCAAAGGACGGTCATGTACAGCAAACTTTGATTTTGGTCTTAGAAAGTGGAATATTTGTGATGCAAACGGAAATGAAATTGTAAAATTTGATTTGCCAACAAATGATGTGTTAAGGTTTGCCAACCAACTTTTCCCTGATTGCGAATATTTTAATGTACTCTTAAATAGTCAACAAAAATGAAAAAGATTATATTGTTTTTTTTGGTTTGCATCTCGTCTGTAGTCGTAAAAGCGCAAACAATTCATTGGCTTACATTTATAGATACGGAAGACCCCCAAGTTGGAGAATTAGACAAAACGGGGCGGAGTGTATTATATGGACGATTCGTCAATGTAGTAAATGCCGCATTGCGTGACAAAGGGTATAAATCAAATATCCGTGACATCTACGATTCCGCTCTAACGCCCGAAAAATGCAAGGCTGAAGTAGAAAGCTTGACTTGTGATGAAAATGACATCATCATTTTCTATTATATTGGACATGGCACACATGCCCAAGCAGAAAACAATCCATACCCACAGATGCTTCTTGGCTGTGATTTCAGTGAAGAACATAAGTTTATACCCCTAAAATGGGTTCATGATGAACTAAAAACCAAAGGAGCAAGACTTACATTGTCTATAGGAATGTGCTGTAATGTAGTTCAGACAGCTTCTGCCAAAAGAGCACCTACTTTTTCTATCAATTATGGAAACGTCGAATTGACAGATACTGAACGAAACTCCATACAAAAAATGTTCCTTGGATATACTGGGGACTTTATACTTAGCTCTGCATCTGTTGGACAATCGTCTGTTGGTGGAAGTACGCCCTTAGGGGATATGGATTTATTCACAGCCGTTCTAGTTACAATCTTTGGCGATATGGCGTATGAAGGTAATTTAGAGTGGAACACTCTTTTCACTGAGGTGAAAGGAATTGTAAACTCAGTGACGGGTGGTAACCAAACACCGTTCTGGAATAATAATCTTGTTGCATCAACTATGCCTCAAAAACGACCTGTTAGACCCGGTGAGCAAAAGCGTGTTGTAAGCACACCTAATAAACAAAATAACAATCCGGGTATAAGCACAACTAAAACAAGTGTGAACATTAATGATATGGCTTCAATGTGTAATTATTTATCTTCACATTTTGATTGTATGGTAGATAATAGTAATAGTCGAAGTATAAGAAAAAATGAAGTGCAAATCATAAAACAGATTTTCAGTAATGATGCCATTGTGAAGATTATCCCTCAAGACGTAGATTCTCCTGTAATTGACAAAGAGACCATATCTGTATTTTTGGGAAGAATATCTTCTAGTGAGGGAAGCATTCTGAAAGTAATCCCTGTATCATACAAACACAGTGGAAAAACTATTACAGAACTAACAGTGCGAGAATGTTATAACAAGTAAAAATAGTTAATTCAATAGCAATATGTTAAGATTCATTTTTTCAATTATTGTTCTTTTTGCAAGCATAATTTCATATGCACAGTCAAACATAAATGACTTAATAGCAGCCCGTGCTCAGCAGAAAGTAAAGCAAATGACAGACTACGTTGCATATATGGCAGATAAAGATAAACCTATAGAGGATAGAAAAGAATATCGCGTTCTAGCTCTAAATCTATTCATAGGTCATGGTGAACCGTATATTGTCAATGGTGCTTCACGCGATGGTGTCATTATGCAAATCACATCAAAGTATCGTAAGAAACCTACACAAAGGTTGATGAAAGATTACTTTACTGGGTTAATAAACATGAGATATTCAAAAGTCGTTATAGAATCATCAGACATAGCCGATATAAAAGTTAGTGAATTAAAAAAGGTCGCTGACCATGAATATGAATGCACTTGTACATTCGTACAAGCATTCTGTGGTTATCGCGATGGAAGACCAGTCTACAAAGACATTACAAAAAAAAGAGTAACATGTCGCATAATAGAAGAAGAAACAGTAAAAATCTCCGACACTGGTGATATTGAAACAGAATACGAGTATGTAGTTTTATTGGGTGATGTAGAGGCTTTAGAAACTACTTAAGTTTTGCTTTATCTATAGCGACCCATTTTGGGGAAATTAAAGAAAAAATACATTCTTACTTTCGTTGTTGTCCTTAGCGCAACCTTAGCATATACGCAACCTAACAATGAAGATGCGATAACTATACGAACTGTGCATAAGGTCAAGCAACTGACAGATTATATCAACCATATGGCTGATAAAAATTTACCTATAGAAGACCGGTTGGAATATCGTCAGGCTGCTTTAAATCTATTTATTGGGCAAGGAGAAGCATATATAGTTAATGGTTCTCCACGAGGTGTTTATATGAAAATAACCTCTAAGTACCGTAAAAAGCCTGTGATAAGATTGATGAAAGACTACTTTACGGGATTGGTCCATCAGAGATATACTAAAATAAATATAGTGTCTGTTGAAGTTGTAAACGATATTAAAATAAGTGAACTAAAAAAAGTAGGAGAAAAAGAGTATGAGTGTACTTGCACAGTATCAGCATTCTATGGGTTTCATGATGGCAAACCTATTTATAAAAAAGTACCTCATAAACGAGTGACATGTCGTATAATTGAGGAGGAAACAATTCAAATATCTTCTTCTGGTCAAACAAATAAAAAGGTAGAATATGCTGTTGGCTTGGGTGACGTTGAAGCGATAGAAGTATATTGAAACGCAAACTGTATTATTTTAAATAATTTGGCATGAGAAAGTTTTTGATTACAGTGTTTATATGCATAAGTTCAACCTGCTATGCACAGTTCATTGGTAGCATGATTAATGAAGAGCAAGAACGAGCAAGGATTAGTCTTGTTGACGAATTTATGAAAAGATTTAATGGACTTCAAGACAGGCCAGATATCACTAAAAGTGTCGAAGATTATGAGACAAAAAGGCTTTTAGCTCTCTTTAATGGCAAGCAGTTCAAATCAATTAATGACTCTACGCTTAAAGAAGCATTTGAATTCATTGATGAGATTCAAAAAGATAGCACTCATATAAACTATACCGATACGACATGGATTGCAAAGGTGGATTGTCATGGCTTATTTAAAAAGAAGAATGTAACCTTTACATTATATATGTCAGTTGAGAACCGTAAGGATGATATGTATAAGTGGGTTATAAATAAGGCAGAGGGTGAAATATTCAGATTACTGCCAAGTTCTATATCTGATGATGTCTTTATTAGTCCTGATGCTCATGAAACTAAATTCATGGGGCTAAAGCATATTACAACAGGAAAAGATGATTATATATCTCGCTATTTAAAAAGAGATAAAAGAATTGATTTAACCTCTGTATTTTTATCATATGTATATAATGGTCTTCTAGAAATAGATTATATTGAGGATGTGGAATTTATCTTTTTTCAAGTACCCAATTATATTTTCACTATAAAAGAATTTAATCGAGAAAGCTTTAATGACGGCTGGCTGATAAGTTCTTTTCAAAAATTGGCAGAAGATGAAAAGACCCTTATATATAACAATTTAAAAAGATAGTCATCATGAGAAGATTTGTTCTAATTATATTATGTAATCTGTTTATATCGAGTATATATGCGCAAACATATGCAATATCCAGTGCCAAAGAATTAACAAATAGAATTGAGAATTGGGTAGTATCTGATAGATATAAAGATAGAAAGGCTATTGAGAATCTGTGCAAAAAAGGAATGAGAATCTCTGACGGTCTAGCTATGCAATTAGCAAAGAGGAACGATGCTGTTCCTCTAGAAACATATGAACTGGCAGATTATCTAAACTGGATTCAAAATGAAATGGATAAACGCCCAAAAAATTTTAAAATATCATTCAGTAACTATAGGAGAATCCCTGAAGAAAAATGGCCTTCCAATACCAAAGGCTTTGAACTTTATGCCTGTACGGTAAATACATACGGTACTTTAAATTATTCGTGTGAAGATTTGATACTTGTTAAGAAAGGCGTGATATACGGTATTGCTCCTTACATAGAAGACAAGAACCATAAAGTCCATATTGATTTTGATGATTTCATTAATGACTATGAAACAGTTGGTTTTTCATACAATTATGGGAAGCATTTTCCTGTAGGAGGTTCTTTTAATTATTCATTCGAAGAAATACCTTTCATGCTAAGTGTTGATTTTGGAATAAATTTAGATGGAGATAAATATATCATTGACAAAGTGGAGATGCAAGATATATTAAACTATACGAGAGAGAAAAAAGTAGTTGATCCAAAATTTTTCTTGACTTTAACACCACAAGTGTATTTTAAATATTTCGCTATAGGATGTGGAGTTGGCTTCCTTTATATGGATGGAACAGAAGAAACTGCAAATTATGCGTACACATCTAACTCAACAACAAGTGGAAATGTAAGCGTTACGGTTTCTGGTTCGGGTAGTCAAAGCGTAGCAGATAATTATATAATGCTTAAACCAATGATACGACCAGTAGCCAAAGGATTCATTCCAATATCTGATGAATTCTGGATTTCATTAAATGTTGGCTATGATTTAATTTTTGGCTATGAGGAAAAGAACGGGTTAAGTTTTGGTCTTGGTATTCAATGGGAACTATAAAACTAAGGATTATGATTTATAATAATTTTTACAGAAAGCTCTTACGCATATCTATTCTTTGCATAACTTTTACTTTAGTTTCATGTGAAGATGAAAATGTCGGGGAATTTTTCCTTACGGGAAACATAGAAAATATGATTCCTGAAGAAGCATACGACTTAAGAAGAATGAATTCTGACGATGGGAAATATATTATATATACGCCAGATTTGAACTCCAATTTTGAATACTGGGGATTATCATTGGAGCGGGTGGAATATTATATTGATGATGAACTATATACAACAGAACAAGTACAGCCATTTGAACTAATCTTAAATAAAAACGAAATGACAGTTGGTACTCATACCGTCAATGCAAAAATGACTGTTGTAGGAGAGAAATGCGAAGATGTCGTTCTTGAAAGGAATGACAATTTTTACATCTCTGAGACAGGTATTGTATCTGAACGTCATGGAGATTTCTTTTTTGACTATAATTATGTTACAAAGGGAGAATATCTTATTATAACTCCAGAATTATTACTTAATCGTTCAACAGAAGGATGTGAAATAGATGAAGTTCGATATTATTTTGATGGTACATTAATTTCTACAGAGTCCGTAGCACCGTTTGCATTAAACTATATGGTAAATGAAGAAATTGGAAGTAGCCATTCAATAGGTGTTACAATAGATTACCATGACAGTGAAAATAGTAATCTAACATACAATTGGTCTTATGCAAACTACACTGTACGTGATGAAGATGATGCATTTATACTATGGGATATCAAGTCCAGCAGGAATGATTATGCTAATGGTGAAACTATCTCGCTAACGACAAGACATTTTAAAGGTGATAATGTGGACGTTGATTTTGAAATTGAGTTTTATTTAGACGGAAAATTGATAGGACACTCAACTTCATTCCCATATACATTGAACTACACTTTGTCTGATTTAAAAATTGGTACGCATACAATTACAGGAAAGACCATTTCAAAATATAAGGATTATACTACGTCAGGGTCTTCTGATGAAACCATTATTATTACGAAATAAAAATGAAACATTATTCGCGTAGCTGCATATTCTACATTTTTTCTTTCTTGTTTTTGGTAAATTGCAATGCACAAAGCAAACAAGTGAAGGATATGTACTTTGAAGATAGTATATCTGTAATCTCAAAAAGTTACATAGATATAATTGAAAAAACAGACTCTATTGTGTGGTATCTTTTAGACCCCATGTGTGAAGTTGACACAACTGCAATGCAATTACAAGGTTATGGAGAAATACTATTAATACAAACCGATACTGTGCTTGATAGATGTAATGCTTTAAGAAGTACTCTTCTTTATCCAGGTTCGTTCAAGAAATCTGATATGGTCAAAGAAAGCACCTTTCTGCCAGATATTGCAATTCGTTTCTTTTCTGTTGATAGCGTACTAACATTCTCATACTCATTTTATTGTGATTTATGCCATTTTGAGATTGATGGGAAATATCAAGAAGTTGATGGAGAAATGATTAGAAAGTCTATAATAACAATGGCGTCAGAGGTTTTCCCTAACGACCGCTATATCCGGAATCTGAAAAGAAAAGAGAAATGAAGATGAATAGAATAATTTTAATATTGCCGTTTTTAGTTTGTTCCATTCATTTGTATGGTCAAACTATGCATTCCATCATATTTACCAACATGGAGGAGCAAGGACGCGAGTTAGACCGTACAGCGGAAATGAAACAAATGACAGAATTTTGCATGTCAATAGCGGAAGCCTTGGATTACAAGCATAACTTACGCTGTCATAGCGGAGCTGAATTTACCTCAAAAATGTTAGAGAAAGAAATAGCCTCGTTAAATGTACAGGAAAACGATGTGGTCTTATTTTACTATGCAGGACATGGTTGTAATTGGGATGATGATGATTGGCCGCACATGGCATTCTTGGATAAACAGTATTGGGAAACTACGACATTTAATAAATTAAAAGCTGTAAGTAAAAAGGCAAAATTGTTATTATGTATAGCGAGTTGTTGCAACATGGATTCTGAGGGGCGCAGAAAAGAAAGGATGCAATATGCGCCCATAGATAAAGAAAAAGCCAAGAAACTATTTTTAGGTTTTAGCGGGAAAAAAGCAATTATAGCTTCTTCCAGTATCCGTGGTCAATACACTTATAGTTGGTCTTCTGGAACTATGCTTGGGTCTATATATACTATTAGTTTGCGTAAAACCGTAAATGAAGTATTAAGTGGAATATCCAATATCGGACTTACTTGGGATGAAATATTTGAGGCTACAAAACAGCAAACACTTGCTTATACCAACAATAGGCAACTACCTCAATACGTGATTGAAAATAATTCTTCTCGAAATATAGCAATAACTCCTTTGCCAAGTCGGAAAACAAAAAATGCACAAGCTAAGATTGATAAAATCTGGCTGAAAAAAAACATCATGCACAATGGGGTTAGCTGTTTAGAGATTCATGTAAAGTTTAATACGCATTTTATGGAGCAGTCAGGCGGTAGAGTTGTAGCCCTATTTGAAAGTCCTAAAGGATATATGCTTAAAGATACAAATAATAACTATTGTACAGATGATGGACAAGTTTCAGTAGGAACGGATTTTGGTTCCCATTATGAGCATGCAATATATCCTGATGTTACCTTAATTATTCCAAATGATGAAATTCATGTGACAAAAAGGAATTATACTTATTACATAAAATTGGGGGTATATGATTATTCTCAAAATAAATATATTTATTTTAGTGATTATGTGACAATAGAGAAAAGTTGAATACCAATGCCGACCATCAGAAATGAAACAACAAAGCATTTTTTCGACCTAATTAATACAAGACTTAATTCTATATCTATTTCTGACTATTGGATAATCGAGTAGCGACACACTCACTAACCGTAAGTATTCAATAATCTTCTAGTAATCCTTACATAGAAATAGCGACTGTAACTATAAAGTAAAAAGTTACAGTCGCTATTGTTTTATTGCATATGTTGCAATTATAAGAAGGCGATAATTATCTAATATTATCGAGTATAGAAGAATATCAGTAAGCATTCGATAAACTACAAGTTTTAAACCTTTATATACAACAATAGCGACTGTCACTATGAACCTAATAGTTTCAGCCGCTATTATTTTGTTGAACCTATATGTTGCATATGGCATTAGTTGTCAGATACCCCATGCTGTTTTGTCAATATACTTTCCGGATGTTTCAGCTTCCACTTGTGTGGAAGCAGATCCAAAAGTATCTCATGAGTTGCATTCTTGTGATAAGGCATTTAGGCGATTACATCATTCAGGTAATTCCTTGGGTTTACATCGTGTGCCTTACAAGTAGCCAATAGGGAACAGATAACAGACATATTAGCTGCTGCTTCGTGATTACCACAGAAAAGAAAATTTTTTCTGCTCAGAGTGATGGGCCGTTGGACATTTTCCGCCAGATTGTTATCCCAGTACAGGCGGCCATCGTCCAGACATCTCATAATATTATCCCATTTGGTATAGGCATATGTTATGGCCTTGCCTGTCAAAGAACCTGGACTGTATTTAATTCCTTCTGCCTCCATCCATACCTTCATTGCCTCCATGATTGGCCTGGACAGTTCCTGACGCGTCTGTCTGCGCTCATCATATGACAGGCCGGCTTCGTCACACTGGCGTTCTATTTTATAGATATGCTGTATCTGAGTCAGTGCATGTTGCGCCATCTCCCTGTTTTCATCCAAAGCCTGCTCAAAATGACGGCGTATATGCACCAGGCAGTTGAGCAGCCGCACGTCGGGGTTGGTCTTGAAGGCTGTTTCATAACCTGCAAAACCGTCACATTGAAGATATCCCTTGAAGTTATATTGATTTGCCAGGGATTCGATGACCGCTCCGGCCCGTGATCCCCCGTCGTAATGGAAGATGACCAGTTTCTCCATGACTGATCTTACCATCCAGAGATATTCCTTGTCGGCTCTGTGTTTTTCTCTGTTAATGACCGGAACTGTAGTTTCATCCGCCTGTACATAGTCACAGGAGAAGACTTCACGTTTGAGTTCTTCATACAGAGGCTTAAGCAGTTCCACGGTTTTCTTGAACCAGCCGTCCAGTGTACTTTCGGTAAGGCCTTTCATTCCAAGATGGCGGTATTGCTGTATCTGACGGTAGAACGGGACATGATATTCATACTTCTGAAGCAATATTTCGGCAAGCAGGCTGGTGTCAGCAATGCACTTGTCGACCGGCATCAGCGGCATGGGAGCTATCTCTACGCCTTTCTGTCCGGCTGGAGGAAGCAGGGTACTATCCTTGAGAGCATATTTGGGACGGATGATCACCTTGACGTAAAGCATTCCCGGCTTGTGTTTGACGACTTTTGTTATCTCTTCGCCTATTCTACGGTATAAAGACAAGTCTACGCCTTTCGGTTCTATTGTATCGGTCTCCAATACGGGCAAGTCCTCTATCATTTTGCGGTTCTGGCGATTTCGTTTTACGTCTTCCGCCGATTCCTTCTCAATCTTTTCCACAGCCTCGTCCCGCTTTTCTTCCGCCTGCTGCCGGAGTCCGGAAAACTCGCCGGCAAAGAGATCTGGCATATTAGGATCATATACGCGAAGTTTCTCCGATTTACGGCCAAAGAGCTGACGGTTCAGCCACGCGACCTGAGCCGTCAACTCCTTGATACGTTCCTGCAGCTTTTTTATCTGTTCGGATTGATTCTTATTAGTAGTAGACAATGAGGCTATAGAGGCATTCAGCCCTTCTATCGTCTTGAGTAAAATTTCTTTTTCTTCCATTGTCTATACTTCTTTTAATGGTGTAAATATACTAATTAACAGTGAATTATGCAACAATATCCAAAGTTTACTCACGCAAAAAACATGTTATACATGGTATTCCTTACGTTCGGCTCTTAACCGCCGGAGCCTCTGTTCCGGGTTTTCCTGTATTCCTTCAACCATCATCACCAGATCGCGCCACTCCATGGGATAGCTGTTTGATTTGGGATCATACTCCGGCAGCTTGAAGCGACCGGCCTCCAGACGTTTTACATACATTACCATACCTCCGTCTTCGGCATGAAGGAGTTTCATTAGCCTGCGGCTGGAACCGATGAAGATGAAGACATCACCGTTCCTCACTTCACTGTTCATTTTCTCATGTACCACTCCGCATAGCGAACTGATACCCTTGCGCATATCTGTCCTGCCCGGACACAGGAAGTAGCGCATCGTGTCGTTCAGGTTAAACATGACCGTTTCGAAGACTTTGGGTAAATATTTCCTTCAGCAAATCTTCAGAACCGCTCCCGAAGTGGGCACGAAGTCCATTGGGAAACAGCAGCGCAACACCATGCGGCAATTGTTCTTCTTGGGAAGACTCCGTAAATGCCTGTTTAAAACTGATAGGAGCCAACTCGTGTTTGATGCTGCTCCTGTCAACGGAACATTTTCTACGCCAGTAGTGATAGGTTGAATAACTTACACCTATCTGTTGAAGATACGACTTCAACGGCAGCTCGCTTTGTTGCACCTGCAATTCTAATTCTTCAAATTCTTGTCTGTTCATAATAATTGAGGTTTGATTGTATTCACTGCCGCAAAGCTACAACCAAACCTCAAAGTGTAAAAGGTGCATTTCTTCGAATGCTTACGAATATCATTCTCCTTTGACTATTTGGCAGTCACAAACAATGTTCGTATAAGTTCTTATAAATCACCTCCGTTGTGTCTGTCTTGTTACTTTCCCGTTGCCTTATTTATCTTATATTCTGTATATCAATATTTTATGTTGATATATAAAGAAAGTCCACCATCTGTTTTTCACCCTGGCCCCAGACGACAAATATATCAAGTACACAATGGACAAAGCCATGTATTTAGTGGACGAAACGGGTCTTGCCCAGTATAATACATTGAAAGAAAAAGGATTCTACTCGAATATTATGGGTACGAGTGCTGTGTTCAGCATATTCTGCGACAGTATAAAATTCGATAAGGAAAAGATGGAGTTCATGTATTATGGCAAACAGCGTATAGAACGACGGACAAGCATTCTTACCAGAGAACTGGTCACTGCAGGTCAGCTGAAACGTGTACCGAGGACTGACAATAACCCTCACGGATTGCTCATCACAAACTGGAGGACACTTATGAATAAGGATATTGAACAAAAGAACAAAATGAACTACTAATATGGGATGGAAAAAATTATTTGTCGGAGAGAAGATGCCAGATAAGGATGATCCGAAATATAAGCAAAGATACGAAAGTGAAGTCAATGCCGGTCGCAAGTTCGCACGTATGATGAAACTTGATGTGCTTGCCGGAACGGTTCAGAACTTTGCCAACAATCACAGAAAACTGTTTCTAGTCATTGTGTTCGGACTTATCATACTCTGTCTATGTCTGAATATCTACAGAATGGCATTTGTGTTTAACAGGCAGCAATCCGTCCAAAGTGCCACAGAAAGGCAGGAGCTGATATTGCGTAAACATTACAACAAGGGCAATGAAACATCCAAACGTTTTCACGAAGTACTTTCTACCGTCAATGACGAATCTAATAATAACAACGTAAACATAAAGAATGATGGACGCACTGAAGAACATTAACTGGAAGCAGCCAAAGTACATGATTCCAATAATCATCTACTTTCCCCTGTTGTTTGTCGGTTACTTTGTCATAGATCTGTTTCATACGGAGAAGGCAGAGACTCCTAACGGACTCACTACGACTGATTATCTGAACCCAGAATTGCCTGATGCCAACATGAAAGGCGATGGAATTGGCAATAAGTATGACAATATGCTTAAATCATATGGGAAAATAGATGACTATACTGCTTTAGGAAACATTGACCGTAATGAAGAAGACAACAAAGAAGAGTATGATTCAAAATATTCAGAAGAAGAGCTTAAACAATTGGAATCTCAGAAACAGGAAGCCGAGAAACTCGCTGAGATGCAAAGACAACTACAGGAGAGCGCACAGAAAGGTCAGGAAGTCGCACAAGGCGACGGTACTTCTGAAGAAGACCGCTTAGCCCTCAGTAAACAACGTGAGCAAGAAGCCATGGAGGAGCTGAACCGGGCTATTGCCCAAGCCAGATTACAAGGTCTGCAAGCTACAAATTTGCCGACTGATACGGATACACTTACAAAGAGGAATGAAAAGAATCTGGAAGTGTCTGATGAAAAAGAAAATAACGATGAACCCCTGGAAGTGGTCAAGAAAGTCAGAGTAACGTCCGACTATTTCAATACTATCTGTGAGAATGAAAAAGAGCAGAAGTTAATTAAAGCCATCATAGATGAAAACATCAAGGCAGTTGACGGCTCAAGAGTCCGTCTCCGATTAATAGATGATGTGGAAATCAATGAAGTTGCTGTTCCCAAAGGATCATACCTTTATGCAACTATGAGCGGTTTTGGCTCACAGCGTGTTAAAGGCAATGTTACAAGCATCATGGTAGATGGTGAGATTATCAAAGTAAACCTTGCCCTCTATGATACAGACGGATTAGAAGGACTGTATGTTCCAAGCAGCCAGTTCCGTGAAACGACAAAAGACGTGGGTAGCGGTGCGCTAAGCAATACATCTACACTCACCAATACAACCACATCTGGAAACAGTCTGGCATCATGGGGAGCGCAAGCTATTTCCAATGCAGTCCAGAAAAGCAGTAATGCCGTCAGCAAGGCAATCAAAAAAAATAAAGCCAAGCTCAAATATGGCACTTTCGTTTACCTCATTAATTCTCGTTCAAACAACAAAGAAAAATAATTTAAGCACGTAGATATTATGAAACTGAAGACTTTTAAAAGAATCGGCGCATTGGCGGTATGTGTTTTGGCAACCTTCCCCTCTATGGCTCAGCAGACGTATCAGGAAATCGAGCAGCTCACCGTTAATGAGAATGTGACAACTGTTATCACAGCCACAGAACCAGTACGCTTTGTCGACATCTCCACTGATGCCGTTGTTGGAGACCAGCCCATCAACAATACCATCCGTCTTAAACCTAAAGAAGGAGCTGACATACATGCCGATGGAGATATTCTTGCCATTGTGACGATTGTAACAGAACGCTATCGTACACAATATGCGCTCATCTATACCACACGTATGCAGGAGGCAGTGTCTGACAAACAAATCCAGCCGGAAGAGAAAATTCCATACCACAACCCGGCAGTCTCAATGAGTACAGAAGAGATGACCAGATATGCCAGAACGATATGGAACTCCCCTGCGAGAATACGTAATGTGAGTACCAGACAGCATCGTATGACTATGCGGTTGAATAACATCTACTCAGTTGGTGAATATTTCTTTTTGGATTTCAGCATAGAGAACCGCACCAACATACGGTTTGACATCGATGAGTTGCGCATCAAGCTAAACGACAAGAAAATATCCAAGGCAACCAACGCACAGATGATAGAGCTGACTCCGGTCTTGGCACTCGAAAAGGCCCAAAGTTTCAAGCATGGATACAGAAATGTCATAGTTCTGAAGAAGATGACCTTCCCCAATGACAAAGTCCTAACTATTGAACTTTCTGAGAAACAAATCAGTGGCCGAACCATCAGCCTTGACATCGATTATGAAGATGTGCTGTATGCGGACTCTTTCAACTCATGTCTAATGATGGAGGAATAAGCCATGAAGAAAATCATCTTATCATTGATAATGGTACTCAGTTGTACCATTTCTTCATTTGCACAAAGTCACAGTGACCGTTTATCCTTGGGAGTTGGTGCACTTTATGAACGTGGGCTGGATGCTACCATCGCATGGGAACATGAAACACGTCACCATAACGCTTGGGAGTATTTCATCAACGGCTATATTAAATGGGACGAATGTGCTTCATGTGGTCATATCTGTCCTGATTCATTTTGGAACAACTATCGGACATGGGGAATTGGAGTCGCATACAAACCTTGTTTAGTCAGAGGACGTAACCATTACGGGAATCTGCGCATAGGAGCTTCTGGAGGCAGTGACACAGATAAATTCATTGCCGGTATTCATGCCGGTTACGAGCATAATTTATCACTCCGTCATGGCTGGGGACTGTATATTCAGGCCAAATGCGACCTTATCGTCCCTGACCGTAAGGATTTGTTCCGAACTGGTATAGTAATAGGATTTAAAATACCCACATCAAAAAGATAAAGAAGATGAAGATATTTCACACCATTTGTGCCGCTTTCATGGCGGCAACCATAGCATCATGTGATGCACATCAGGACTTTCCGGATACCTCAATGAAGATTGGAGACATCCTGTGTACCGATGGAAAAGTCGTCAGATATGAAAAAATGAAAGCACAGGAAAAGACACCCATAGCCGTGGTTTTCTATGTCAATCAAAAAGAGGATATTGAAGGTACTGGATATGCAGTCTATCTGAAAGATATAGAGCCTTGCGCCTACTCTGATAGTATTGGAATAAAGCATGATACTTCCGCAGACCTGGCAGCCTTCGATGGGAACAGCAATACCCATGCCATGTATTCTACCTATACTTCGCCTGCAGCCGAAGCTGTTTTTGACATGTGGCAATATGGACAGAGCGCCTACATCCCTTCCGTTGCTCAGTTATACCTGTTGTATGAAGTAAGAAATAAGATTAATGAATATATCCGTAAATGTGGTGGAGATGAGATACAGGACAATCCTGATGAATGCTGGTACTGGACATCAACAGAAGTAAAGGAGCAGGAAACCGATAAAGCATGGTTGTTCTCACTTGCCTCTGGAGCCATTCAGGAAACGCCGAAAACACAAGCACATAAAATCAGACCAATCATCACATTATACAACTGATTAAAAAACTGCTTTAATGGAAGAAACTAAAGAACTACAGACCACGTATAAAATATTCCGCTACTTGATTTATCTGTCACTGATAGTGGAATTTTTCGAATATGCCATTAATCCTGAACTACTGGATTATTGGAGTGGCATCCTGTGCGATATTCATGACCGTATAAAACGGTGGTATATTTATCAGGACGGCAACCTTATATGGAGTAAAATAGCTACCTTTATACTTATCTGCATTACATGTATAGGTACCCGTAACAAGAAGCATCTGGAATTTGATGCTCGTCATCAGGTATTCTACCCATTATTTGGTGGACTCGTTGTATTGATATTGTCTATTTGGCTTTACGGCCAAAGTATGAGTATGAAATTCTATACAATCAGTTTGAACTACTGGTTGTATATGGTTACGTCAATCATCGGTACAATATGTATACATGTAGCCCTTGACAATATATCCAAGTTCTTAAAGGAAGGACTTCTGAAAGACCGTTTCAACTTTGAGAACGAGTCATTCGAGCAATGCCAGGAATTGCAGGAAAACAAATACAGTGTCAATATACCCATGCGCTATTATTACAAGGGAAAATTCCGCAAAGGATGGGTGAACATTGTCAATCCCTTCCGTGGTACGTGGGTTGTCGGTACACCGGGTTCAGGTAAGACTTTCTCCATTATCGAACCATTTATCCGTCAGCACAGCGCAAAGGGCTTTGCCATGGTTGTGTACGATTATAAGTTTCCGACCCTCGCTCAGAAATTATACTATCATTATAAGATAAACCAAAAAGCTGGGAAAGTTCCCAGGGACTGTAAATTCAATATCATCAACTTTGTGGATGTAGAGTATTCCAGACGCGTCAATCCTATCCAACAGAAGTATATCGGAAATCTTGCTGCTGCCAGCGAAACTGCTGAGACCTTGTTGGAATCACTGCAGAAAGGAAAGAAAGAAGGCGGTGGCGGTAGCGACCAGTTCTTCCAGACTTCCGCCGTAAACTTCCTCGCTGCTTGTATCTATTTCTTTGTTAACTATAAGAAAGTACCTTACGACAAGGACGGCCATGCCCTCATAGCAGAGATGACCACAGAACCGAAGACACACAGACCCAAGTCTACAGGCCGAGTATTTGACCAAACAGGTAAGGAAGTGGAACCTGAATATTGGTTGGGGAAATACAGCGACATGCCTCATATCCTATCCTTTCTGAATCAAGACTACCAGACCATCTTTGAGGTACTGGAGACTGACCCTGAAGTAGCTCCCCTATTGGGGCCGTTCCAAACAGCCATGAAGAACAAGGCGATGGAACAGTTGGAAGGTATGATTGGTACACTGCGTGTCTATACATCCCGTCTGGCCACCAAGGAATCCTATTGGATATTCCATAAGGATGGTGATGATTTTGACCTGAAGGTGTCTGATCCGAAGAATCCGAGTTATCTGCTTATAGCCAACGACCCTGAAATGGAAAGTATTATCGGTGCCTTGAATGCACTGATTCTGAACCGTCTCGTAACCCGTGTGAATACCGGTCAAGGTAAGAATATTCCTGTGAGCATCATCGTGGATGAGTTGCCTACACTCTATTTTCACAAGATAGACCGACTGATTGGTACCGCCCGAAGTAACAAAGTGAGTGTCACACTGGGATTTCAGGAACTACCGCAGCTCGAATCCGATTATGGGAAAGTGGGTATGCAGAAAGTTATCACAACAGTGGGTAACGTAGTCAGTGGCTCAGCAAGAGCAAAAGAGACTTTAGAGTGGCTTTCTAACGACATCTTCGGTAAGATTGTCCAGCTAAAAAAAGGTGTAACCATTGACCGTGACAAGACCTCCATTAATCTCAACGAGAATATGGACAGCCTTGTTCCAGCAAGTAAAATTTCTGATATGCCCACCGGTTGGATCTGTGGCCAGTCCGCCCGTGATTTTATCAAGACCAAGACAGGACGTGGCGATAGCATGAACATTCAGGAGTCTGCCGAGTTCCAAACCTCCAAGTTCTATTGCAAGACTGATTTCGACATGAAAAAGATTGCAGAAGAGGAAGCGAACTACAAGAACTACCAGATACCGAAGTTCT
Source organism: Bacteroides sp. ET336 (assembly GCF_024733815.1). Classification (NCBI taxonomy): domain Bacteria; kingdom Pseudomonadati; phylum Bacteroidota; class Bacteroidia; order Bacteroidales; family Bacteroidaceae; genus Bacteroides; species Bacteroides sp. ET336. The sequence continues at coordinate 17,153 of NZ_JANRHK010000010.1, forward strand.
ACACCTTCCCTTCAAAGGATGCCAAGGAACGCATTCTGTACCAGAACTTCGTAAGTGTCAATCTTGATGTCAAGAACATGATTGACGAGATAACCAAATTTAAAGTAAAATGAATTTCAGGATAATAGCAACTTTTGTCATATTCTTATTTGGTATGAGAGTTAACGGCCAGACGGTAACGCCGTCTGAGCCACTCTCTAAAAGCCTAACGATTTTCGACCTTCCACCTTTTGAAAGAGCAGTCTGTTGTATCAAGTACTATGAGGGACTACATCGAAAAAAAGACTATCCTTACGTTGGATATGGACATCGACTGCGACCCGGAGAAAGGTATTCATCCGAGATGACTACCACAGAATCAGAGTCACTTCTCCGTAAAGACCTTAAAGAACTCTGTTCATTGTTTCGCCCCTATGGTAAAGACTCACTTATACTCGCAGCATTAGCTTATAATGTAGGAGCCTTCAAGCTGTTAGGATTAAAAGGTAAATACCCCAAAAGTACAATTCTAAAGAAACTCGATTCCGGAGATAGGAATATAAAAAATGACTATGTGAAGTATTGCCACTGGCGTGGAAAGAAGATTGTTTCCATAGAGCGACGACGATATGCTGAATTTATACTACTCTTTTCACCATAGTAATCTTTAAACATTATCAAGAATTCTACTTACAAGTTTTATTAAGATTTATATTTTCAGACGGTAAAATGCCTTTTACATTTAATGTATCAAGTTGTTTTACCACAATTGAATCAGGAACGATTGTTTTACTTTGAATAATAGCCTCTTTTATTTCTTTCAATTGTGAATCTTCAATCTTCGCAGGTGAAGCACATTTATTAACCAGAAGAGGAACAATGACAGAAAACAAAACAGCCATTGCAGATATAAATAATGACCAGTTTGTCTTGTTTATTTGTTTCTCTTGCCACACATTATTTGCATCCATTTGCTCTTTGTGATGAGAATCACTTCTCTCAATCTGTTCGATATGATGATTATTATTCTCCTCCAGCTGCTTTTCAAAATTTCTTTGTTCAATTGTTTTGTATTTGTTTTTAACAAAGTCTTCAAGCAGAGGCAATGGATAGACTACTTTGTTTGCATATTTTTCCAAATAGTCAACAAAGTCAATAAATACTTTATGCTGTGCATCTACAGAACATAATGCGATAATATCCTCATTTTCAATCCAAAATCTATCATTATCCTTATCGTACTTATATTTTTCCCGATCATATAACATTCTTTCGTTATCATTCTTGATTTCAAATGATAAGGTTTGAATTTTTACAAAATTCTCCTTTTCAAGCTCTTCTACAAAGTATAAAAAATCAGCCACTTGGAAATAGCTTTTTCTCAATGCATCCCAATTAATTTCTTTACTATTAATGTTTCGTATAGAATAAAAAACTAAAGTTTTATTAGTTTCAATATTCCATTTTAGAGCAAAGCAGTTTAATTCTTTGCGTAGTAATGTTGCAACTTGTAGCTCTTCTAACCTTGCTGATTGCTTTAGTTGAACAAGTTTTTCTAATAGTTGCTTTTCGTTTTCTGTTAACTGTCTCATAATTGTAGTCTAATTAAAGAATTTAATCTGCGAATACCATTCCATGTTTTTTATCTTTGTACATTGTATATTGAGTATAAACATTTAAGGACTATTTGCCATTGCTATATTCGTGTATAACAGCCTTCTGAGCCTCATTCAATGCATCCCATTGTGTTCCTCCAGGAGTTAACACCATATCCATTATCGCCTTTCTGGTTTCTTTCGGCAAAGACTTCCATTGTTCTTTTTCCTTATCAGAGAATGCTCCTGGCACTAACATATTCAAGACATCCAAAGCTGTAAGTTCGTTATTCGTTGCTTCTGACAACGACTTCTTCACGTCTCTTTTGGTTGCACAGGTATCAACGGATAAAGCCAAACCGGTAGTGTCATTCAATACTGACACTCCACAAAATCCAAACATTTTAGCAAGCAAGTCTTTGGAGATAGTAAATTGAGCATTTCCCCTTTTGTTTGCCCTGCTTTTGGATAGAGAATTGTGAACCATCGTCTGTGTTTTAGGTAAAGACATTCGAACTTGTGACTGAGCATAAATTCGAGGGATGACCACAAACATTGCCAATACTGATATGATTAAATACCTACCCATATAAATTCCTTAATTTAATCTACAAATTTACAAAGAATTAGCTTAAATGAATTACATAAGTCAATATAAATGCAGCTTCCTCTCTAAGCTAAATTCCATTATCTCCGAATGTTCCAGCTGATACAATGTAAAGCACCACCTTCCTCTGCTACTTCAGCCATTTCAATTTGATGAATCTCGCAATCAGGGAATGCTTCATGTATATATTGCCAAGCAATAGCATCCTCTTTAATATTGAATATTGGCATGAAAATCTTGTTACCGATTTGCAAAAAATTGATGTAAGCCCAATTCAGATCAGTGCGTGAAGAAGTCACCTTATCCGCAAATCGCATCTCTGTGACTACAAAGCCATATTCTTCAAGAATACGTCGGATAGCGGCAGCTTCTTCCGGGTATTGATCTCCATGATTACCCATCAGGATACGGTTGCCACCACACCATTTGACAAATCCATCAGAATGACCATACTTGTCTGTATCACGAGCATTAAAGTCACCGTGCATTTTCCATGGAATTATAATCACGGGATGTCCAAGTTCCGACTCCAACTCAGATTTGAACACTGCATCCTCTTTTTCTTTACCATTCTCGGTGAACACCTTATCCGTCATCACAATATAAGGACCACATGGAACCATATTTCCGCCGTCAATTATTAGTTTTGTTGAACGACAACTTATCCCCATTCCACGTAGTACGTTAGTACATTCGGTCCTTGTTTCAGCATCCTCTGGATTCTTGCTCTTCATCAGATAGTCAGGATAATATTGGTACTTCAAGAACTTATTCTCACTCAACTGAATAGGCATATAGTCGCGTGTCCAATAATCTCTGGTGCATTTTAACTCTTTGGGTTCTATGCCGCAATCCTTCAGAAGTTTAGTCAGACGCTGATAAAATTCCGGATGTCCATCCTTCTTATCCTTCAACCTGGGTGACAGATAGATTTCATTTATTTCAATGTCATGTAGCAACTGGTCACACCGCACATATCTGTATCGCTTATCCTTAAAAGAGGAAAACTCTTCGTGTAACTCTTTTCTGTCTGGATGTGATAGATATTCTCCAAGTATATAATCCACTTTACTTTCAATAGTCTGCTTACCGGTTAGAAGATTCAATCTGGGTTTACAAATATATCCAACCATACCGTTATTGCGCTCTACAAGAGTAGGAAAATTATAGTCCTGTTCAATCGCATAATGGAGTCTGAACAGCTCTGCACAAGCCCAAGGTCCTTCTAAAATATCGTTTTTATCCTCGCTAACTAACTGACGGATCAGAATACCTCCAAAGTAAGAGCTATCATCCAATATATACTTATTCACCTTTTTCCCAGTGCTGTCAGTCCCTTCCTTTTTACAAATATCACTTGGAAAATTCAAATCTATACCTCCAAAATCATTCACGTACCAACAAAATGAATTAGAAAAACGAGGATGAGTGATTATGTCACGATGATGCTTATTGTAGAAGTAAAACTCAATCTCTTTGAAAAGATAGATTTTTTCTCCCTGTTGTATCGCAAAATTTTCAAACAGTAATTTCGCTATCTGAGTAAATCGCAACTCTATCTCTGCTGTACTTATTTCAGCATTAAGAGACATTAATTCTTTGAGCTCTGCAATCATTTTTTACTATAACACTTTAATATCAAAATTAAAACTTTATACGGTTGCTTTTAAAAGATCTATGAAATTACCTCAAATCTTTTTGAAGATGATTCAACCGTTTTATTATAGAATACATATTTTCATTATATATTTAATGCTTAAAATTTCAATCAGTAAAGATAGTCATATTTCAATAAATGACTCAATTTAAATTAATAATATTGATGTGATTCGCAATTTTTATTATAAATTGGTCTATAAGAATGGCGGTTAATTAAATTTTATTCATTACTTTTGTAATAATATGAAATAATCATCACTAAAATGAAAGTGAGAAAAGATATAAATCGAATTAAAGTTGTTCTCGTTGAGAAGAAAAGGACAAACAAATGGCTTGCTGAACAACTCGGAAAGGATCCTGCTACAGTGTCTAAGTGGTGTACAAATACAGCGCAACCAGGACTAGAAACACTGTTGCAGATAGCCAGGGTTTTGGAGGTTGATGTTAAAGAATTGCTTAACTCTTCATTGGAAAGCGATATTCAAATGGTTAGGCTTGTTAAATAACAGAAAAAATTATGGATAGAAATGAACTAATAAATAAGATACGCGAAATAGATAGTTTGACAAATGACGAGAAATCGGCATTAATTGAGTTACTTCGCAAACAAAAGAAATACGGACTAGTATGGGAAAATAAACCTGAAGATGTTGAGGAACGTCTTCGTGAAGAGTTACCCGTTCTAATTGAAGACATAAGTAAAGCGATCATCAACACAGCTGCAGATGTCCCTAACCATATTCTTATCGAGGGAGATAACCTAGAAGCCCTTACAGCTCTTACCTACACGCACGAAGGGAAAATTGATGTAATTTATATTGATCCCCCATATAATACAGGGAAAAAAGATGAGTTTAAATATAATGATAAATATGTTGATGCACAAGATGAATATAGACATAGTAAATGGTTATCATTTATGTCAAAAAGATTACGTCTGGCTCAAAAACTATTAAAAAATACTGGTATAATTTTTATTTCAATTGATGATAATGAAGTTGCTCAGTTGAAATGTATTTGTGATGAAATTTTTAATACTTTCACTGATAAAACAAGAACAAATTGTTTAGGTGTTCTTGTTTGGGATTTAGGGACCGGAACTCAGGCTGGTCATTTTACCAGAGCTCATGAATATGTGTTAGTATATGCACTTAATAAAGATAATGTCGCAAACTTTAGTGGTGGTGAAGGAGAAATCGATCATTCTGCATTAAAAAAAATTTCCAAAAAGAATCCTCCTGTTTTATTTAGATTTAAAGCAGGAACTAAATTTCTTGCACCTAATGGGACAGAATTATGTAATGAATGGGGAGATTCAGAAAAAACAAAGCTTATTTCTGGAAGGATGGTAGCAGAAAATGGAGCTTTAAAGTACGATGTAGAACTGGAAGCTGGCTTCGCTATGGTTAAACAAATGAAGTCATGGTTTAATGGTGAATTCACTGTAGATTCAAAAGGTCAACAAGTTACAGAGTTTTATTTTAATAGTACAGGAGTTTTGCATTACAAAAAGCAACGCTCAGTTATTAATCCGCCAAGTGTAATAAAGGAGTGTGGCTCAACTAAAACTGGTTCGACAGAATTATCAGACATAATTGGAAGTTCAGATACATTTGGCTATCCTAAACCTTCAAAACTGATTAAATTTCTATTATCATTACAAAATAACAACATAACTGTTCTTGATTTTTTTGCTGGGAGTGGTACAACATTGCATGCTGTTATGCAACTAAATAAAGAAGATGGAGGACAACGTCGATGCATTCTTGTAACAAACAACGAAAACGAGATATGTGAAAAAGTTACATATATTCGCGCAAAAAAAGCTATAAAAGGGTATAAAACTTCTGCAGGAAAAGTTTTTGAAGGCTTAAACAGAAACAACCTACGTTATTATAAAACAGATTTCATATCGCGAAACCAAACACCTCAGAATATGCGTGCATTGGTCGCTGCCTCTACAGGCTTGCTCTGTATAAAGAATGATATTTACAGAGAGACTAAACTTGCTGGACGGAATATAAGCCCGAAAATTGCTCGCTATTTTGAAGAAGGCAATAATCGTATGCTCATAATATACGATGAACGAGCCATATCTGCCATTGCTGAAATCCTTGAAACAGTTGAAACGGGGAAAGATAAAATAAAAGTTTATGTATTTTCTCTGAGTAGTTATGCTTTTGATGACGAGTTTGTAGAAGTTGCTGATAAAATACAGCTTTGCGCATTACCAGACGCAATTTATCAAGCTTATAAAAAAGTTCTACCAAAGCGCCGCCCTAAATTCTTGCCGGAAGCAATGGAAGAAGAGCAACACAATGATACCGAAAACAATTTGTCAATGGATGAAGCATAAGAACAGTACTAAAATGTAAAAAGGAAGGAAACAATGAAAAATATACAATATCAGCAAAAGGCCGTAAGCGAACTGGTGGAAAAGACCATCGGGTTACTTTCACTTAGCGGAAATCGCCATACGCTCGTGTTCAAAGCACCAACTGGCAGCGGAAAGACAGTTATGGCATCGGAGATGCTTATACGGCTGAACAATGAACTGGCCGAACGCCCAGACGCACCGTTCACCGAAGTGGCATACATCTGGATCGCGCCTAACAAGCTTCATGAGCAGAGCTACTTCAAGATGAAAAACTATTTCACGGAAACAAAAATTCTGCGTCCAGTTATTTATGATGAGCTTGACCATTCAATAGAAGGATACATACATCCCGGAGAAATTCTATTCGTAAACTGGGAAAGTATCAACAAGGACAATGCTGTGATGGTGCGTGAGACAGAACTTTCGGCTTCACTATACGATATTACCCGTCGTACACAGGAAGATAATGCTATCCCGATAATAGTAATCATAGACGAGGAGCACATGTTTGGAAGTCGCAATGCGAGGAAATCGGAAAAAGTGCTGAGCAACATCTGTCCGAAAGTGGAAATCCGCATTTCAGCCACACCTCTACCGGAATCAACCGCAAAGGCGGAGGAACAGGTTACGGTTCCGCGAGAACGTGTTATTGCAGAACAGATGATCAAGGAAAGTGTCATTCTGAATCCGGCACTGGAGTTCAATCCGATGCTTGGTACATTGAACCAGCAACTTATCAATCTTGCTTTGAAAAAGCGCGAAGAACTGGCGGATACCTATCGGAAAGAAGGAGTGGACATCAATCCGTTGCTCCTGATACAATTGCCAAATGATGGGGAGGCAATGACTGGGGATGATAATTCGGTCAAAGAGGAAGTTCTGACCTATCTTGACAGCATCAAAGGAATCAATGTAGCGAACGGAAAGCTCGCAATATGGTTGAGTAACGAGAAGACTGACAATCTGCAAACAATAGCCAATCCTGATGATATCACAGAAGTTTTGTTGTTCAAACAGGCCATTGCTTTGGGTTGGGATTGTCCGCGAGCTGCCGTATTATTGATCTTCAGGAAAATAGAAAGTTTCACTTTCTCTGCACAAACAGTAGGACGTATTCTCCGTATGCCTGAGCAACGTTTTTATCAAAATAATCTGTTGAACAGAGGTTACGTCTATACAAACCTCAGTAAAGATATTATTGAAATCGTAAAAGACGATATGGACTATCTGTCGTCACTCCATGCTGTGCGCCGGATGAACCTAAATAACGTATCGCTTATTTCGGAATACAATGAACGCACATCTGCTGACCGTAATCGTTTGGGATCTGATTTCAAAAAGATTCTCATGGAGACTTTTGAAAGAAACTGGCTTGTAACGAATTGTATGCCTTTATTATTTACTGCGGCAGAACTGGATGGGATGCCGGAGGAAGAAATAAGTGAGGAAGATCGGGTAAGTCAAACTTATAAAAACCGTAAAGCCGTAGAAGATAAAATCAATTTTAATGTAAAGAGCATTGGAATTGAGATTGTGGAAGACCTCAGTATTACAGGAGAAGTAGGCCAGACCATGATTCGCAATAAAGCAAAATACGTGCGTACCATGCAGGAACTTAATACCGCTTATATGGCTTTTTGTGCAAAGATGCTTGGCAACGGCTATGAAAAAGTCAGCATAAAGACTTTAGCCGTGGCTCTTTTGGAAATTATGGAAGATTTGTTCGAGCTGTTTGAGAGCGAAGCAATCAAAGTCATACTATATCATGGTAATCGTCCTAAGTTTGCTGATATTATAGAAAGAGCATTGAAACAATATGCTATTATCCTTCAACGTCGTCGTGCCGCATATCGTGCAAAAGGATATGTGAAATACACATGGGAAGTTCCAGCAGACAGATTCTACCAGGAAGACACGAACAGAGTGTGTCCAAAGATAGAAAACCATGCGTTGATGCCGTATATTCAAGAAAACAGGGTATCTTCACCCGAACTGAAGTTTACGGCATTTTTAGAGGAAAACAAGGAATATATAGACTGGTGGTACAAAAACGGAGACTCAGGTAAACAACATTATGCCATTAGCTATACTAATGTAGATGGTAATAAGGCGCTGTTTTATGTTGATTTTGTGATACGAATGAAAAACGGCCAAGTTTTTCTGTTTGATACCAAGAGTGAAGACAGTGACAAGAACGCTCCATGTAAACACAACGCTTTGATTGATTATATCCATAACAAGGAAAATGCCGACAAGCACTTGAAAGGCGGTGTGATAATCCAAACTAAAAACGGGGAAAATTGGAAATATTGCCCGATGAAAATAGAGAACACAACAGACATATCAAGTTGGGACAGTTTCCATCCCGATGAATATAAAGCATAACGGTTATGGCAAAAGGAATCGACCCTAAATTTGTGCATTACGGCATCCGCAAAGATGATCTTGCTACGATTGAAGCCATTTGTGAAGCCGACAATATTGACTTCGACTGGCTTAGTGAGGAAATACTGAAAGCATATCACGCCAAAAAGGTGGATGTGATAGAAATGAGTGACAGCGATGCGGAAGAGATAATTCGCGCCGCCATACAAAAAGTACGTCAATAATGAATTTGTAGCCATGCTAATACAAAAAATAAAGATAAGTAATTTTAAGACCTACCTGTCACTTGATCTTGATCTGACGGTAGATGATGACCGTCCGATTATACTTATCGGCGGTTCTAATGGCGGTGGAAAGACAACTCTGTTTGAGGCTATAAGCGGTGCGCTTTATGGACTTAAAATAGAGAATAAGGAACATTTTATGGAATTGCTCAATCAGGGTGCAATAAACAAGGTGAAGCCGGAAATCAGTCTGCAAATAACATTTGTAGGAAAAGTGTTAGGGCAGCAACAGAAGTATATCCTAAAAAGAATATACCAGTTAAATCCGCAAGACCGTCCGCTTGAAAGCGTATCCCTGAACATGAACGGAAATATGTATGTGTATGGCACTATGACTGCACCGAAAGAAAGAGTACGTGCAGAACAAGAAATCAGTAAAATCATCAAAGCCAATCTGCCACAGGAATTGAGCCAGTATTTTTTGTTTGATGCCATGCAGTCAAGTGAACTACTGAAGAAAAACGTGTTCCAGCAGACCATCCGCGACAATTTTGAGAATGTACTTGGATTCAAGAAGTATCTACAATTGAAACGGGCATCTGAGAAATTGCAACAGGAATGGGCGCAGCAACGATTGGAAGCCGAACAAGAAGCCAAGGAATACAACAATCTGTGCAGTCAGAAAGAAGGTCTTGTTGCTGAAGTGAACGCTTGTCTTGCCGAGCAGGACAGGTTATACAAATATATGGCATCGGTCGAGGACGAATATCAGCGTGCCAAAGAAGGAGCGCAACAGGCCATGAACCTGAACAAGCGTATTCAGGATGTTACCGGGAAAATCCGGGCAATAACCGATGAAGCTGCCGATTATGCCGAAAATCTAAAAACATTTATCGAGAATATCGAGATAAATGTCTTTCTGCCTAAGCTGGCATCCAATCTTTCACAGGAAATCAACAACATACTACGCATAAAAGAACAATTGTTGAAACAGAGCACAGGTGCCTATCCGATAGAGACACTCCGTGATGTGACGGCAAAGATTATTGAGTATCTGAAAGAACTGTCATTGTGTAGTCAAGCTGTAGAGGTAGAAAATGTGGTAGCCCACATGGTTGCCTTACAGAGTACGACGAACACGAAAGACCCATACGACTTTTTGGATGATGCCGAGGTTAATGCACTTAAAGAATTACCCAAGAAAGGAGGCAACAACCAGTTCGTTACACTTGACCGCAGAAGACAGAATATGGAAATAAAGCTTGCTAACCTGGATAATCTGCGGACAGAAAAACGAACGCTTGAACAAACACAGATCGGAGGTAACAATCTTCTGATAGCAAACTATGAGAATGCCAAACGAACTGTCGAGAAACTGAAGTTGCAGGAGGATAGTTTGAAAAATGAAATTCAACGTCTGGAGAAACGGATTCATCAGTACGATGTACAGATTCAACAGGAGCCGGACATCAAGTTTGACACCTTGGTAAAACTCCGTCCTTTTTTTGATAAGGTTGCTGACAGCTTGCTGAAAAAGAAAAAGGTCCAAATAGAAACAGAAATGCAATCACAACTCAACAAACTGTTGGTTTCATACAAAGGACATGTAGGCAGGGTTGAGTTGTCTGACAGTATGGAGAATTTCAATATCAGACTATATCACACAGCCGGAAATGAAATATCCTTGAACCAGCTCAATGCAGCATCGAAACAGATATTTATTCAAGTATTACTAAAGGTATTGCGTAACTTAGGAGACTACAACCCGCCGGTAATGATTGACACGGTAATGGGTGTACTTGATAATGAGAGTCGTGACGCATTAATGGAAGAATACTTCCCTCAGTTAGCGGAACAGACTATATTACTCTGTACTACATCAGAAATACGAACAGACAGCGATTATCTGAAATTGGAACCATTTATATCAAAGACCTATACTCTGCATCGTAATGTGGAAGAACAGAACACCACTGTAGAAGAAGGTTATTTCGGAATACCTCTTAATCAGTAACGACTATGAGCATAATAAATTTTTCAAATACCCGCCAGATGGAAGGATTGCTTGACGAAATCAGTCAGGTTAAGGAACTTATAGAGAATAAAATCAACTTGTCTCGTGCCGCTGACAGGGAGAAACGGGTCAGTCTCACGCTGAACAAAGTAATGCGTATCTGCTTTATAGTAGGACTCAGCATTACTGCAGAACGTAAGGATGAAAACTATAAGGACATACAACTGTCAACGTCTTCAACTCGTATTGTGCCCAGTTTCTTCACCATGCACGACCTGTCTACCTTATACTCCGCTTTATTGAAATTACGTTATGCGAATCTGAATATAGACTGGTCACAGAACGCTACTGTTTCTCGTATCATTGCCTCTGAAATGTTGCGTGGAAGAGATTATTTATTGGAAGAGAACAATCTTGATTCCTTCTTGTATGCAGTCAATAATAAGGTAGCCATGGCGAAAGATATACCTGTGCTCAATCTGATTATCGGTAACTATGGAGATGCCGAGATGGAAGCCACACTTGACATCAACAGTAGGAACATTACCAACTCACAAATCATTATAGCTGGAGCAACTGGTTCAGGTAAAACCAACTTGTTAGCCGTTTTGATGCAGCAGTTCCGGGCATTGTCTTCTGAATCCCAATATCCGGTAAACTTCCTGTTGTTTGACTATAAAGGCGAGTTCAGCGATATTCAGAACAATCATTGGCTGTCACAATTCGACGTGGACCGAAGCTGTATCTTAGATCCTATAGAGCATCCCCTACCGTTCACTCCATTTAAGGACTTCACTGGGCGACCTATAAATGAGATAAACCTCTATTCATCTGAAATGGCTTCAGCCCTTTGTTCGATAGACCGAGTATCCGCAAGTGCTAACATGAATAATCGTCTGAGCGAAGCCATAGTAGAAGCATATAAGAAGACTGATGGATCACCTATTACATTCTCTATGATGTTGGAGGAATACCAGGCAAAAATGGTGGATTCCGCAAAAGACGACAGTATTTCATCAGTATTGAAGCAGTTGGTTCGTGCAAACATATTTGAGGAAGAGGACAAGGCAGATCTTATCGGAGACTGTTACATTATAAAGATGGACGGTTATCCAAAAGACGGTCCGATAGCCAAGGCTATTGTGTACTTCATCATATCCAAGCTGAATAATATATACGAACAGCTTGAAAAGCAGGCGACCAATGAGGATGTGGTACAGATTCGTCACTTCTCTATCATAGATGAAGCCCATTATATGCTTGACTTTGATAACCGGCCATTACGTAATCTGATTGCTGTAGGTCGTAACAAGGGATTGAGTATTATCCTTGCAACCCAAAACATGAGCAGTTTCAAGAGCAAAGGTTTTGACTTTTATGCCAATGCCCAATATCCTCTTATCATGAAGCAACAGACCATCGACGACAAGGTTATAAAAGACCTATATGGAGTTAGTGGCCAGGAATTGCAAGAAGTACGAACAGCAATAGCTGGGCTTCAGAAAGGTGAGCTAATTATAAAAGACCAAATGGCTTTTGCTTTAGGTATGGGTAAGAAATATAAGAAGATCAATGTAACACATTTGATATAAATTAGATTACTCAACTATCTTAAATTGGAATTGTATGTGGTCAGATATTGAAACTTCAAAAGATTTATTGGGTTACATGGTTCACGCTTCATTGTTAAAAGATGTCGTGACAAATGAAAATAATTTACCAATTACCATAGGACTATATGGGGATTGGGGATGTGGAAAATCTAGTATTCTCAAAATATTAAAGGAAGAACTGGAAAAAGAAAATGACTGTGTTGTCGTATATTTTGATGGTTGGTCTTTTGAAAGTTTCGATGATGCAAAAATGGCCTTAATACAAGGGATTATTGATGCTCTAGAAAATAATGAACGCTTTTGGGAAAAAATAAAAGATGATACAGAGGAAACAGTAGAGAAGTTTAAAAAGAGTTTCAAGAAACTCCGTAAATCGATTAGTTGGATGAGACTATTAAAATGGGCTGTAACAACAGGTGCACCAATTGCTGCGGCTGGAGTGACAGGAGGTGCATCTCTTATAATCCCCACATTATTGGATCTCTTCAATAAGAATAAAGGTAAGTTAGATGAAGTTTTAACAAACGAACACGCAGAGCAACTACTTAGAGACACTTTATTTAAAGATGATGAAGAAAAAAAATATGAAGCAGTGCGTGAATTTAGAAAAGACTTTGAGGCTTTAATAAACAATAGCAAACAGGGAAAAATTGTTGTATTAATTGATGATCTGGACAGATGTTTGCCTCGGCATATTATAGACAATCTTGAAGCTATCAAATTGTTTCTGAATGTTCCTAAAACTGCATTCGTGATTGCGGCTGATAGGTTTATTGTTTCTAATGCAATAAAGAGCGAATATAAGACTATTATCGAAGAAGGTGAAAAACAAGATAATCGTCCTAATCTCGGTGATTCATATATGGAAAAATTTATACAAGTTCCTTATAATATTCCTGCATTAAGTCGTAAAGAAGTAGAAACTTATGTAACACTCCTTTTTTGTCAATCTCTTCTCTGTGAAAAGCTATTTGATAAAGTGCAATCTGACTTCGTTGATTTCAGTAACAAAAATAAATTTGATAGGTATGGTTGGGATAACATTCAAGAGATATTAAAGGATGAGTACGAAAATAAACAAGCTTTATATGAAACGATAGGTTTCGTAACACGTTTCTCAAATATTATCGGTCGATCATTGCGCTGGAATCCGCGATTAATCAAACGATTTTTAAATGCTTATGAAATAAGAGCTAATTTGTTGGCAAAATCGGATATATGTGATACTAAGAATAAGTTTGCATTGCTTAAACTAATGCTAATTGAACAGCAATATATTGAGCAATTTAAGCAACTCAACAGTTGGATTATGAATGCAAAAGAGACATCCGAGGAATTGCTTAAAATAGAAAGCTATTCTCTGAGTGACAGAAAGGGAGAGTTGGAATTTAAAGATTGGAAACAAGATGACTTGTTACAGATTATTTCAGAAGAGCCTAAATTTAGTTCAGTCAATATGAAAGAACTCTTTTGGGTGTCTCGTGATAATATGGTTGTTGATATGAGCGGTATATCATTAGTTCCTTCGCGAATAAGAACTATTTTCAAAGAGGCCTATGATGCTACTGATAAAATATGCAAAAATGTTATTCAAACAAAAGTGGTTAATATGACACAAGACGATCTTAGGGACTTTTTTAATCTTCTTGACGCACAAATTGCTACTTCACCAAACGTAAAAAATGGCTATTGTATTTATTGTATTTGTGATACAGAGAATATTGATGGAGCTTACGAACATTTGAAAGCAATAATATCGCGTATAGACGTTACAAAAATCCCTATTTCAATCGGGAATAGATTTCATGATTTGCTTATCAAACATAATAATGATGCCGAGTTCCGAGAATTTTTGTCTAAGAACTCAAAGTTAATTAAAACAATTGACAGTGCACAATAATGGGAACATCACATAGACATACTCCAGGAATTGCTGGAGAACCTAATTGGGGGAAAGCATCTTCTGCTTTAACTAATGTTGCAAAAACGGAAGAAAAGTCCGAGCAGTTAACAAACAATCCTCCAACTAATGTAAGTAATAAACAAATAGCTAAACGTCAAACAAATTATTCAAAATCAATTACTAAAGGATATCACCATGCCGTACGCAATTTAGTTCGTGCGGCTGGTGGACGAACTAAGGTTAGTAGTGGCTCTTCACGAGCTTTAGGACGAGCAGGTATTTATGTTGCAAGTGCTTTAGCAAGTACAATTGCTGCCATTGCTCAAAAAGGGTTGAATAATTGGCTTTCGGAGAAAGGCTTTGGCAGTAGTGCTGGAAAAACATGTATTGAGATCCTTCATTTTCTCCGCGAATATCTTAGTTGTGATGTAGTTGGCATGGATGATACAGCTGCAAATGAGGCGTTGGAATATATTCTTGATAAATTTGAAGATAAGATTGACGAAGATGCCTCCAATTTTGATGAGGTCATGAAAACAACAATGTCCACTTCTGAAATAAATGAGGTTATTGACGAATATATGGGTATGTATGTTTATAGTCATCTTTCTCAAGATTTTAAGGAAAAACTTGAACATGAAAGAGGGACAACAATTACAACTGCAACATTAGAAGAAATTAAAGATCTCATAATGGATGATGTTCACAGAGGTTATAACGGCCATACCTCATCTACAATAGATTGGACTGGAAAAGAAGGAAAAGACTTTATACAACATGAATTTAATAGAATAATCTATATCATTTCAGGCAATGAAGATTAATGTTACCACATATAAAACAGAAAAATTTAGTAAACGGGATTATCGTTTAACAATTGGCTTAAATATTGATACTCTTAAGTCGAAAATTATTAATTCTTCTGCTGTCATTCAATTATTTCCAATTACCTATTTTCATGGAAAGATTGCAGAAGAAGCTTATGGGCTTCTATACTTATCCGCAATAGTCTATGCAATTGATAGGTCTGTGGATAGGCATATATACTCTATTGACGGATGGTCAAGAGAGTTTGACGTGGATATTGTAATACCTAAACATGAGCACTTTATTACGATACAAGATGAAATAAATAAAATGCTTTCTTTCCTAACTGGAGATTATTGGAACTGTAGATTTGTAGATGAAGCTGATGTGGTATATCCTAAATTCAAAACACATACTGACTATGATAATATAAAGCAAGTAATCTTATTTTCGGGCGGATTGGATTCTCTTATAGGTGCAATAGACTATCTATCTCAAAATCCTAATGATCATCTGTATTTATCTTCGCATTATGATAGGTTTATGGGAGGTCCAAAAAATGACCAAAAAAAAGTAAGGCAAGCTTTGATAAAAAAATATAAAAGCTCTCTTAAATATAGAGATGCTGTCTTAATTACGCCAAAACTTTCGATTGAAATGTCATGCCGTTCACGCTCTTTTATGTTTTTTGCTTTAGCTACAATAGTTGCTTCATATGCTAAATGCGATGTCGTAGTTCCAGAGAATGGATCAGTATCATTAAATTACCCATTGTCTCCTTCTCGCAGAGCATCTTGTAGTACAAGAACAACGCATCCATTATTCATAATGCGCTATCAGAATATGATTAATGCACTTGGACTAAATATACGAATATATAATCCTTATGAGTTCATGACCAAAGGAGAAATGGTTCAACAGTGTGCTGACAAGAATTTCTTATTACAAGTAGTTGATCTATCAAATTCTTGTGGTAAGAGAAATATGCATCAACAGATGTATGATAATCCTAATGCAACACACTGTGCTCATTGTATGCCATGTATGTATCGTAAAGCGGCTTTGTTGGGAGAATTGGATCCTACATCATATGGTAACCATTTGGAAACTATTTTCAAAAAACATAAGTACTCTGTATCTAATGATTTTTTTGCCATGCTCGATTTTTTAAAATCTAGTATTTCTAAAGAAGACATAAAAAAAGAACTCTACATTGCAGGAATGAGTGGATTCACAAATATAGATCGATATGTTGACCTTGTTATTCGTACAAGAAAAGAGTTAGAAGATATGTTGCGCGCAGAAAACTGTCAGTTAATTAATCAATATATGGGTTGGATATGATAATTGATACGCACTGTCATATTGATATGCTTCCTAATCCTGAATCATATCTTATGGAAAAAGAACAAAGTGGAGATATAACTATTGGAATGACTAATTTGCCAAGCCATTTTACAATGGGTATTCCCTACTTTAATGAATTAAAGAAATCTCGATTAGCGTTAGGATTTCATCCTCAATTAGCTCAATCACACATTGCAGAATTAAAAGATTTTCCAAATCTTATTTCAAAAACATCATATATAGGTGAAGTTGGTTTGGATTTTAGCAAAAGCCACATAAATAGCAAAGATACTCAACTTAGTTGCTTTAACTTTATTTGTCAATGTCTGCAAGGAAAAAACAAAATAGTGAGTGTTCATTCCCGTAAAGCTGAGAATGAAGTTTTAGATATTCTAAAAAAACACTCAGTAAAAAATGTAATCTTTCATTGGTATACTGGGCCATTAGGATTAATTGAGGATATAGTAAATGCAGGTTATTATTTCTCAATCAATGAAGCAATGACAAAAACAATTTCGGGTAAAAAAATTATCGATAAGATTCCCCAAAACAGAATACTTACAGAAACGGACTTTCCATATAACAAACAATCAAACATTACCAATGCTATTTTAAATTGTGGTTTGACAGAAGTTCTTATTCAGTCCAACTTTAAGAATCTAATAAAATCCATTTTATAATTTTAAAAGATATGAATTCTATCCGCATATTTCTATTAAAAGGAAAAGAAAGCATGATTAACCATGTAAAGAGCATTCAAACATTGGGATGTGCCTACTGGAAAAAATCTCGCAATAAAAAATTGGAGGTTGGTGATATATGCTATCTATATCTCATTGGTAAAGGTCATTATCAAGTGCGCTATCGCCTCGAAGTTGTAGATACAAACTGTACTCGCAATGATAGCTCATGTTGGATTGCTCCGTTCAAAGCAGATAATAACTGTTATAAACTCGTTCCAACAGCAGAGATGTATATGGGTAATAAATTATCTTTAGACACTCTTGAAAATATAGGTGTCAATCGTCATAGCCAGTTCAAGGAACTCAATGAATATCAGGAAGTCTTTTTGAGTCAATATTTCCGTGAACTTTAAAATCACATAAAAGCAATTATATTGTAAAATATAAAAGTATGCTATTCGATAGATGATCAAGAACTAACAGAATTAAAAGGATAATTTGAAGATGGAGAAGACTATCAAAGGAATAAAATACTACCTTCCGAGCAAATTAACTTCGGAACAAGAAGCGATTTATATACACATCATAGACTGGAAACGTAAAAATATTACCACCCAAAGAGGTTTATATAGAGGACATGAGTACGATGCGATTTTCCCAAAAGAAACTCCTCTCCCGAAAATGTTGTACAAGCCGATAGTCCCATTGCTGGAGGAAATGCAACAAGGCAATTTTGCTTATAAACCCCATAAATTTGCAAATCATGCTGTCAGTTCTCAGACTGCATGCATCAACCTTTTCATGCCTTTACTCCACTCTAAAGATGCAGACCGCATATTACCTATAATTCCTGGATGTCCTTCGGATTTTAGTAGAATAGCACGAAACAAACTTTTCCATGGGTTCTGTTTTGAATATTGGGGACAAGATATTAAACAAGGAACGGGCGTCTTGAATGACCACTCCAAACGAGCTGGGACTGATGCAGATGTAGCCATTGCTTATTATAACAATGAAGATAAATTATGTCTGTGGCTGATTGAGCATAAACTGAGCGAAAAAGAGTTTACCATTTGTGGAGCGTACACGAGCGAAGCAA
Source organism: Bacteroides sp. ET336 (assembly GCF_024733815.1). Classification (NCBI taxonomy): domain Bacteria; kingdom Pseudomonadati; phylum Bacteroidota; class Bacteroidia; order Bacteroidales; family Bacteroidaceae; genus Bacteroides; species Bacteroides sp. ET336. The sequence continues at coordinate 35,445 of NZ_JANRHK010000010.1, forward strand.
ATTCATGTAAAGAGAATTGCACTCTATGTACACTCATAGACATTGCTCATAATCCTAAGAAATGCCATTATCATATAATCGGATATGAATACTGGGATATTCTAAAGAAGAATTTGGATAAATTCCAAGGCTCAATAAATATTAAAGGTTGCCCATTCAAAGATGGACTTAACCAACTATGGCGGAATCAGATGCTTGCATTTGCGTTGCAGGGAAAAGGGGCATATAATACAGTGACTTTCTCGGTATGCCATCATGCCAAAAACACCATGTTGGATAAGTCAATCAATAGATACAAAGCATTGACTTGCGGAAATCAAATGTTCAGTTCTTTCACCAACTATGATATAATGAGAGCTATAACTACGCAAGATTATGACTTGCAGAAATGGGTACAATGGTATAAAGAGGTCTATTGCTTTTAAACCCATTACAATACAGTCAAGGCTGCCACACAACTTTGTCGGGTGGCTTCTATATGTTTGAGAATGAGCATCGGGTCTATGCTATTTCCATTAAACTTGCAGGTTATATGCAGATGTTCTCCTGTACTGCGACCAGTACTTCCGGTAATTCCAACGATTTCTCCAGCCTTTACTGACTGACCTTGATATGCAAGTATGCGTGAAAGGTGGCAGTAGCTTACTATAAAATCACCGTGTTTAAGTATTACATATTTACCTGAAACCCTATCATGCCCAACCTTCACCACTTCGCCTGCCATCATTGCAAGAACTTTTGCATTCCTTGCATGAAGATCCAAACCATTGTGGAATTTTCGTTTGCCTGAGAAAGGATTTTTCCGATAGCCGTAAGGTGAATTGATTTTAATCTTAGACAGTGGATAGCTCACACTCATATAACGTGCTATTTGCTCTTTCATGGAATCATGCTTCAAAGAATCCTTCAATATCAGATTATCCGCAAGAGAAGAAGTATTTATCTCTTGTGGATTTTTAGTCTTATGGATTTGGTGATTATGCAAACGTCCAACCGTATTAAATTGAGCTTTTATTGTGGTACCTGACATCAATGAGAGAAGTACCATCATGAGTATGTTTCTAATTTCCATGAAACAAAATTACATATCTCTATTACCATGGGATAAAACTCACATACTTCAAGTGATTTTTCTAACTTTATTTATGCTAATAGTATGATTTTAATCAAAAAATCATACTTCTTTCATAATGATATATAAAACTTAAGGCATGATATACCCATTCTTCTGATTCTCTAATCACACCTTATATTTTTGTTTCTGGATTAGCAATTACAGTTCTTCATAAGACAATGAAATACTGTTATGGAAGAAATAATAATGTATTAAAAAAAGGTAACAAATGAATTACAACTTTGATGAGAATGAAATGCCCTACGGCATTCTCGAACGTTTTGGATTGACACAGGAGATGATTGAGGATCTGCCGACAGACGTTTTGCAGAATATTCTCAATGGCCGGCATTCTCCAGTCTTACCTGTCCATATCACTGCAGATGATAGTGAAGAAGTTAAAGCAAGAACACGATTCTGCCTTGTCAGAATGCCAGAAGGCAATGTAGATATTCTCTTCTTTCCGAAGCTTGACGAGTATGATTTCAAAGTATTCAATGAGCAGCAGAAGCAAAACCTTCTTGCAGGCAAACCAATTATCGGACATTTGGAGAGCAACGAGTCTGGCAACGAACTCGGTACTAAATGTTTCTTTCAGCTTGACCAGGAAAGCAAACAAGTGCTGAGCGTACCAACCCCTGTCATAGGCAGGAACATTCAATATCTTACAGATCGTTATCATCTTACGGGTGCTGAGATGCAGAAACTGCAGAACGGAGAAATCCTTTCTATCATTGAAGACGATGATGAGATTTCCATCGGTATCGATCTGAATTCAAATACGGGTATCCGTCTCGCTGCAGGTAATGAACAAGTTTGGCGCAGAGAAGCCAAACGGGAATGGGACAAATACAACTTCGGTATTTTCGGTTGTTGGACCATGGACGAAAATGGTAATCTTGACTATATCCATGAGGAGGACTACTCTGAAGAAATCTGGAATGAGCAGAAGAAACAAGGTATGCGCATGATGCAACGATAAACCAATGTAACAACCATCAATAACAAATCCAATATGGCAAATATCAAATACTATCCAGAAGACGAGCTTGTACAGAAAGTACAGAGTGGAGAATACGGTTGGCTCGATTACATCAATCACCACTCACCGGAATGGCAGGAAGAATACACCGAATTCTGTAATGAAAGGAACCTTGTAGTTAACGAAGAATCAGCCGAAGATTTTATCGAATGGAAAGGCGAGCTTGTTGAAACTGGCGAATAATCAACATTTAAAATCAATCACAATATGTCAATCAGATCAAATGCACTACCAGTAGGTAGAGATTTGTCACCTGAGCTGCAGGATATTCTCCGTCGCAACGGTATGCAAGCACATATCATCCGACAAGGAGAAAACTATCTTCTGGCTGTTCAAGGGCATGACTCACCTCTCCTAACCTATCATATCAGTGCCAGACAGATAAGAGACTTGGCAGATTGGGGTACAAACTCGGCTAGCAAAAAAGCCTATAACACCTTTGCTGATTTAGTGAAGAAAGACTTCTATATGCCGAGAGACTTTGTCCATGCCCGTAATGCCAACGGTCGTGTAGCCATGGGACTTCATGGCTACCGGATTGGTGTTGGCGAATACGGCAGACTGCCGTGGGACAGACAACGTGCCTTTATGATGATGGACCCGTTTCATGGACGATTCTTAGGATGGACACCACGCAATCAGGAAGGCTTCCACATGCGCCGTGTCGGTGGTGCCATGTTCCTGCAGGGAGCCCCTATGGTTCCGGAACGTCCCGATGGAAGAATCAAACCAGGTGAATTACTCAATGGAGGCTATGGCTTCTATTATAAAGGAGAACAGCAAAATGTGGCACAGCAGCCCTCACAGGATGTACTCGCAGGTTTGGAAGCTGTAATTCCACCTGTTGAAATACCTACCCGTCCACAGGAGCTGGCAAAAACGTACAAGGAACTTATCACCTCAGACGTATACTTCAGTAACGAAAAATGGCAGGAATGTCTGTCTTCTCATGGAGTCATTATTGATACCAACAGTAAGACTCTGACCATTCAGTCGACCGCCACACAACATGAACTTGTTTACGACCTGACGGATGAAGAAGTTACCCGGCTTACAGACAATTCCATCAAGAATGTACCTGTACAGAACCGTCTAGACATCATCAACAACGTCATCAAAAATGATTTTTCAGATAGATTGACGATAGACATGCTCAATTCCAATGAACAGATAGCCCTGAATCTTACTCCTGAAGTGGAAACAGAACTGAATGCCAGACAAGAAGTAGTGGCAGAACATGCGTTTCCTCTTACTCAGGGAAATGAATATGTCATTGCGGAGCAGGAAGACCGAAGCGTAGCCCATGTGGATGGCAACAGCCTTTATGACATAAACCAAGATAAAGGTTGGTTTCGGGAAGGAAGAAACGGACGTGAGGTACAGGTGGACGACATCAGAGTTGAGCCTGTACGAAACGAGCAAGGAGAAATCCAGCAAGACGAAAAAGGCAATGCTATGTTCCGTATGACCGCTGTTATCAATGGCGAAAGCATCAGTCACGAGATAAGCCAAAAGCAATATGAAAAGTTCATGGCCGTAGATGACTATCATCGCATGAAACTCTTCTCTAAAATCTTTGACGAAGTAGACATGAAGAATGCGCCGGGACATGGAAGGAATATAGGTGCCATGATTGGAGGTGCTCTACTTGCAGGTCTTACTGTTATGCGAGAACTCGGAAGAGACCATTATCCTCCAGCCGTGTTTGTTGAACATCATCATGCACCAGGGCCACATGTCTATTTCAAAGGAGGTGTGGACTCACCGCAGGATCTTGCTTCAAGAGCATTTGATGCCGGACTCAATGCAGCTGAGCATGGAGTCGGCTTAGGACATGGCAGATAATACTTAATCATCATAGAACACAATGAACGAAGAGCAGAAATTTGAAGACTATCGCAACCGTCTTAATATCAGAGACGTGTTGACGGATGCAGGTTATACGCTTCACAAGCGGGACGGCTTGCGCTATCCTGCCTATGTACGTCTGGATAATGATGGACGCAGAATCAGGGGTGACAAATTTATTGTCATGCCCAATAAGAACTGTTGTTTCCAACCTCCAACGATAAAACTGTATTCTGTCACATCCTTCATTTGGGAACATCCTAACCTCTTTCCTGAATACAATCAAGGAATGAAAGAGTCTGCTCTTGTTCACAAAGTCTGTCAACGGCTATTGAATATTCCTGTGGAGCAACGTAACCAGAATGTGCTTGCTCCTACCCGTGATGCAAAGCCTTTCAATATCAAAGATTATAAGATTGAGCGTTTTCATCCTGATGAAGCTGACTCTCAGAAACTTTTTTATGCTTTCTTCAAGTCAAGAGGAATCGATTTTGCTACACGTTGTGCTTTTCACCGTAACTTCTTTCTTGCTTCCAAGGCCGCAGACAATGGAGCAAGTTATAAGAACCTTTCTTTTCCCATGTATATACCGGGGCATCCTGAGAAATGTGTCGGTTTGGAAGAAAGAGGCTGTCCACGTAAGGATGGCTCTGCACGAAAAGGTATGGCAGCCGGTACAAATGCAAGTGAAGGTCTGTGGATGGCAAGTCCGAAAGACATGGAACTGAAAGATGCGAAAGATGTATATGTGTTTGAGAGTGCATACGATGCCATGGCATTCTACCAGTTGAGAATGAAGAAAGACTCCGGACTGGACTACAAAGCAAGACAGGAGCTGAAGTCAGCCGTATTTATCTCCACCGGAGGAAATCCCAGTTACGGGCAGATACAGGGAGTGGTCAAGGCTGCTCCCTATGCTACTTTCCATCTTGGCTTTGACAATGACCTGGCGGGAAAACAGTTCGTCTTCAACTTTGAATCCATCGTACAAAAGATGAATCCGTTGCACCCTGAATCAGTCTCATCGGACATGAAAGGCTTCATTGAAAGTTTCAAGGAAGGTATCACATCTACCAAAGAACTGCTTGATATTGACGATGACAGATATGTGGAACTCCCTGAAGGACTACAGAAGCTTTACCTCGCTTATGACACAGCAAGAAATGAGGCATGGGAATACCATTATTCTCCCTTTCTGTGTAAGGAAGACAAGCAGGAAGCGGCTGACAGGATGAACAAAGCCTATCAGGAGTTTAAACAGGCCCTGTTTCAAAAGCTCCATGTGCAGGACGGACAAGACCTGAATCCAATAGGAATAGTACGTGAACTGCCGTCTGAAGGCTATAAGGATTTTAATGATGAACTGTTGGAAAAGAAACAATACTCAATGACCGATGTCGTTGAGACAGCCTTTGACGAAAATGGTGTTTCTCTCACTGAAGAGAGAGAAGAAGAAAATGAAGAAACCAAAAAGAGCGGACTAAAACGATAAATGATATGACAGACTCAAACAGACGGTTCAGCATAATCACATTGCACCCTCACTGGGCGCAATACATTATCTCACAAGGCATGGCATTTCTTATCAGTTGTGCCCTGTTCTTGGCAGCCGGTCACGAAAGCATCACCTATAAGATGCCTTTTGTGGTACTCGGGGCAATCATGACGTGCATCATGCTCTACGGTTGTCTTTATCTACACAAACTGAGCTATATCATCACATCCGAACAACTGATTATCCAACATGGTGTACTTATCAGGAAGAGTGACTACATTGAACTCTACAGGGTGGTTGACTTCAGTGAAAACCGTGGTATCGTGGAACAGCTGTTCGGATTGAAGACTGTCTCGATTTTCAGCGGAGACCGTTCCAATCCCAAACTGGACATATTTGGAATCAAGGAGCGCATTGATGTTGTAGGAATTATCCGTGAACGAGTTGAGTATAACAAACAAAGGAAAGGTATCTATGAAATCACGAACAGATAATATATCGTCAGAAGCCAAGACTTCCAAAGGCATTGCTTACGACAGCAGATGGATGATTATCTCGGCCATTGCTTTGGCCTTGTTCCTATTCCGTCTTGAAGGTCGTGCCCAATTGGTTTCCAGCAATCCGATGGAATATGTGGCATTAGCTGAAGGTAATGAGCTTATCAACGGTCAAATCAAGAATCAGATTGAAGACCAGCAGAAGACGGCACTACTACAAAATACCATTGCGGCAGAGTTCACTCAGATAAAGCAATGGGAGAGAAAGTACAACAGCTACCTGAAAACCGTGTCTGGCTATGCCTCCACACTTAAAGCATGCAGTCATCTCTATGATGACGGTGTAAGGATATTCATCAGTCTTTGTGATTTGAAGAAAGCCATATCACAGAATCCACAAGGGATAATGGCCACAATGAGTATGAATAACCTTTATATCGAAACAGCGACTGAACTCATCACTGTATACAGCATCCTGAAAGATGCCGTAGCCAAAGGTGGAGCAAGCAATATGCTTACGGGTGCGGAACGCAGTAAGATTCTTTGGGAGTTGAATGACCGTCTGGCACAATTCAACAAAAGACTTTCACAGCTCTCCATCAGCATCCGTTATTACACAATGGCCGATGTATGGAACAGAGCCACTGCAGGAATGATAGACAGGAACACCGCTGAGATTGGCGGTCAAGCTTTGGACAGGTGGCATAGATGCGCACGAATAGTAACACCATAAAAGATTATCAGGATAACACAATGAAACGCTTATTGCTGTTTTTTGCCATGCTTATTTCTCTCACCCTCCCTTTTGAAGGGCTGGGTGGGAGTTTTCTCCGGGCTCAGGGCAACGACCCTGTTTTGGCCGGAATGATTCTGGCATACACAAATAAGGCAGAAAAAGAACTGAAGCAGCAGGAACAAATGATGCTTCTGGAATCTACAGGTCATCTGTGGATAAAGGAAGAAGTACAAGGAGTGACTGACCTGCAAAAGGAGTTCAACACTTATTTGGATAACTTTCATAGCATCATCAGTTATGCGGCACAGATATATGGATTCTATCATGAAATAGACCGACTCGTGAAACACCTGGGAACTTTTAATGACCAGATCCAGCACCAGACAGGAAATGCCCTGGCAGTAGCATTGTCTTCAAACAGGAATAAAATCTATAGAGAACTTATCATGAATAGTGTTGATATAGTCAATGACATCCGGCAACTGTGCCTCTCCGATACCAAGATGACAGAGAAGGAACGACTGGAAGTTCTCTTTTCCATCCGTCCGAAACTTAAACTCATGAATCAAAAGCTCAAAAGGCTTACGAGAGCTATTAAATATACTTCACTCTCTGACATATGGGCGGAGATAGACTACAATGGTAGAAGTGAGGTGGACAAGCCCAATATTGTACAGAAATGCAAGGAAAGATGGAAGAGGAACGCAAAGCCAAAGTAAGTATTCAGGTATAAAGATAATTCAGGATAACAATTTAACAATCAAACTTTAAGTATGGGTTGGGGAGCATTATTGAAAGCAGCAGTCAGCTTGGGAGGAAGAGCTATAAAAGCTGTAGCTAAATCGGCAGGGGGTGCAGTAGTACATCCACAGCAAACGCTAAAAGGATTAGGAAGTGCCACCAAGTCTGCGGCCATAGGTGGAAGCCTGGGCTACATCGGTTGGGAGAAACTGACTACAGACAAAAGCGTAGTGGGTATTGTCAGCGATGCTGTCATTGGCGAAGAAACGACACAAAAGATTGGAGATACGGTTTCGAATATCGGTGAAGGTATGAAAGAGGTGAAAGACTCTGTAACTGGTCTCACTGAAAATGTCAATGATGCCATCACCAGTGCAGACAGCAAATGGAGCGGTATGAGCAAGTTCCTACAAGGTGTTTTCTCTGGGAACGGTGGAAACATGATGGGGAACTTTTTCAGCAATATAGGTAAAGGGAATGTTTCCAGTCTGAGTCTCATCGGACTTGTAGTGGCTGCACTACTTGTTTTCGGAAGATTCGGATGGATGGGCAAGATAGCTGGAGCTGTGCTTGCCATGATGATGATAGGAAATAATGTAAATATGAACGAGGCACTTGCCAGTGAGAAGAAACGACCTGCTGCACAAAGTCAAGACGAAAGTCAACAGTCGGAGGTTGCGCAAGGCACTGGTGGCGGCAGACGGAGATGATAGTAAAATTTATAAACAGATATAATATGCAATATACACAGGAAATGATTCTTCGTTCGGACAGCGGATACTGTATGCCCTACGAAGAAAAAGGCCGTGACGTACAGATGAGTCTTGGCTACGGTAAACAGAAACATCCGCATACAGGGGAACCTTTTTTTCATCATGGTGTGGATTTCAAGGCCAACCATTATCTTCTTTCAGCAGTTGCAACAGGAAAGATCACTGGACTTGGGAATGATGCCGTACATGGTATCTATCAGGTGACACGCTATGGAGACTACGAGGTAAAATACGCACACCTCTCGAATGTTTTTGGCAACTACGGAAGTGAAGTCAAGGCCGGTCAGGTTATTGCCGTAAGTGGGGAAATACTCCACATGGAGGTCAAGTATAAAGGAGAAGAGCTTAATCCTCTGGAGTTCCTGACCATGATATACAGTAATTTGAAAGTCATGGAACAGAACGGACAACCTGGTGCAGTACCACAATTTGTGACACTGGATATGGATGTCAGAACCATGTATGACAAAGACAGCAAGGAGATAGAGAATCTGATGATGCGTTTTTTTCCGGACTACATGAAAGACATCAGTCTTGGAGCCTACACGTTGCCGGAACATACACAGTTCACTTTGAGAAATATTCTCTCACTGTCGGCTACAAAAAATTACTTCTATGAAACCATCCCTAGTATGGCCAATCCATTGGGTATGGGCGCACGAAGTATACCGATTGCAGAACGGGTACAGAATCTGCTTATCGGTGATTTCCTGAACTATCTTGCCCTGCGTCATCAGATATTCCTTTCCAGTTTAAGTGATCACGAAAAAAAAAAGCACAAGAACTTGCCATAGCAACCAGTGGACTTATTGATCCATTGGCAGAGCTCGATATTGATGTTCAAAGCTTCGATATTCCCCGTATGGTGAGCGTGTATCCGGATAAGTCCGGTATCAGATGGTGGACGAAAGCATGGTTCAATGGTAGTGAGAAAGGAGAAGCTGCGATAGAGATTGAACGTGAGCTGGCTATCAAGTTTATCAATGAAAACATTGAAAAGGATGAATGGCTGGAAGAATATTTCCCGAAACAGATGGAAGTATATCACAATGCCATAGAACAGACACGCGAGCAATTACTCAACCAGATAAATCTATAAAGGGCATATAAATTATCAATCATATAAAACAGCAACTCATGGCAGAGTCAGAACAAGATAGAATATTCAGGAAAAAGGTCATTCCAATCATGAACAAGGTCCGGAATGAACTGCAAGATAAGATGGCAGCAGAGCTTAAAGAGCACACCTCATCATTTGCAGGATTGATGGCCAGTGCCATTGGTCCTGATGGTGGAATGTCTGCCAGACAGACACAGATGCAGTCTTTGCGTTACACAGGTGAATGGAACTCGAAAACGGCTGAAGATTATATTGAAATGGTCAAGAAAGAACTTCAACGCCAGCACATCACCGTTGATTCCGCCATGGAGAAAAAGATGATAGACAAGATGATTCAGGATAAGATTCCACGCTCATCCATTGAATACATCTTAAAGAAGGCAGCAACTAACACCATCTTTTATCTCCCCCAGGAAGTTGCAAAATCACCATTAGAACATCATATGGATACAGAAGCCGAAAAGAGATACAACCCATCTGCGTGGGAAAAGAACACAGGTATAATTCTCGGATCCGTAACTGATCTCGCATGTATGGGTGGAGCCGGTGGCGGTTGGAAAACAGCGGCCACATGGGTCGGCGGTGACTTCCTGTTATCTAAATTCTCTGACAAACAGGAAGACCGTTCAGACATACCTTCAATAGTGCGCCCGGGATGCGAGGAACAATATAGACAAGACCAGGAGAAAATGAAAAAGCAGTCAGAAGAAAAGCCACAGACTAAGACTTCATCAGCAGAGACTGCACCGGAACAAGAAGAAGCGGTCGAAGAGGAACAACCAACAGAAGAACAGACCTCCCCGAAGCCGGAACAGACCAATATGGACGGATGGCAAGGGTTGCTGACCTCTTTCGGACTCAATGGCATTAGCGACATTGGACACAATATCGGATATGTACTGGCCATGCTACCTGACATGCTTGTAGGACTCTTCACGGGAAAAACAAAGTCAATCAATCTGAAGGACAATATGATGCCTATTGCCAGTATCGTTACAGGCATGTTTGTCAAGAATCCAATCCTGAAAATGATACTTATCGGTATGGGAGGACTCAATCTGCTGAACAAGGCCGGGCATGAGACTTTGGATGATTTCAAAGCACATCAGCACCCTGAAGCAGGAAACAGCCCAGTGAATTATCGGGTTTATCCTGATGAACCGCTCAATCCCCGGATTGTCAATCCTCAGATTAGGTCCAACTGTCTGATTGCTACAATAGACAAGGTTCCTTGCAGCATCACTTTGCCGGATAAAGTTGTGGATGCTTATCAGCAGGGAGCTTTACCTCTCAACACACTTGCAAATGCAATACTGGCCAAGAATGACCAGATGCGTAAGATTGTTTCTGAAAACTACGAAGCAAGCGAACGGCAAACAGTAGCAAGACCACTTGCACAAAGATAAAAGGATAACAATATAATAATCAGACTTATGGAAGAGAAGAACCAACAAGAGAAAATGGCAATAGTACGTCAGGTTGAGCTGTTTGAGAATGCTTTCAATAAAGCCAAAGAAAATGGAGGAATGTGGCTTGACAACGATGGTCGCAAAGCACCGAAACTATATCTGAAGCCTTTGCAGATTTCTGCTTTCAATGCTATCATATTGGGAATGCACAGCGACCAGAATGGATACAAAACAAATCAATATACGCTTTTTTCTGAAGCAAAGAAACGCGGTGAATCTGTCCAGACCAAAGAAAAGGGAGTACCTTTTCTCTGGTATAATTGGAATGAGTATGTAAACAAACATAATCCTGAAGAGAAAATCAGTCGCTCAGACTATCAAGCACTGCCAGCTGACAAGCAAGAGGATTATAAAGGAATCAGAAACCGTGAAGTCCGCTCACTTTTCAATATCGAGCAGACCACACTCCCTATGGTTGATAAAACAACATTTGATACAGTAGTAAAAAAGACCGGTCCTCTGAAAGACCGTACAGATATAGAGTCAGCTTCGAATGAAATCCGTCAGGGTGTCGAAAATCTTCTGGAACAGTCACGAAAAAATTTGGTTGATATACGCACTGATACTACAGGTGTAGCGCATTACGACAGCAAGAAGGATATTGTCTTCCTGCCACCTGCTTCATCTTATGAATATTATGAAGACTATGCCCGTGATGCAGTATCCATGCTTATATCTGCAACAGGACACCAACAGAGGCTCGCCCGTGAAGGAATGGTAGTCAAGAACGACAAGATTTCAGAGGATGCCGTGAAGCAGGAAAGGCTGGTTGTGGAAGTAGCTTCAGCTGTTAAGCTGCAGGAGTTGGGTATCTCAGCTAAACTCTCTCCGGACAGCATGAAGATGACCGATTATTGGATCAGAGAGCTGAAAGAAGACCCGCATCTGCCAGATATTCTGGAGAGAGACGTAAACAACGCTATAGATATGGTTCATAAGGCTGAACGTGGTGAGAAAGTAGAACTCAACAACAGAGTCCTACAGAAACAGATAGCAGATATTAAGCACATTCTTCCAAAACACTATTATGTAGCCGATGAAATCAAGACGTTGCCCAATATTGATACTAAAGAGTTCGTGGTTATAAAAGAACCTGAACAGAAAATGGCTGATGTGGTTCTCCCATCTGGAGCTTCATTAGGAGTCGAGAATGAGATTCCTGGAATGAACAAAGGCCGTATCGAACATGCACTTCAAAAAGAGGGATATGAAACGGTTACATTCTACAACGTAGATGGTTCTATGGGGTATCGTCCCGATGACAGTTTCTTTGACGGCAAGGAAGTTTCCGTGAACCGCATGAACAAGTGGAATCTGGAGACCCTTACATTACTTGATGTGTCCGATGCCGTCAAACGCTCCGGTGCCATAGACTTTGAAAAGATACTCATGTTGCGTAATGACGAAGGGAAATGGGCACTTTATCTGAAGCCCGAAAATGAAAAGAGCTTCAGCGTTTACCCCGAGAAGGCAGATCTTAACCTTTTCTTTACCACTGTAAAGCAAGGTGACGAAGAAACTTCAGAAAAAGTACGTCAGGATATGGCCCAAAAATACTATATGGCCGCCCAGAACAGTCCGGACATTAAGATTGACCTCTTCAAAAGTGATGCAACAGCAGAAGAACTCGCAAGGATAGACCGTGTGAATATATTCAAGACCAAAGGTACTGAGAGTACTCCCAGTGTGATATTATGTATGCCCACAGTCAACGGTGAGAAATTGACAGCCCGTGAAGTAAGTCCACAGCAATGGCAACGTATGTGGCTGGCAGAAGATATGCAAGATTACAAGAAACATCTTGCAGCAAGTCTTTTTGCCGATGTGCTCCGTAAGGACCGTACAGATGCTGTTGCAGTAGGTACGGATAAATCAGAACAGGAGACTCAGTCAAAAAATCCAAATCAGCAAACGGAAGTATATGAGGAACAGACCGAAGAGAAGAGCAGACAGAGTGAATCTCATGGGCCATCCGAATCTAAGGGCAATAAGAGCAAGGATGAAAGTCCTAAGACTGAAACAAAAGTAACCGCTGAGCTCTCTCCGATGCTGAAGCAATTCTATGAATTAAAATCGAAGCATCCTGATGCAATTTTGCTCTTCAGATGTGGAGACTTCTATGAAACTTACAGCAACGATGCAGAGAAAGCAGCCAAAATACTTGGAATCACGCTCAGCAAAAGCAATCACACAAAAGATGCTGAAGGAAAACCTCTTATGATAGCAGGGTTTCCTCACCATGCGCTCGATGTTTACCTTCCTAAACTGATCCGTGCCGGTGAGCGAATTGCCATCTGTGACCAATTGGAAACTCCCAGGCAAGAAAAAGACGTTACTGAAAAACAGAAAAATGAACCCGACAATCAGGAAGAGAGCAAGGTTTCAAGAATGCACAGATAACATGTAACCGCAATGTCAAAGAATCAAGAATATATCCAACAATATGCAGAGTATGCCATGGAACAGATGCGCAGATATGGCATACCTGCCTCTGTCACGCTTGCACAGGGTATCTGCGAAAGTGCCAGTGGCCAGAGTGAACTGTCCCGTAAGGGAAACAACCATTTTGGGATCAAAGCCACCTCCAGCTGGATTGAGAATGGAGGCAAATATCTTGTATATACCGATGACCGTCCAAACGAAAAGTTTTGCCAGTATGCGAATGTTGGAGATTCCTATGAGCATCATTCTCAGTTCCTGAAAAGGAACGGAAGATACGCCGAGCTGTTCCAACTCTCTCCTGATGACTACAAAGGATGGACAAACGGATTACAGGATGCAGGATATGCGTCAAGCAAACAATACGCAGCAACCCTTCAGAATATTATCGAGAAGAACGGATTGCAAAAATATGACCAGATGGTAATGCAGGAGATGAAAGCAGAGGGTAAATCCTTTGGAACAACTGATAATCCCCGTCAAGCCACATCAGATGATGTTTCCGTGCAGGATACTGAAGAAAAGAAATATTCCTTCCCGTTAAAAAGAGATGAATTTATACTGGTTACTTCTCCCTTTGGTACAAGAAAGGATCCTTTGGACGCAAGTAAGTCCCAGTTGCATAAAGGGATTGACATTCAGACAAATCATGAGGCAGTCCTTGCAACAGAAGATAAAGGAAAAGTTGTCAACGTGAACAGCAATGCTAATACAAACGGAGGACGGTCTGTTACAGTTGAGTACAACAGAAACGATGGCAGCATATATCAATGTACCTACATGCATCTGGACAGTATATCCGTCAAGGTCGGTGATGAAGTTGCTGCCGGACAGAAGCTTGGCATTTCAGGAAACACTGGGTATCGGACTACTGGTGAACATCTTCATTTTGGAGTTAAATCCATATCCACAGATGGAACAAAAAGAGATATTGACCCGGCTGCATATCTTGCTGAGATTTCACAAAAAGGGAACATCTCACTACAGGTTCTCAGTAACGGAAAAGATCTGACTGCGCAATACAAGAGTGCGAGTAAATCCGATGCCAATGTGCAGCCAGATACAGCCATGAGTCCGGATGAGTGGATGAAGAAAATTCTGTCCTCTGAAGACAGTGGGGTGAATATGCCTATAGCTGATCCTGTAATAGAGATGGCCATGACTATGTTCACCTCACTCATGGCTCTTGCCCTCCAGATAGACAAGTCAAGTGAGGAGGAAAAGATGCAGAAGGCCACTGATGCAGCTGTCAGTAAAAGCATAGACCTTACTCCTATCCTCCCATTCTATAAGACCTGCACCATAAGCCTGCATGATGGTAAACCCAATCTGTATGCAGACAATGGAGTTGTACAACTCAACAGAGAACTGAGTAATGCAGAAATAAACAAGATCCAACAGACACTTGGCAGTACCATGATGAACGATGATGAGAAACGACGTAGCATCGCCTCTGTTATTAACTCTGCCGTGGTCACGCTGCAGATGTCACAAAACTATCAGAACAATCTGGAGAACCAACAAGGCAGACAGGAGTCTGTACAGTTGAAATAATTTGCTTTTTAAGTATAACAATCAATTCGTTTTATTATGATTAAATGTAATGTAACCGTGTGTGGCACCGTTTCCCGCCAGGCACAAATGCGTGCTAACAAAGAAGGTACGCAGTTCGCATCATTCGGTATTAATATAGTTATTCCGGCAAAATCAGGAATTAACAAGACAGTTGAAATCAGTGTGGCCAAGACCTGCAACAGCCTATCTGAGTTACCACCAATTCAAGTTGGGACTCACATTGAAGTAGCCGGTATTCTAATGTTTCACAAAAAGGGAGAAGCATTATACCTTAACCTGTCTGCAACTGGCATTAACACATTCAATGCAAGCAATAACGACGGCATTAACGGTACAATGGAGTTCAGAGGTACTTTAGGCAAACAAATTGAGGACAAGACAACTAAAAGTGGTAAGTCCTTTACGGTGTTTTCCGCTTATAGTAGCGAAAAGGATGGAGATAATTACACCTATACTTGGGTACGCTTTATGCAATTCGACAAAAGAAAAGAAGCATGGATGCAACCCAAAGCCGGAATCAATGCTAAGGGGGAATTGGAATTAGGTGTGTACAATAACAGACTTGACCTTACATGCCGCATAAGCGAATGCTCTCTTTGGGAGAAAAGCTCTAACTCTTACCAACACTAATGACTATGACAGGTAAAAAGATTTATAATTCAGATGGCCGTAGCAGTGAAGATAAGGCCTTGGATAAATTCGCAGAGATGATGATTGAGAAAATCAAGACTTTGCAGAATGACTGGAAGAAGCCTTGGTTTACAGATAAATCCATCTCCTGGCCGAGAAATCTTTCTGGCCGCGAATACAATGGAATGAATGCACTCTTACTCATGATGCACTGTGAGAAACAGGGATATAAACTGCCTGTATTCTGTACTTTTGACCGTGTGGCCGGTCTGAACTACACCAAAGACAAACAGGGAGTACGTCAGCCGATAAAAGATAATAATGGTCAGGAACTACCAAAGGTCTCCATCCTGAAAGGAGAAAAGAGTTTCCCGGTGTTCATCACGACATTCACTGTTGTCGATAAAGAGACAAAAGAGAAAATTAAATACGATGAGTATAAACAGCTAAGTGAGGAGGAAAAGAAAGGCTACAACGTCTATCCGAAGCTTCAGGTATATAACGTGTTCAATGTGGCCCAGACCAATCTTCAGGAAGCTCGTCCTGATTTATATAAGAAACTTGCTGATGCAGGAAAACAGATAAGTCCACAATCTGAAGGTAAAGAATTTTCCTTTGCTCCTATCGACCGGATAATAAAGGATAACGAATGGATCTGCCCTATCAAGCCTACTTACGGAGACAGTGCCTACTACAGCATTTCGAAGAATGAGATTGTCGTTCCTGAGAAAAAGCAGTTCAAGGATGGTGAGTCATTCTATACCAACCTGGGGCATGAAATGGCCCATTCCACAGGAGCAGAAAATCAGTTGGGAAGACTACAGCCGACATCCTTTGGTAGTAAGGAATATGCCCGGGAAGAGCTTGTGGCCGAGCTAAGTGCAGCCCTCGTTGCACAACGCTATGGTATGACCAAGCATCTGAAAGAAGACAGTGCCAGCTACCTCAAAAGCTGGCTTGACAGCTTGAATGAATCTCCGGAATTCATCAAAACTACACTGACAGATGTGAAAAAGGCATCAAGTATGATTACAAAATGTATTGATGCCATGCAACAGAAAATTGACCAGGAACAAAACATAGAAGTAGTCCAAAGTAATAGCCAAGAGCCTGTGTACTATGCTTCTATAGCCTACCTTCAAATGGGTGAAGACACAGACAGACTTGACAAGCTACAAGAAAAGGGCGATTATGAGGCACTATTGAAGGAAGCCATTGAGTACGATGCCGGTGATGCCATAGACATGTCCAACACTTACCTGTCTCCTACAAAATACCGTGGAGATGACCTGTTGGTGGAGAACGAACACTATGCCGTGGTATATAACCCGTCTGTTGGAGGAACCTATGATGTGATGCGTAAAGTCACTGCTGAAGAAGTCAGACAGAACATCACCCGTTACGGATTGCCTGATAACGCCACTGCTGATGTCAAGTCCATTGCTGAAAAACAGGAACAGAAAATGGAAACTGTCGCACAAGAAGAGACTCACTTTCATCGAGGAAGATAATGGAATATTCTTATGAGATTGGGAATAGTGATGAATTTATTTCAGAACTCATGTTATTAATTGCTGAAAAACACCTACCTTTGTTCTATCAATAATAGACGTTATATAGAATAAGGTTTAGGGTACTGATAACCAATAGCCCTATTCCTTATTCTTTATAAGTTCTGATGATAACTAAAAATATACAAATGAAAGCAACCATAATAGAAATAGAAAGCCAACGACTTAGTGATTTTTGTTACTATCACGGTGGAATTCGTGTCGCTGACGAATGGCTTGATGCTGAAGGAAAGACGTTAAGATTTCTAACACAAGATAAGAAGCACTCTTCGTATGAATACTATTCCTATGTTTATATATCAAAGGAAATAGGAAGGTCTCGCCCATTTGATTTTATGTTCGGAAATAATGAAAGTACAGTAGCTACATGTAAAGATGAAGAGGGAGATGAGTGCTTTATATTATGCAAACATCCCAAATTGGGACAAGTAGTTGAATTTGAAAAAGAAGGCTTTTACCCCTATGACAACAATCCTGAGCCCAATCGTTGGGGTAGAAATTATGATGACTGAAATTTTTATAACCCCCAATCATAATAACCGATTTGGGGATTATAAATCTATAGTCTCTTTATAGTAATAAATTCAGGCGCTGAAGAATAGCTCCTGACTGCCTAATTTAATAAGGCAACATAATGTATCTTTCCCTCTCGTATTTTCAAAAATAAATCCACTTGTATTAGGCTTCGTCATTCGAAGTTCTAAGACAAGTAGATAAATTTGTATATAGGTGATTTTCTACCTGTTACGTATTCTCTATGGAAACAGGTAGTTCTTTTACTAAATATTACCTTATATGGTAAGAGTTTTTACTTATCCATAATTTCTACAATCGGAACAGTTTTCTCCATTTCACTACGCGAGATGTATTTGTAAGTACCTACTTGCATTACACGTTTGTCTGATGGAACATCTATTTTTTGATTATCATAATATGAAATTTCTTTATCAGCAAGGAATAAAACAATCATTCCTATATTAGAAATATCTTCTACCGTTGCCAATGCACTCCCATCTGGAAGTACTTGCATAATCTCAAAGGAATGGACATTAATTTCTTGCTGTGGCTTTTCAAACATAACGACATTATTGTCAGATGGCGTTCCGTTTGTATTTCCTAATGCTACAAAGAAAAAAAATGCAAAAGTAAGAATGATACCCGTTATGATACCACCTAAATAGATTAAAATAGATTTTTTACGTGAGTTCATAAATATTTTAGATTTTAGTTGTTTTGGTTCTTTTTAATTTACCGGAAAATAGGAACAATAAAAGGATTTTCTTTTGGTCATTCATATCAAGATAAGCAAAACGTCGTTGTATTTCGGATACGTGCATCAACTAATTTGCCTTTCTCACGTTTGACAAACCATTTAATGAGTTTAGCTATAGGACGATTGTGCATACAATTACAGCTTACTATTTAACGAATGAAATGCAAAGCAACAATAATAATGATACCAGCAATAATAATCCAACGATTGATGTTAATTGCTTTCGTCGTAGCTTCAGAAGAAGTCGCTAATTCATTTTGCAAATTCTTAGTCTCGTTAATTATATTATCAGTTGAACTTTTAATGGTATTGCATGAAGTCTGTATACAATTAATTATATTGGTAATTGCATCAACTTTTGTTTCAATAGATTTTATCTTTGGAGAAATATCATCTATTAACTTTTTCAGCTCCTGATTCCATTGATTCAACTTCGTAGTAATGCTATCAGCATGTTCCTTAATATTTGAGGGAAGGTCATCAACATTTTGACTGATTGATGCAATGGCATTATCTTGCCCCTTTTGAGATTCTTTCAAATCTTTGGAAATGTCAAAAAGAAACTTTTTAATGGTTTGAATCTCTTTTGTGGTTGATTTTATCTCTTCACGAAGAGCGCTAAGTTCTTCGACCCTTTCAGATAGCAAGTTATTCTGCTCGGTAAATTCTTGCAAAGAAGCATCGACTGAAGATGTGAAACTAGACGTAATATTCTCGCAAGCAGAGGTCATTTTACCCACTGACTTCTGCACTTCTTCTGAAATTCCAACCTGTGCTCCTTCTAATTGTTTCTCCCACTCTTTGATTTCTTTAACAAGAGAATTGATTGAAGCGACATAACCAGCAACGGCATTTTGCAGTCCTTCACTTGCTTGAACAGTGTTTTCAACTTGTTTTCTTGCAGAATCAAGTTGCTTTAGGTTCTGTTCTAACCTTTCCAAAGTAGCGTTAATATCGTATGTCATTTTGATATAATTATTTTAGATATTTCTTTGTTATTTCATTTAACTTATCCTCATGGACAAACAGTGTTATCGTTTTCTTACCATCGTCAACCAAGTTCTGCTTGATAAACTTATCATCTTTACGAACTTTGGCTTTTAGATAAGATGTAAAAGTGTCAATGTCACTCCAAACCTGCTTATTATCCCTATTATACAAAGTCATAAAGCCTTCGATATAATTGTTGTAAGCATTATTTTTCAGTGTCTGGTTATTCCCTGCGCCTAAAAAAGTAATGCAATAAGCGAGCAAAAGCTGCAAAGCAGCATTATCAGGATGTGCTCTCAGACAAAGTAAGGTCGCGCCATACAGATGTTTGACATTATCCACTTCACTGCCAGAGTTATCATTAACAGGGTCAATTATTTCAATATACTTCTTAACGACATCGAATCCATCTTTTCCTTCTATATCTGTATCATCCTTCAGGGAATAAGGCTTTCCATTAACTTCATAGCCGGTTCGCGCATACTTAGAGTTGAAGTACAGATGAATAAACTCCTTCAGCCATTCATCGTTACCATTTGCTTGACGTTCTATGATACTGTCCTCACATGCTATACACATGTCCTCGATGGCACGATAACGCTTCTTTTCAAGGTTTTCATACACAAAGGCTGTTAAATAGCCCAGGCAACGGTCTAAATAATTACGCCCTGGCTGTTTGTCAATTTCATCCACCTTCTTCTGAGCTTGCTCCAAAGAATAATACTTACGGAAGAAATCCAACATATACTGTTTGAACTCTTCATCAGTTCGTTTGTGGATTTTAAGTTCGTATGTTTGTGACAGATAATCAATAGTCACATCATCTACAAGCCCTATGCAGCACATTCTGTATATTGCTTTATCTGTATCATCTTTATCTCTTTTCTTACAAAAAGCCATTCGTAGCCTTTTATAGATGCTTTTATTTGCATGATTGCGAAGCCATCTAGTATCACCTGAGCATTTGGCTATCTTAGCTATCAACTCATTAAAATCACCAATTTTTTTCAAATCCAACTTTCCGTATCTGTCCTCATTGATATTTTGCCATCCCTGTTCCTCAGAAATAGCAAGAATTTCCTTTTTGATTGAAGCTTCAAAACCTTCAGGATCTTGTTGAACATTATTCTCCCAAGAAACAACAACACTTGCATTGCCGTCTTCGTCAGCATGTGCCATTGCCTGATATATACCCTCTGTGATATTGTCTTCTCCCTCCAAAGGGCGCATAAGTGTCTTAGGAGAATAATCTTCATATGATTGGAGTATCTGGATCAAACAATTAGATATATACGAGCATAATGAATATTCAAAACCTAGATAATTATAAGTCGGGCGTAGGCTGTCGAGGAAGATATAACCATATTGTTTGTTATTATCTTCTTCCGAAACGATTTTAACTGCATTTTTTCTTGTATCTATCTTTAAGCACACATCCTCGTTTCCTGCTTCGTCTCTCAACTTTGCCTGAATCTCTGTTAAAAGTGTAGGCTTAGCATTGATTATTCTATCAGTGAGTTCAACAAGAATGACCTTCTCCTTGAATAGACCACGGAACGAGTTATTATGGAACCACAAGTTAATGTCCTTGTCTATGTTCTCCAGAAATCCTTGCTTTCTGATAATATCAAGAATCTTATCTGTCTGTTCTTTGGTACAGTTATTATATTTGCACAATGCAGGAATATCATCTGCAAGAACAAACTTATTTATATATCGTTCAAGCCATGTTGGGTCTTCATCCCCCATCAAATATCGAATATCATTTATTTTATCTATAGTAAATTCAATGAATTCTGTCGGATCATATAAAACATAAGATATGGCATGCTTCTTATCACGACCACAACGACCTGCCTCTTGAACATAACTTTCAATGGATGAAGGGTGATTTATATGAATTGTATATCTGATATTTGGCTTATCTATACCCATACCGAACGCTTTAGTGGCCACCATCAGATTTTGGTCATTTTCATTAAATGACTTCATATCACCAGAAGGCTTGTCACCGCCAACAAACGTACCCATCGACAATTCCGGCTCATGCTCTCGCAATTCAGTGGAGATACCAGTCCTGGTACCCCAAACATTATCTTCTACACCGAAAGTTCCATGTGCATGTGGACAGAATACTATTCCAGCATTTTTATAGTGTTGTTCACTATCTGCCGAATAGAAATCCTCTGCTGAAAAATCCTCTATATGAGCAACCCTTGATTTCTCAGTCTCATGCTGATTGACTTGCACTATATCTGAAGGTATTTCATGCAGTAGCTCATACATCTTATTCTTTTTTGCTGTTGCTACAACATCTTTAAGTTCCCAATCTGATTTTGCTTTAAGCAAGAACTGCTCATTAGGTTCTCTCAATTCATCAAAATTAGAAAAGACCTCAATAATACGATATGTTAGTTCAGGACGTGAATCAGACTCAGGACGTACAATTGTTTCACTGTCAATAGTAAGGTTTCCACCAAGAGTCAATTCACGCTCAACGTCTGCAAGAACATCAAACGATGCTGTAGCCGTCAAACCTATAATAGACAATGGACGACCTGATTTCGTATTCATGAAATTTATCATGTTTCGTCCAAGGTGGAGATAAGAAGTACGGAAATCATGTCCCCATTCAGATACGCAATGAACCTCATCAATAATGCCATAAGAGAAATACACATGATTCTTCTCTGTCATTGTAAGCAAACTTGAACGAAAATTCTCCATCATAAATCTTTCCGGAGAAAGGAGCATGAACAAGACAGAACCATTTTGAAGAAGATTCAGTTTTTTAGCCTTCTCTTTGGCATTCATTCCACTATTAACACATTCACAAGCATCAATTCGTGCTTCGCGCAACCCTCGAACCTGGTCAACCATAAGTGAAACGAGAGGGTCAACAATTATAGAAACGCCAGGTTGTAAAATGCATGATAACTGATATGTCAAAGACTTACCGCCACCAGTAGGAAGTAATCCTATTGTAGTTTTATCAGCTAAAGCATGGCTAAGAATAGGCAACTGCCCAGGACGGAAAGATGGCTTGCGGAAAATATCACGCAAGAAATATGTAAGGACATCTTCCCTTTCCTTTATATTTACATAAGACCCTGTGCCATCTTTTGTAACCAATGGAGGATATTGTATATTGTCTGCAGCGCAGATTGTTCGCTCACGTTTCTTGTAATGAGAAGAACGGATAAGATAGACAGTATCTGCATCGACATTCAAAGGAAGGGCATCAATGTTGTCTCTAAGTAACATTGATATATCCAAGCATAGGTCAAAATGTCCTTCTGGCATTTGAGTAGCGACACGGTTTCCCAAATGCAATGGAGATTTTTTGAATTCTTCTGTTGATATGATCTGAAGCTTTATCTCCGGCAGTCTATCTGATGAAGCTGCTAATTCACAAATATACCTATATTTTTCAGCAAGGTCCTTTATAGCCAATGCAGAACATGGGATGTCACGTTCTACAATGGCAATATTCCATACATCGCTATCAAGACTAAGAGCACCGGACATCATTGCCTCCACCAACATTCGTTCTACTCGTGCAATTGCCATTGGTGCAAGAACTATTTGCAAAGTGTCCAACCAATTTCCAGACAGAGCCTTTTTGTAATTAGCCTTTATAATCTGTAAGTAGTCAACTGAAGCAGCGTCACTTTCCCAATTTTGCATGAACGCCATATTATTCAGTTGTTCAATACGATATGTATCCCAGCCTCCATTGAGAGCCATTCGGTCACGTCGCTCATCGCTAATTCTACTGAATATATTAGAATGATAACGCAGACCGTCCATCTCAAGAATGAAGCCGGTTCTTGCATCACCATAAGGAATTTCCAACGCAAAATCTACTCGTTGATCTTTGCTGAATCTTCTATCAGGAATATCTACAATTGATGAAAGATTACGTTGTGGCTCAAAAACTTGAATCAGATATTCACTTTGAGAACCTTCCAAGTATTTTTCAATAAAATCTTTCTCAAAGGAACTGTCAAGCATATCTCCATTATAGAAATCTACATTAAAACGAGGATCTATAATATGCAGGGCTTCATAAATTTCCTGCACCGAAACTTTATGAGTAGATTTATAATCAAGTATCGCTCCTTCTTTTGGCTTGGTTGAAATATGGAATAAATCAGAAAAAGTATTCTCTAATAACAACGGAGCCTTTGTTGGCAAACCTCTTGATATGATATTTGCCAAGACTGCAAGTTTGGAGTCTGTATTTGAATTATAAGCAAGAGGTATATTTGATTTGACATCGAAAGCAGAAAGAGAACGATAAAGTTCTTCAGCATTATCTGCCTTATCAGATTTGCTATATTCCTCTGCGACAGCATCAAGAACAAATCCAGCAAAGAACTGTTCTTTCTTATGCGAATCTTCAATACGTTTACCAATATTCTCAACGGTCTCAATGCGGTCGAAATGTTTGAAGAATATACGCATTGAGATTGTCCAGTCACCCTGCCATGTCCCACGTTCCTTATTCATCGTGGCATACATAATATCAGGTGCTGTGGCAGCTACGAATTCATCAACACGTCTGTTGTTGCTGTAATAAGGACCGATGCACACAAAATAGTTATCACTTCCGAATAGCTGTTGGAACAAGTGAATGAATCGTGCAAGGTCAAAAGCTTCTACATCGAGAATATTACTGAAAAGATGTACTTTCCTAATATTCGATTTCTTGAAATCTTCCGGACTCAAAGAGTCAAAACCCTTAGTAATGGACTTTACGAAATATGCAGAACTAAAACTTTCAATAACCTGTGTTGCTCTTTCGACAGCAGCAGAAGAAGGCTCTACCAAGCAAAAATGCTTGATATTAGGTGATATATTCTTTGAATGTAGAAAATCCAATAAGCATACTGAGGCTGTTCCTTGACCGCAACCCCAATCGTAAATCTCCACTTCTTCTGAGAAGATTTCAGAAATATCAGGAATGCAACCAAAAGCAGCATCAAGCTTCGCTTTATGCATTTTACCGAAGCTATGTAAATACATATTTAGATGGTCTTCGTCATCTAATATGCCTTTACCTCGTTCTAAATCCTGATACAGCTTATTACGACTCGTTCGATCAGCAGGAAGAAGAGTCAATGCTGCATCTCTCATACCGACAAACGAGATATTTCTGTTTCTTCTGAATATATCTATAAAATTTGACATAATTATTTCCCTGTTATTGTATCAGCATTTTTATTCTGCTGATGACGTTTCCAATTCTCTAAAGCTAAATGCTTAGTTGTATTTGCATAGCAGTATTCACATAGATGTGGACAAGTGTTATATTCACCAATATCTTTAGCTGCCATACATCCACACAGGGCTCTTTGTCCTGGATCTTTCTTGTGAGCACTTAGGAAGAATTGATTGTGTGGCAGAATAATTGCACCATCAGGTAATGATGGTGAATCTTCAAACAATGACGGTGCTGGCATCTGCTGAATTTTAACCTTCATAAAATCCATAAGAACCTTATCGTCCCACGCCAAGCGAGTTATTAGATCTCCATCAATACACCTATTATGAGCTATTCCATATCTATCAATATCTATCTGCTCTCCGCAAGTAGCAAGCTGGAAATTCCAGTTTCTTTCACTATTCATTTTTGATAATTTCATAGCGAACTTCTCCATTTGCGCAGTTTCCCACTCATGATATGGAATGCCATTCTTTTCAAGATTCAATTTAACCTTTTTATAAAGCTTGATGTCAGCATACGAAAACACCAATTTCTTCGTATATCCTTTGAGCTGGTCACCAATCTTCTCAACTTTACTAATAAGGTCATCTATAGTAATATCATCTGTAAGAATCATCGGATCGAAACGCCAAACAACAGCGTCCGCTCCAAGTTTATCAGATAACATTTTGAATGTCTCAATGCGATTTAAAAGTGAAGGTACTTTCTCCAATCCCTCCTTCTCATAATCATTCAATGTGTATTGTATATAGCACCTTATATTTCTTTCTTTGAGATAATCAAGATATGGAAGAAGCGGACGAGGATTCTTTGACCAAAAAACTATAAAGCGAGTTTTATCATACGATACATAAGACTTCACGCCATTAAATGGGTTGGTCCATGCTGAGTAACCTTTCTTTAAGCGGTCAAAAAACCAATCGGCATAGAATGCAGGAATATCCGTACTTCTACTTGCCGACACGATGATAGGAGCCTGCGCTTTCACAGGCTGCCCATCAACGATTATGTCTGTATGTTCCCAAGATGCCATACTTTATTCACTAAACATTATCAAGTAATAGAAATCATCTTCATTAGGAAGATTATTGATTATAAATGCAACAATCTTACCTTTCTGTTGAGTTATTTGAAATAATGAAACATATTCTTTACCACTTGAAGCAGATTCCCAAGAATTTCCGACTTCAGCAGAAGCTGCCTCGAAATCGTTACCTTGTGATTGGTAATCAAATTGTGGAACAAATGTAGGATTCTGCTGAAGTATTCTTTTTGAACGAAGTTCTGCTATATTGCTAATATCAAAAGTAACAGTTCCGTTTGTCTCTTTTCTCACAATTCTAGCATAAGCAGATGAGTCCGTCTCGATAATTTGTGCGTCACCATGATAAGGTTGTTTGACAACCTTAACCTTTGGTAACTTCAAATTAAATGTAAAACCATTGGCTACTGCACTAATTGAGATGTTGTTATTGAAAGGTTTGTCATCTTCTTTCGGCTCTTCCTTTTTAATGATTGACGAATGCAAATACTCCAGGCGTATATTGCGGTCATACATATGAAGCACACACTTTTCCACTTGCCCATTTTTGAAATAAACTACAAAACCATAGTCGCTGTAATCTACTTCTTGCCAACCGAAAGGAGATCGTGCCTCGATAGGGAAACCACGCAATTCTACCATGTCTGCCGTTTTTTTCACAACCTTCATAGGTTTGTCTGACATGTTCGGCTTACCCAGGTCATCATTGTATATCTTTACGATGTAACCAACGCCGGGGGCTAACTTGTAACCAGGGCAACCATCAGTGTTCTTTACCATACTGACAGTACGAATACACTCCTGTAAACCCATAACAGGAGTGTCGTTTTCATAACGCTGATGACAATTGGAACGAAATGTAAAAGGCTGTATTGACTCTTTCTGTTCACGTTCTGCTTTCAGTTTGGCTTGACGTTCAAGTTCTTTACGACGGTTCTCTTCCAACCTACGTTCTCTTTCACGTGCAATACGCTCTTCCTCCAACTTTTGTTGGCTAGCTTGCTCTTCAGCGCGACGGCGTTCTTGTTCTTCCTTTTCACGCTTCTTTTTGAAATAATTAAAAGGCCACATATCGATAATATTTTAATTAATATAGTATTCCACATTGATGTTCAAATAAAGTCTTTCGTTATATTCCATGAAATGAAGCCTTGCCATTCGATAAGGAACACATTACTCTACTGATTATTCTTCCACAAAAAGGCACTCAGCAGTTTATCCATTTGCGACATGGCATAGAGTGGGCAGATTTGTACGTGACGTACTGCATTATTATCCTTGACATCCTGATACTCAAAACTTCCATAGTTCTCCATTGAGCATCTAAGAGCATTGTCCAAATGCTTTTCGTTCATAAACAGCCAAAGGCTCTTCATTCCGCCTTGCATTCCCGCCTTCACCTCGATGGGAACAACTTGCTGCTTATATGTTACAAGATAATCAATCTCTGCAGAGGAATTTTTCGCCATTCTAAGCCAGTAAAACAAGTCATGGCGGATGTTCGGAGTTTTGTAGTGCAGTATTTCCAGTCCTGCAACCATTTCTGCCATTGGTCCTTTGTTTGCCAATTCTGAAACATCAGATGTTAGG
The DNA here is from genome assembly GCF_024733815.1 of Bacteroides sp. ET336. Lineage (NCBI taxonomy): Bacteria > Pseudomonadati > Bacteroidota > Bacteroidia > Bacteroidales > Bacteroidaceae > Bacteroides > Bacteroides sp. ET336. The sequence continues at coordinate 62,620 of NZ_JANRHK010000010.1, forward strand.
ATTTGGGTTGTCAGCTCACTTACATCACCGGTCGTCATATTCAGCAGACGCAACATCAAACCAGTGTCGAGCAAAAGCATCTTACGATAGGAATAATCAGCCTCACTTCCTAAAGGTACGCCATTGGCTGACGTATGTGTGACAGGAATCAGTATGCCTGCAAGAATAAGCATTTCAAGGGCTTTCTTCACTTCTGAAGTACTATAACTGCCGCCGACCTGAGAATAGACAAACTTTTTAGTGGCTTGAACGGCTGCACTACGCATGGTCAGGCGCAAAAGCATAGGATCAACACGCTTCTTATATTTCGGAAAATCGTCTTCATAGGTAACGACAATATCATCCTGCACCTCCTGGCAAGCCAGATAGTCGTGGGTCTCCACCCATTTGCTCACGGCTTCAGGCATTCCGCCAACAAGCATGAAAGTACGGAGTAGCCCCACCAACTTTTCATATAGAGGAGCTGGCAGTGGTGCTGATGACGTAGCTTGATTCCGCGCCTCAATAAGCAAATTCTCGCCATTAGCAAGCAGGAACTCATCGAACGTCATCGGAAACATAAACATCGAGTGAATCCTGCCGACACCAAATGTTGGCAGTTCTTCAAGTGCGAACTCTAACAAAGAGCCTGCAGCTATCACATGAAGTTCGGGCATGTCCTCTTTGAAAAATCGGAGTGACATGATGGCTTCGGGACAAGCCTGAATCTCATCAAGAAACAGAAGTGTGCTTCCTGGTTCTATCGGCTTACCGGCAATAGCCGCCATTTGTGGAACAATTCGTTTCACATCAATATCGCCTTGAAATAGCTGCTTATATGAAGGTTGCCGTTCAAAGTTCACCTCCACAAAGCTCTTGAACTTCTGACTCAGATGACGAACTGCTGTTGACTTTCCTACTTGACGCGCACCTCTTAACAGCAAAGGTTTATGTGAAGACCTTTGTGACCATTCCAGCAAATATCCGTCTATCATTCTTGGATAATACATAACTCTAAGATACTTTATAATTTGTCTGTAAAGGTACAAAATTAAAATTATCCAAGGAAATATTTCTCAATAAATTTCAAAAATACAAGGTATTATTTAAGTATCATTGAATATTTTCCCATCTAATAAAATCGTTAAAAATCAACTTTTCCAATCATTTTCGATATTCATCTGATTTTGTCTTGAGACATCAATTCCCAACATTTAAGTTGTAGTATGAAAAACATTTCCATGTTAGCCCACATAAAAAAGGTATGCAAGGAAAATCCAAGCATACCTTCTCGACAAATTTTTAAATATGAGATTTAAATTTTAATGAAAGTCTCAAGACTTTGTAGCTTATACAAAAAACAACTTCTATCATTCAGTAAGCATGACTACCGCAAAGCGGTTTGAGTCATTGACCTTATATTTATCTATTCCACCAAAGCTATGCAGATGAATGAGACTTTCGGATACCCCTTTATCCACAAGCATTTGAGCAATATATCTGGCACGACGCTGAGCAAGTTCCTGATTGATGGACTGTGTACCAGTGGCGCTGTCAGCTGCTCCGGATATGGCCACTTTTAAATTATGTGCCTTGGATATTTTTGCAATGTCATCAAGGTTCACGATCTGGGATTCATCTACAAGCTTATCAGAATTTAGCTGGAAGAAGAAGTACACTGGAACACCCACAGTTATCTTAGAATGACCTGAAATTGCAATTGAGTCCAATGCATTATTATTTGCAGACATAAGATTATCAGATATATTCTGACCAGCAGACAAAAGTGAATCTGAGTGGCAGTTTCCAATCTGTACATACGTATCCACAAGACCGATTTCAGCATCATCAGCCGAGTTTTCAGCTATACCGTCAATACCTAATTTGCTTTCTGGTGAGCCAGACTTTTTCCCGGACAACCGTGCTCTTAGTGAGTTAAGCCCACTATAGTTATTCTTGGGATAGACAGTCTGTACCTCTTTATCTCCAGACATTTTTTTCTGCAATCGTATATTCTCATCCTTCATATAGGAGATGTAATCCTTGAGATAAGCATTCTGCTTGATATAAGGTTTAGCATCAACCACACGCTTCCATCCAGTCTTGCCTAATGTGATGGAGAGACCGGCTGAGACCGTAAGCATATTATCCTTGAATTTTATAGAGCTACCCATATTATCAAAATTCTGGGCTGTAGTCAGTCCACTGACTCCGGCAACAAGTTTTACCCTGTTGCCAATTCTGTAACCTATCTCCAGTCCATAGGTAAAGGCGAACGGACGGCTGCCATCTGAACCTCTGCCACATGAGCATGGATCAGACCAGTTCGCATTATGAATCATACCCACTCCCACATAAGGAACAATATCCCAAAGAGAGAGTCCGTACTCATTCTGACGGAGTCCTGAAGTCAGATTGTACATCAGGTCTGCATGACAGAACTGATACTTCATGGATTTGAACTCAGCGTTCTTGAACGTCAGTCCCTGGAAACCTACACGTCCACCGATTGCGGGTGTGAACCACTTTCCAACACCTACCTTCAAGGCAGGTGTTATCCGGTCGAACACATCACCGCAACCAATGGGTGATCCGAGAAAAGCTGAAGCCCCGCCCTTAATTTCTATAAACCAATTTCTACCCCAGTTGGCTGCTTCGCTTACATTCTTCAGATATGTAGGATTCATAGGCAAGAGCATCTGCTCCTGACTGAAAGTATTTTGCTTATAAATGCTGTCAGTATTGTGATGGATGTTACTTGCAGAGACTGTCATTGCAGCAAGACATCCAGTTAAAAGCATAAGAATATTCTTTCTCATATAGTTTATACTTTAATAGTCGTTGATACTGTCATAAGCCAACAGGCTTACCATTACATTCTCTTCTTCCGTTTGACAGATGGCGCACACATCTTGCGTGCCATTGCCAGACACCTACGTGCCCACTCACGGTCATCATCTTCCGGCCGCCTTCCCCAACCAGTGGAGGGGCCACCGCCACCTCCGTGAGTCTGGGCAATGGTCGTAGCATCGTCCACATAACCGCACACAAGGTTCAAGGCAACCATGACAACATGATTTCCCTGTTCTGCCAGTTGGCAGATCAGTGTATCGTCAAACAAGGATTTTGTTTCCTCCGGCAGATGGTGATAGCGGGATGTGAACTCCTGTGACATTGTGTCAAGCATTGCACCGTTCAAGTGATAGCTCATGTTATGAGCCCATGAAAGTTCAGACTGATTGGCCTTGTCTTCCAGTTCCCTGGCTTGCTGCTCGATGTCAGCCTTATCTTCACGAAGAGCTTCAAGCAACCGGTTAGTCTCATCAAGTTTCTTTTCCTTGTCTGCCAGTTTAGCTTCAACCTGAGCCTTCTGGTATTCGAGACTTTGAATCTTGCGTGCAATCTCTGCACTGATACTCTCGCTGTTGGCCTGCATTTCCCGAAGAGGACGAAGTTCATCTTCAAGACGGTCTTTCTCCGTCTTCAGATTATCAATCATGGTCGTAAATGACTTCTGTTTCTTCTGGGCTATTGCCAGTTCCTCGTTCAGAGACTTAAGCAACTTCCTGTTGTTCTCCAACTGGGCTTCAAGTGTCACACAGGCATTGGCCAGCCATCGTCGGTATTCCTCAGTAGAGCGATGCCTCGCACCAGATTCTACAACCGACACCCCTCTTGTAAGGCCCCATTTTTCATTGACCTTCGCAAGCTCGTCGTGCAGGGCAAGCATATAATTCTTAAACTCCAGACGGTTCTGTCCATGGAAAATCTGCTTGAAAGCAAACTTGCCGTTCTGGTCTATCGGTAGTAGAGCACAGTGAACATGCGGGTTCTTCTCGTCACAGTGAACTATAAAGGAAATGATGTTTTCCTCTCCATATTTATCTGCCACGAAGCGATAAATGTCACGTGCCCATTCTTCTATTTCCGGCATACGCCTTACATGTTCGTTACCTCCTTTGCTCTCAAAGTCAACTACCTGATTGCCGAAGGCCAGCTCACGCATACGGTCGGTTGAGCCTCCGAATATGAAGTTGACCACTGTCCGGAAACGTGGCTCGGCTAGTCCTTCATTCGGATCCTTGATGCCACGTGACGCAAGGTTTTCTGCCATGCGTTTTGTCAACGGACGCTTCTTATCTATCGGTGTGACTATGCCACCTTTTTGTACCTCGAAATTAAGATGTTCACGGCTGCGGTCATAGTTACCCTCACGCATAGCCTGCTCCCATCCTTTATCCGTCCAGGCACGTAACTCCTCATTGCTCGTCTGTGAGAGCCCTTTGGAAGTCTTTATATCCATGACTTGTTTTGATGTAGTACCCATAATGACAATTTTATTTTTTGCGTTATTCTGAGCCTTTTTTCAGTCTCCTTTGCGGTCATACGCACACTTAGAAAACTGACCCAGCTTGCTGTTTATCTGGTCAGCCCTCCCGCCGCTTCATAGCGGTCGGGGTATTAGGCTTCCCGAGACTGTAAAAAAGTGGTACGTGCAAGCACGCTGCCTGTCGTTGCATCTATCCGTTAGCGGGACAAAGACGAAGTGTATAAAAGCGTATGACATGCCGTGCATCGTTAATAAGGCGTTTAATCCGTTCCGTTTTCAATAGAGGAAGTGCCCCCAGGCTTATCATCCGTTCTGTCCTCTACGGGGCTTAAATCAGGTCGAGGAGGGTCATCATAATAAAATGTTCCCGGGTCAGATACGTAGTATTCAAATATGCAGTCAAGGAGAATAACTTCTGCTTTCGTATAACGGGATACGGGTTCTGCCATATAACCCGGCTTTCTGTTTTCACGTATGGCCACAGCCAGAATGCCAAGGATTTCTATTACTTTCTGCCAGTCCCATACATGGTCTTTTCCAAAGAGAAGGCCGATGGAATCCGACAGTTCTTCAGGCATTTCCTTCTCCATTTTCAAGACCTGAAATATGGACTTTGCCAGCGAGTCAAATACTTGACCCTGCTGTTTGAGAACATGTCGGGCAGGTCTGCCTCCGTCGTTCTCCGTTACCGCCAATTCCATAACCTTGTTGAAATAACAATTATATGATTGGGCCACCTGACCGGCAGTGTTGCGTCCTTTAATGAACCGTACAAACTGAAGTGCGTTGAAGTCCAATATATCAGACGGTGTCTCAACAAAGAGAGAAAGGCGTTGTTCCTGGCTTACGGAAAACACATAGCTTTTTGAGAATTGCTCCATGGTTAGATGGCCCAGGTTGGCAAGACCGGTCAGGAACTGACGGACTGTAGCACGTTGCCATTGCCACTTCCTTGCAAGTTCAGATATGGTGGCAATAAACTGGCCGGGAAGTAATTTCAGATTTCCTACTACAACGGATGTGGAATATGTTCCTGATGTCGCTCTGGTGAGCAGATCACAATAGGCTTCCAGTTTGCTGTAACGGTCCTCTGATTTAGGCTTCAGATACTCCAACAGGGAGCGGTCTATGCCCTGTGGGTCATTCAATTCAGGAGAAGAATTGTTTTTATTGTTAGTCATTTGCGTCATTTTTAGATTACATTTAAAAAGTGGGAAAAAAGCAAGCAAGGAATATATATTCCACATGTAAGTGGCATTAATAGTAGTTCTTCATTATCCAGTCCATCTGGCTTTTAAAACTGTCGCAGTCTTCAAGTACGCTTTTCTGCTGAAGGACTCTTTCAGACGGATAAAAGACAGCTGCCACACTTAGCAGGAAAAAAAGCTGAAACACACTGTTCATATAAGGGGTGGCATAACATACCACTGCTATCAGGAGTGTGATAAGCCAAAACCGTTTCCTTTCATGCAGAATATGAAGGGTACTATCGGCAATCCTTCTGTTCAAAAGTGCCAGCGTCAGGATGCTTGACAGTCCAACTGCCAGATTGGGCTCTGTCATACAACAGCACCAGTTGATGAAGATGAGTGTAAGCATCATAATACTTAAATAAAATTTTCTTGCACTGTCAAATACTACCATCCTCCACATGAAGCTTTGCATGCAGCGGTACGTTTTTTTATATAAGCAAAAAAATGCCAGAAGTAGCAGGAACGGGAACAAAAAACGGATGATGGTTAATGTATGTATCATAGTGAATTCATTTAGTTATTTGTATTCTCAACGTGTTCCTGCTCTTTTCTCTGGATTGACTCCAACCGTTCAGCTATGCGCCTGTTCAACCGGACATTATAGCTGAACGATTTCTGGTCAATAGTGGGGTCTTTTGAAAGTTCTTCATCCGTTTCGATGAGAAGATTCAGATAAGAATCCAAATTGGAATCGTGATTCCTTTTCTCATCTCCTATGGCATAATCATCAGTCAATGAAGTCATCTTGTCCAACGTATCAGGGTCAATATCATCGGCCAGGTCATAGGCCCTTTTAATGCTTCTCATAACCATCAGGCAAGAGAATATGAGGAAACACAGTATAGCCTTGATTATTATATTCAGGTCAAATACCATCATCGCCAGTACAGCCAGCAGGATGACTGTAAAATAAAAAACATAAATTTTCCTGTTAGTATTCATAATCGTCAAGTTCAAGTTTTATTATACCGAAAGAAGCTTTCTCTATAATGTATTCGACATCACGCAAAGTGAGCGCATCATGCTTAATCCGTTCAGAGGCTGAAGGGTCTTTTTTGCAGAGAGCCAACAGACCCATGTTCAAATCGTATTCATTGATGTTCCAGGTACAGGACCTCTTGAAACAGTAATGTTCCCTGTAGCTTTTCAAAGTGATAGCTTTAAACAGCAGCGGCTTCAGCATTCCATCCTGAAGTATTCGCATCTCTACCAGTTTTTCTGTACCGATAACCTTTATCCATGTCCTGTTTTTCTGTATGATGTCTGCAATGAGGTAATACGTTTTCCTGTTCATTCAAAGTCCGCAGTTGAAGTCATTCATTATCTGGACATGCTCTCGCTTTTCTATGAATTTTCCACGACGTTCATGTAGTCGCAAATCTTCAAAAATGTCAGCAGACATAACCTCAATGGAATTGTAGATGGTAACATATAACTCATGGATAAGACCGTCCGTATGTGTCTTGCAGTTTATCTTGAACATACGTTCCGTCACCGGATAACAGTAGGCGCAGCATTCATGTCCGTATGCGGTAGCGGATGATGGCACTATGTGGTAAAGAATGGCAAGATCCGCATTCATCTCAAACATGTCCAAAACCTTTTCGAGAGGCTGAGGTTCGTGTACTTCATAAGGAAGTACGGCATAATCTTCGTAAGTCTTGATTTCCCCAAGCCAGTAATTATCAATAATGGCTGGCAACAATATGGGACCGGATGATCTGAATTTTAAAATAGCTTCCTGTAACATGATATTTATATGATTAGATGGTTGATATGTATAATCGAATTAGCTGATTCGGTATTTTTGTGGTCACATCCCGATCGATTAAGTGTTTGCTGTCTAATCTGGAAATGATAGCCGGATAATCCTTTGCCATATCCGTCATAAGCCGAATCTGTTCCGGTGTCAGCATTGTTATGGCAAGGGCATCTATCGAGAGATAAGGTTGTAACATCATCCACAAGTAAGCATTGGCATATTGCGAATCCTTTACTATACCACGTTTCAGTTTCTCATGACAGACTTTGGCATTCAGAAGCAGACGGCGGCCTGTCCTCATGGACATATAGGTAATAGTTTCATCAGCCTTGATTTTACCATTTGATGCTTCCTTATAAATGCTGTCACAAATATTGGCCGTCATATCAGTAATATCCGCCATACCCAAAGCTGAGCACTCGTCAATGGAAGCAAGAAAGCTTCGGAAGAAGAAGTCTTCCATACGGATAAATCGAAGAAGCGCATCTTCTGAGTGTACCCCATGTAATTTATATGAAAGCAGAAACTCTGAGTAATCGGCAAGTAAGTCTCTAATATTCCCGGTATATACAGGAATGCTATCCAATGAGGAAAAGAATACTGTTGCATGTCGCTTTAATGAGTCAAGTTCCTTATCCTGACCATAGATAGAAGTATGAAGTTTGACATATGCCACATCGCTTAGAGTAAAGTTGTCCGCAAGCTCCATCAACCTCGTGCGAATGGAATCCGTTATACTGTCAAACCTCATGGTCAGACCGGCATGAGCCGTAAACGAAGGGTCTTTCTGAATAAATTTGTAGACTGTGTCTGAGCATTCATACCACAGATTGATAAATGAGGCAAGTTGCTCGGCATTGCACGTTTCCTGTGATCTGACAGTCTTATAAAGATTATCGTATTCATTCAGAGCTTCATCAGAGGACTCAAAATCATATTTCTCATGATTGTTGCATGAGTAAAACAAGAGTACAGAGCATAAAAAAATCAAGTGAAAGATTAAACTCATTTGAGTATTTTTTCTTTCACTTGATTTACTTTCTTTCACTTGTTTTCCTGAACCTGCGTCAGACATACCAATCAAACCGCTACTACAGTGATTCTTACCGATTAAATTTCTATATATCATTGGCATAATTTTGTTTGTTATGTGGCAAATGTATAGATAAAATTCCACATTGTCAGTATAAAATATTCAGTTTATACTAATTTATATTTCATACTCATAATAGTATGATTTATAATACATATCTATTGATAATAAGAAGTTGTTAAAAAAGAAGTCGATTATAAAATCTGTCATATCAGTATGATTACCAATATGAATATAATTTATACCTTTGCATCAGAGTCGTGTTCATTATACTCTTGGAGAATTATCATACTATATATTTTTCAAGACAAGATAAGGCATCTATTTGATTATCAGTCAAAACCTTTATAATATGGCAAAGATAGGTTACATTATGGCAATATCCCAGTATGACAAACTGGAAGAAGACAGGGAGTGGATGAATAACTTCGGATGTATACGCATTGTAGAGGAGTGCGATGAGAACGAACGCAACAGGCCGCTTTGGAAGCAACTCATGGTTGCCCTGCAAAGGGGGGATGAACTTGTTATCCCCAAATTTTCAAATGCCATCCGTGGCAGTCGGGAACTGGCTACTTTCCTGGAATTTTGCCGGGTAAAAGCTATTCGCGTCATAAGCATACACGACCGGATTGATTCCAAGAACCAGCTTTTCCCTGAAACCAAGCCATCGGATGTGCTGGAAATGATGGGTGCCTTACCTGAAGAAGTACTTGCTTTGAGAAAGACTGCCGAGCATATGGTGAACCTGCAGGCGAAGATGATTGCATCATTACCGAAGGTTTCTTCCACAAAATTACAAAAGCTCGACAGAGAAAAGACAGTTATCAATCTGTATGCAGCCGGTCATCCTATAGATGAGATATGGAGAGCAAGCGGCTTCAAAAGCAGAAGTTCTGTGTTCCGTATTCTGAACAAGCATGGCATCAAACTCAATAGAGGAAACCATTCCGGACCTATCAAAAAGAAAAATGAAGAGGATACATCGAAAGATATGGATAAAAGCTGACTATAATGAAAAAGATACTTTTCCTTCACGGATTCTTTGCCACAGGAAGTTGTCCGATGGCAGTTGCTCTGAAAGAAGCATTTGAAAATCATGCCTCCTTCTTAACGCCAGACCTTCCGCTTCATCCCAAGGAGGCATTAAAACAGGTACGCTCAATCATTGAACAGGAATCGCCCGACCTGCTGCTGGGTAACAGCTGCGGATCTTTTCTTGCGCAGATGCTCGCCCCGATAGTCGGCATCCCGGCATTGCTTGGCAATCCGCACTTTGAGATGACGAAATTCTTGAAAGAAAGAATCGGTGAGCATCAGTACAAAGCCCCACGCAAGGACGGCAATCAGACGTTTATCATAGATGAAGCTTTAATCGAAGAGTTTGCCAAACTCGAAAAGATTCAGTTTGACTGCTGTAATCCGTATTACAGAGACCGTGTCTGGGGACTATTCGGCGAACAGGACAGACTGGCTCACTATGAGCCCATGTTCCTGGAGCATTACAACAATTCCCATCATTTCCCGGGTGCGCATACTCCCACAGAACAGGAAGTGAAGACCTGGTATGCGCCCTTGGCCATGAAGATGCTGATGGAGTTTCCTAAAAAAGAAGAAAGATATTTCCGTCATTTCAAGGGTGGTACCTATAAATATATCCATTCCGCTTTTGACAGTGAAACTCAGGAGCGGATGGTTGTATATCAGGCTCTCTATGGAGAGAAATCTTATTGGGTCAGACCGGAAAAGATGTTTTTCGAGACTATAGAAAGGGACGGAAGACGCTTTTCAAGGTTTACGGAAATAGACATCTGAGTGTTTAAGGTTTATCCGCATAGCAGCTATAACCGTAAGACTGCAACGAGTAAAGGAACAGAAGACCATCCCTGTGGCTCCTGTTCCTTTGTTCTTATCACTCAATTTCCGACGTAATGAAATCAATGTGACCGGCAAATATATCATCGGCATCAATCTCATGTTCATTGCCCCGGTCGTTTTTCTCATCTCCTATGATGGTTATTCTTCCATCATTGCTAACCCTCACTGCAAGGATTACCACATCACAAGGCTCATCATAGTCATACGCTGCCACTATCGGGCAATCACCCTCAAAGTGCCATTCATAGCCATCGGCAACCTTCTCACCATATTGGCGAATTGCAGAAACGAGCTCTTCCTGTTCGCGATGCTTTACCTCCTGCACGCTATCATAGATTGAAAAATTCTTCAACCTGGTATCCCTTTGTTCATGTACCTCCTTGCCATTCTCTTCATCTATGCCAAATTCATGAAACTGCACCGGAACATAATCTGCAGGAACTGCCATCCATGAAATGTTATTCAAGGAGTAGTCGTGCTCTACAAGGAAAAGTTCAACGTCCTCTCCAACCATATTCTCCGGAACGTTCAAAACATCGATGCGGACATTTGCGCAATCCACAACAATAATCTTCATAGCTGTCCAATTTTTAAGTTATACATTAGTTTTCATCATAAAGTCTTGACAAGAAAGACTGAAGTTCTTTATCCTTTACCTCTCTGAGGGCACAAGATTTGAAACTCATATCCTGTTCTATCTTCAATAAGCCGAGTCCGTACTTACTCGCATCATAAGTGACATCGGCCATTTCAGATGCTGACATGTAGCCGTACTCTGTTTCATGTAGACCGACCACTATACCATATAGGGTGAAGTCATCTCCTTCGGGCTGTCCTTCCATAATATACCAACGGATATTGCCAAGGTGAAACACTGCGATGCAAAGCGCATCCTTTCCTTTTGCGTCCTGTGAATACAGGGGATAATCACTCAGAGCCTCTCTCAGTTCTGGAGTTACCAGACGATTGTTGAATTTTGTTACTGTCATAATATCTGAATTATTTATTTCCCTTTTGTTACAGCCTTTCAGCTGTGTGTCGGGAAGATTTTTCTGCATCAGAAGTTTGGAGAAGGCAAATAAGGCAAGAATGGCATGAAGAATACTCTTTAAGTGCCTGTCACTTAAAGGAAGATTGTTCACAAGACACGTCTTGCAGTTTGACAGATCCAAGATAACTTCGCTGAAAAATTTTCCTCTGACACGACAGCGGATGTGCTTAAAGGCAGACATATAACAGGTGAAAATCAGTCCGGGACTGCATGTAAGAGTGAGATATGGGCTGTATATAACTGATAAGCAATAACAATATTAAGGAATTTTTGGAGGATTCTCGTTATCTTTGTATCGTTTTCCGGAAATATAATGAGTACAGAGCCATTACGACAATATATAGCCATAGATCTGAAATCATTCTATGCTTCAGTAGAATGTGTTGAACGGGGATTGGATCCGCTCGACACATGCCTTGTCGTGGCTGATGCTTCACGAACGGAAAAGACCATCTGCCTGGCTGTTTCGCCGGCATTAAAGAAGTATGGTACCGGAGGCCGTCCTCGCTTATTCGAGGTGATTGAGAAAGTACGTGTGGCAAACAGGCAGCGAGGTAACAGTGGAAAATCCTACTCGAAGAAGGAGCTGGACAGCAATAAAAGTCTGGCCATAGACTATGTGGTGGCTCCTCCCCACATGGCTCACTACATAGAATACAGTACAAGAATCTACGACATCTACCTGAAATATATAAGTCCGGATGACATCCACGTGTATTCCATCGACGAGGTCTTCATCGATGCTACCACCTATCTCGCGACTTACAGGATGACTGCTCATGAGCTGGCAATGAAGATGATCCGTCATGTCCTTTCGGATACAGGCATTACAGCTACAGCAGGAATCGGTACCAACATGTATCTGTGCAAGGTAGCCATGGATATTGTGGCCAAGAAGATGCCACCCGATGAAAACGGTGTACGCATTGCCGAACTTGACGAAATGACTTATCGCAAATTGCTTTGGGAACACACTCCTCTCACAGATTTCTGGCGTGTAGGCAAAGGTATTGCCAACCGGCTTGCCCAGTACAATATCCTGACGATGGGTGATGTAGCCAGATGCTCTATAGAACATGAAGGATTCCTGTACCAGATGTTTGGAGTCAATGCTGAACTGCTTATTGACCATGCCTGGGGATGGGAACCAGTTACCATGGAATATGTGAAAGCCTATAAGCCTGAAAGCAAATCATTGAGTTCCGGACAGGTTCTCCAGTCGGCTTACACTACGGATATGGCCCGTAATGTGATACTTGAAATGGCCGACAGTGTGTCGCTCGACCTTGTGGACAAGAGGCTGCTCACTGACCAGTTGGTGCTTACCGTCGGATACGACATTGAATCATTGACCAACCCTTCAATAAGGGAGAAGTACCATGGTAAGATTACAACCGACCATTACGGCAGACAGGTGCCGGTCAATGCTCATGGCACCATCAATATCGAGGAGCCGACTTCTGCAGGCAGTATCATCTCCGAAAAAGTGGCTGAACTGTACGGCCGCATAGTGAATCCTGTCCTACTCGTGCGCCGTCTTAACCTGTCGGTGAATCACCTCGTACATGAGGAGCAGTATAAAAAGCAACCTAAAATCGTCCAACTCGATCTTTTTACTGATTTCGAAGAGTCAGAAAGACAGCGGAAAGCTGACCTGGAAAAAGCTGAGAAGGAACGCAGACGTCAGGAAGCTATCCTGAGTATAAAGAAGAAGTTTGGGAAGAATGCCATCCTGAAGGGCATCAATTATGCCGATGGAGCAACCCAGAAAGAACGTAACCAACAGATTGGAGGGCACCATGAGTAAATATGACGACATAATCAATCTGCCACATCATGTCTCAAAGAACAGGACACCCATGTCCATGGAGAACCGTGCCGCCCAGTTTGCCCCGTTTGCCGCTCTCACAGGACATGATGAAGCGTTAGCCGAAACAGCAAGGCTGACTACTCCCAAGAAGCTCCTTTCTGATGATGAGATGGCAAGTCTTACAAGAGAACTCGCCCGCGTCATTGAACAGGTGCCGGAACAGGAAGAATACACTTTCGTGTATTTCGTACCTGATACTCAAAAAGATGGAGGCAAATACGTGTCAATAACAGGCACAGCCAAGAAATACGAAGAGGTGACAAGAGCACTCACGTTATCGGACGGAAGAGTGCTTCTGATTGACAATATTCTGTCTATCAGAAGACTTGATACTCCGGAGTTTTAACAGGTTATACCAAAGTCTCGTTCACCAAAATACGCAAAGACCCGGCAAGGATAAAAACCTATCCTTGCAATGAAAGCGTGATTGTCCTGTAGAAGCTGACGGCAAGACCGCTCCTACTCACCTGTACTTGACTTATATATCAGGATTGCTATCTGTCTCTTCTGAAATCGTTCCGTTCATCTCCATTCCACCATACTTCCAAAATGTAGAAGAAAAAACGGAACACGAAAAAGACAATAATAGTATCAAAAAGTTCATTCATACTCGTTCCATTTAAAATCAATACACATTAATAATCGGGATGCCCCTCGCTCGTGCCTTTTTAACGGTGTAGTATGTTCCCCCTTTCTCACGGCCATCATAATAGGCAATGAGATATGAAGCATTCTCAACCATAAACTTGTCCCGGTCAAGGAAGCACCTCGGATAATAGTAGTCACTGAGCACAATTACCTTATCAGCCAGTTCAAGCAACCGTCTATAAACTCTTTTATCATAAATATTATATCTCTCTGCCTGGCCTTCAAACGGTATGGCTGCAGTCAGAGATATTCCGGGCAAATCACACTTCAGCGATTGTACCAACTGTGCTGCCATCAGATCTATTCCCAAAGCAAATCCGGAAATGAAATTCCTGATGCCATGGTCATAGGCTTCGGATATTGCTGAGGTAAGGCGTTCCTGAATAAATTCCCTTTGGGAAAAGTCATAGAACCGATGTCCTGTAAAAGCAGCTGAGACTGTCCTGTCAAATTTCAAATCATTCATAATTGTCATTTTAGTACGTATTTATAGCTTGTTTTGGCAAGGAAGATGCCGTTGGTCACATGAGCTCCGGCCTGTTCTAATTGGGAGACATAGGCATTAAAGGATGCACCCGTTGTGACTACATCATCCCAAATGCAGACCTCCTTGTTCTTGAAGAAATCAGCATCAATCTCAATGTTGTTCTGCTCATTTATCCGTTTGGCACGCTCTTCCTTTTTTATCTTTGTTCCATGGACTGCAGTACGTTCACCGATGACACTCACATGAGAGAACCCGTCAATGGCTCCGGAAAACTTGCATACAAGCTCGGAAAAATGTCTGTTTCTCATTTCGTTACGTTCCGGACTACTTGCAGGGATGCACGAGAATACCACATTGCATATCTTACGGCCAAACTTCTTTACAAGGAACTTTGCCACGCATTTGGCCACCTCCAGGTGGTTGCGGCCATCCTTGTAGTCATAGACAATCTGACGGTCAAAAACTGCGTCCATTCCTATGTTCTTGATGCGTGAAGGAAAATATCGCAAGAAACTAATCAGTTCCTTGTCTTCCTGACCTTTGATGTAAACATTCACTGTGTTCATACTGCACTCTGATTTTGTTTCCCTTTTGTTAAGTCCTTTCGGACTGTGATCGGGAAGTTTTTTCTGTTTTACAAAGTGCAGACAAACCAATACAGCAAGTCTTCAGTGGACAATACTCTTTTCAAGGAAAAGGAAGATTGTTTACTAAGAACGACTTGCCAATTTGGTGATGGATGCAACAACTTTGCAGAAAAAAGTTCGCTGAATCACAAGTAGGAATGAAGACACAATGGTTAAAATACTAGTATATAGGAACTTTATAACTGAATACAATCCTTATAACTGTCGGGTGGGAAATGTCTCGCATCGCCAACAGCAAGTACGGCATCAAGGAGCTCTCCACTATCTTTGATAGCGGAATGCTCTTACCGTACCTTTGACAGAGGGGTGTTCTGGATATAGTCGATTCACTCGACCATGGACAGAATACCTCTATGGCAAACTGTTAGCGAATGCGGACATTGGTGTGGGCGAAGATTACAAGAAAAAGAAAACTCTAAGATTATAAAAGGGAAGCGTCAGCTTATAAAGAAGTAAGAGCATAGCATTACAACTGTCGGGTGGGAAATGTCCTGCAACGCCAACAGCAAGTACGGCATGAGAGAGCTCTCCACTATCTTTGATAGCGGAATGCTCCTGCTGTACCTTTGACAGAGGGATGTTCTGGATATAGTCGATCCACTCGACCATGGACAGAATATCTCTATGGCAAACTGTTAGCGGATGCGGACATTGGTGTGGGCGAAGATTAAAGGAAAAAGAAAACTCTAAGATTATAAAGTTTAAGGCAAGTGTTAGCTGGTGGAGTGGTAAGAGCATAGCATTACAACTGTCGGGTGGGAAATGTCCTGCAACGCCAACAGCAAGTACGGCATTAAGGAGCTCTCCACTATCTTTGATAGCGGAATGCTCCTGCCGTACTTTTGACAGAGGGATGTTCTGGCTATAGTCGATCCACTCGACCATGGACAGAATATCTCTATGGCAAACTGTTTGCGAATGCGGACATTGGCGTGGGCGAAGAGTAAAAAAAGTTCTACAAATAACGTTACAGATTCAAACATATATCAGAACTGACTACGTCTTATAAACAGGAATTTTGGCTATGGAATAACAACCAACGACTTTTCAAGGAATATATTCACTACTTTCCAACCTGGAATGTAAGTATTAAAAGAGGTAATCAACCGTCAGCATACTCGATCTTCAAACAGTCCACATCGGGGCTTCCCGATATGGTCTGTTTGAATTATAACTATATCAGTCTATGTCATAACCTATCACACAATCATCATTGATAAGCAGATAATAATAACCGTTACCACAATTTCGGTATTCCTTGCTGAATCCGGCTATCATATCACCATTCTCTTTCGGTTCACACCAAAGTGTCCCGTCATAACCGCAAAAGTCAAACCTATAGCTTGAATACTTCTCTTTCTTTTTGAAGGCTTCCCTGAAGCATGCCATCACCATGTAGCCGCAATACTTCTCGATGGTGCTCAATCTGATACATTTTCCGTCAATACCTGTTCCTGTGGTTATATGGTTCTCGTAAAGGGATTTTGTCAAATCCGCACCTGCAATCCTGCGCAACCAATCATTTGTATGTGTGGCAAGTCTGGCAAGTTTCTGGTATTTGAGAATCATCTTCTTTTCTGCCTCTTCTTCATTTTCAGTGGTCGGATAATAGACTTTCTCAATGCTTGACCAGGCATTGAAAACATAACCTCGTTTGCGTTTACCTTTTGCAATAATGCCAATCACTCCCTCTCCGTCACTGCGGTTAATGAACAACTTTCTACGTTCTCCACTAATTCTGACATACAATGATGTGGGGTTCTTTTCGTTGCGAAGATACTCTTCTGCCGGATGAATCTTTTGTACTTCCATATCTATAAGTATTAAAATTAATCATTTCCCTTTTGTGAAATCATGACAATTTCAAAGGGCTTCAAATTTTCACGCTCCCGATACTGTGAGACATGGAAGATAAGACAAGTAAATGGCTGTAGATTTGTATGGAATACCCAAATCTCTGATTTGCGGAAGGTTGCCATACCAATCTGAGACACATTAGAGAATCGGTACTTGGCGTTCGGACATTCACAGTAATTTTGCGGTGAAAATCTGACAAGCCGTGAATTGTCAGCATACAAAAAGCTTATGAAATATGCTTTAATCAATTACAAGAAGGCGAATTTAGATTCAACTATAAAGGGTTTATTTCATTTGTCTATCAATGATTTAGAGAATTATCTTTCATTCATCCAATGTCCACATGTATTCATGTCCACACGTTTACATATATACACCTATACAAGTGGACTTATATACATGTTTACATATAACCATGTATTCACGTCCATATGAATACATGTATACAAAAAGCCACCACCAAATCATAAGACTTGATGATGGCTCAAAGCTATATAAGACAATATCAATTGACGTAGGCGTAATTTACGTTGAAATAGGTGTCAGAAACCTTTGCAGTCGTAATGACCATTGACCTGTCTGAGTTCGTGAAACAGTATTCAAGTGTTGCCTCGTTCGCCGGAACAATCAGAGAATAATGTTCCTTCAAATAGTCGATAACCAGACGGCTATTAGCTATCAGCTCTGTATCTATTACCGAATACAATTCCCCATTTGAAGCATAAAAGCTATATAGGATACCCTCATTACCGTTGCCGGTTTTGTAAGTGAGTTGAATAGAACCAGCTATTGTTGCCTCCGATACAAGACCATATCGCTTCATTGAAAACTCCATATAGTTCTTGACCTCGTCTATGGTTGAACTTTCAACATGATAAGGCTCCGTCCATACTTTCAACTCCGGCTGAAGCTCTTCAACATCATCCAAAAAGTTGTCTTTGCCACAAGAAGTTAATACCAATGGTACTGCCATTAGGAATACTACAATGGCAAATGAGAAGTATTTATTCATATTCATAATTTTTGATTGTTATTGACTTGAATATATCTGTGTATTCACGTGTACGTGTAAACATGTATATATTGCTACACGTACACATACCTATACGTACACATGGCTACGTGTATACACGTTTACATTACATCATTGATGCTTTTGGACTTGACTTTCCGAGCCTTGCCATGCTTCGCCTCGTATGCCTCGATGCCCTGTTTCATCACATACTCCATAAAGGCACGTATAGTGAAACCCTCCTTGTAAGCTATTGCCTGTACCTTATCTACAAGTTCCCTGGAGCAGATAAAGGAGAAATGCCGCCAGGAATTGTCCAGTTGCTCTTTACGTTCTGCCTTGACTGACCGTTTTTCCTGTTTCGGAATTGGCTTGGTCTCGGGTGTTTGTTCTACTGTTTTATTGTCAGGGCTGATAGCAGCACTGCCCAAAATATTGCCAAGCAGAATGTCCATATTGTTTTTTGCCATAGTTGTTATTGGTTACGTGAAAGAATTTCCTCCGTAAGTGCAAGATAATCCTTTGCACCGTTGGAATTTAAATCATACTCGAATATACTTTTGCCACTACCGGCTGATTCAGCCAAGGCGATATTCTCACGGATGCGGGTATTCATGGTGATACTTTCGTAACGCTCCTTTACAGCCTGTTCCACTACCTTGTTCAGTTTACGATGATTGAATCTGGCGATGAACACACCTCCCAGGCGAAGCGACGGTTTGACACGTTGCAAGGTGGTGACAAATGCGTCAAGCATCCTCATGCCTTTCAAAGGAAGCAGCTCCGGTGTCATCGGTACGATGATCCCATCAGCCGCGATAAAGGCATTGGTAGTGACAATACCAAGAGAAGGCGGACAGTCAATCAGGATATAGTCATAGTCTTTCCTGAGCGGTTCAAGCAGACGGCTGAGCAGTTGCTCTCTTGCCAACAGATTGGTCAGAGCTATTTCCGCACTTGCCATTTCAAGGGAAGAAGGGACAAGGTCAAGATTCTCCCGGATATGTTTTACAGGCAAAGGAACACCGTTTACCAATGAATCAAAAATGCTCGTCTCAATTTCATCCTCATTAGGTATGAAATACAGTGTCAGGTTTGCCTGTCCGTCAAGGTCTATAAGCAGGACTTTCTTGCCTTTCATTGCCATACAAGCCCCGATAGAGGCGGTTGAAGTTGTCTTTGATACGCCACCTTTATGGTTGGCGAAAGTGATGATTTTCTGTGCCATACTATTTGTTTTTATGTTTATATGTTTCAATGTGTTCTTGTATTCCTGTTTACACGTGTACTTGTCCACATGTATCAATGTATACAAAGGTAAATGTATGATATACAAACACCTACCAATGTCTCCTAACAGTTGAAAACAGTCAGGGAAAGTATCAGGGTCATAATAATATGACTTCATCTTTGCTCACTAATCGTTGTGCTCCGCTGATTAACCGTACAAGAAGTTGTTCGTTATACACTGCCACAATTATTCCATGGCTACAGCCCCTGCATGGGGTTATAAGTTCGCAAGATGCTCCAATCAGTTCTGCGCTGTACCTGTCCATATTATCTTGTTTTTATGCAAGGACACGAGACTTGCCTCATGTCCTTGCGGGTATGTTATTCGAATGTAAAAGGGTGGATGTAGAAATAGGTCTCTTCGCTTTCGTATTCATAGCTATTGATAAAATCCACCATTTCTTTTTCACTGCGGTCTCCCTGTCCAATACCGGTCTTTGATGTCCATTCAGCTATGGCATCCTCAATGGTGTCAAAAACATCCTCACATGCATCCTCGAAAGGTTCGCCGTATGAACTCACACAACATTCTTCGGGAAAGAAATCCCCCTCGTCATGGGTATAGAACAAATCACATCCACTTTCGCAACATCTGTATGAAATACTCAGTTCATCATTCAATATCCGGTTTATTTCAAAGAAGAGTTCGTTACAGGCATCCCATGCGGTTTCTGTCTCAAATGAAAGAAGGAAATAATCATTCTCTTCGTCTTCTTCATATTCAGCCCAATAGATATGTCCTCTAACACTGATTTGCTTTTTCTCATAGTCAATGCCGTAATGCTCGGCAAGCTTGAACAGCCTTATATCCTTACTATCCACTTCCATGTCCTGAAAGGTAGTCCACAGGTTATTTACTGCTTCACGTGTCCCAGTGACCTTATAGGTCGTTGTTGCTAAATTTGCCATATCATTGAATTTTAAAAGATTACCACTCCGTATAATAACTCTGGTCGTTGTTCTCGCATTCCTCAGCCCATTCTTCATCGGTGAAGTCACTGTGCAGACATTCATCACTGCAATAGTAGGCTACTCCCATGTCAGCACAATACCCGGCACGCATCAGTCTGCCACACTCTGAACATCTTCTGCAAGCCCTGTCTGTGTCCCACCAGAAGTCAGTGAAAGACTCGGCTATGACATCCTCACTGGTGTTCTCGTCCCACTTGTCAAGGTAGAACTCTGCAAACTTGTTCAACTCCGGCTCTATGTAGAGCATCTTTTCAGTACCGCCAACAGCCTTGGTCAGTCGGCTCAGGATTGATTGGATTGTCGTCATAATATCATCTGTTTTTTTTCTTCCCTCTCGTAGATAAACTACTTCGGGAACACATATAAATTTTGTTGCACCAAGAAGGTGTCGGGGCTGTCTCTGCAAGGTTTTGCTCCAAAATACTACCCGCAGGTGTGGAGATTTTGCGGCAAAGCGAAGCCCTGACCTTGCTGATGACAAGACCGGACAATTACCTTCGCAACGGAATTTATGCCAGTTCCCCGAAGTCGGTGTATGAGGAACGAATCTCGGCAAAGAGAAGTATAAGCATAAAAAAAGCGACCCGAAGGCCGCTCTATTGGAGAGAAGAAAGGATTTACTTGCCCTTCTTGGAGTTCTTCTCCTGAGCTGCTGGAGTTTCCTCCTTTTCAACAGCTTCATAGAACCTGGTGGCTACAAATGCCACTCTGTTGCGCTTGACACCGTCGGCATCCTGCCACTCCTCCGGCTTGAAATAGCCTTCAACCGTGAGGAGTGCTCCTTTGACAAGGCGGTCAAAGGATGTAGTATTCTCATTCTTGCGCCATGTCTCGACGTTTATGAAAGCGGAAGTGCGGGTTGTTTCCTCGCCTGATTTCTCAGTGCGGCTGATTGCCAAAGGGAAACGTGCAACGCTTGCGGTTGAGAACTGATGGATGCTTGCATCCTTACCTACAAAACCAGAAACTACGAAAGAATTTTCCATTTTCTTCATAACATTGAAATTTTAGAAGTGAAACATTTATTTTTTATGTTGCCATCAAAGTTGGCAAGGATAGCAATCAGGCAAGTAATTACCGAATTATTTCACCGTCAGGCAGGAAAAGTTTTCCGAAAAGCTGCAGCTGGAAAAGTTTTTGAAAAAATTCAGGGAATAAGGTTCTGGTACTTGCAGTATGCGGCTTGCACTAACTTCGCAACAGGAAAAAGTAAGTGTCACGGCTTCGTCCAAAATGAGATGTGAAGGGAATGGCCTGATATTCTTGTGTCTGGTCATGGTAAAGAATGCTGTTCTCATAGTCAGACTCGACAGGTTTCACAGATCCATGGCAAGCAATCCGGACATAGTGAAAGCGATAACTCCCAAACTTCACCATGAACCCAGCATAGCATAGCAAGAGAAATACGAAACTCCGCACTCTGCATAAAAAGGTCTGAACACGGAAGCTATTCAAGAGGATGGAAGCCAGAGGTGAAGCACAACAAGGCTGATGCCACTCATGTGAGTGATGAAAAGGTGCAAAATCAGCAAGGAGAAAAAGAAAGTCAATGCCTATCAGTCAAAGAGCGGACTTCTGTCCTACTCTGGCTTACTGCAAGTTTAAAGTTTAGATTTACCCATGTATATATACATGTATTTTAAACTTTGGTTACAAACCTGAACAGGTTTATAAAAAGACTGACGAACAATTCATTGCGAATAGAAATATCATATGAGAAAGAAAATGGGAACTACATTTTCTCCTTACTGAAGCACCGACAGACAATGCACAACCATGTAAATATTCTCATAAAGTAGTTAACAGCCCGGATAAAAGAATTTGATAATATAAAGTCGGCAATAAATCGGTTTTATTGCCGACTTTATATTATCCTAGCAGAACAATGGAATCATTTTACAAAGAGTAAACGTAAATGGTAAGACAATGTTTTATGGTGTGATTTCAGATTGTTGATCGAGAAATATTTACCTCTTCATATTAGGAAACAGTCAAGCAGATAGGTGTAGTTTCGTTAATAAGAGATTCTACTTAATTTCTTAGTCATTTGCGGGATACTTTTAATACTATGCTTTTACAACACAAGAAAAATACCTCATATATTACATAATATGATGAATTCATAATGGTGTTACTTAATATAGAAAAACACACTAAAGAATGATTAATTGCTCAGAACTTATATATAAAGTCGGCAATAAAGTTGGTTTGTTGCCGACTTTATATTATATTTGCACTGCAATGAGTATTGACGAGAAATATAGTATTAAACAGAGCATATTGAATTATGCTCGTACTTACGGACGGATTGAAGTGCCTCAATTAGTATCAGTATTGGGGATAAAGACCAATACCGCCCGCCAGTATCTCTGTACCTTAACCAAAGAGAACAAGATAGCCCGTACAGGAAATGGTGAATACATGCTTACAGATAAACAGGTGTTCTCATTTGCTCCAACAGAAACACTGAGAAAACTATATGTCGGATTGAAAGAGAAATTGCCATTCACCGATTTCTGCATCTACGATGGCAGCATCTTCACCACACTACAACATCACGTCTCTGTGAACCATGCTATTTATGTCGAGACCAACCGGGATGCTGTAGATTCTGTTTTTTCTCTGTTGAAGGATTCAGACATGCCCGTTTATAAGCAACCGACAGCAAAGTTCATGTACGACTACGTAAACATGCATGAACCATGCATCATTGTAAAGATATTTGTCACTGAATCTCCAGTAAATAAGGTTGATGGGATGGTTACTCCTACCATCGAAAAGCTACTCGTAGATATACAGAAAGACGAAGACTTTGATTATATGCAGGGCACGGAAATCACTTATATGTATCAGACCGCCTTTGATTTGTACACAGTCAATACTCCCAAAATGCTCCGATATGCAAAACGTAGAGGAGCATACGATAGTACTTATTCATTAATAGAACAATCACAAAAATATGATAAATAAAGAATGCTTTACAGCAAGATGGATTGAAGAAAAATCCAAGGAGCTAAACTATCCGGACAAAAATATCATTGAAAAGGTCATCCATGCCTTTTCATTGCTGGACATGTTGGCGGCTTCAGGTTGCCCATTTCATTTCAAAGGTGGAAGCAGTCTGATGCTTCTTTTAAAAGAACAAAGACACAGGCTGTCTATAGATATTGATATAATATGTCCTCCAGGTACTGAAATAGAAGAGTATCTGCAATCATACAAAGACTATGGCTTTATTGACTATAAGCCGATAGAAAGAATTCAGCGTGGAACAGACATACCAAAATCGCATTCCAAATTCTTTTATCAAGTGGCTTTCCTTGATGGCATAGACCGAAAAGAAACCATCCTGCTGGACGTTCTAAATGAAGACTGTCACTACAACGAAGTCGTGACTTTACCTGTAGAAAGCCGTTTTATAAAGACAGAAGGTGAACTGAATTATGTAAAAGTACCATCCATTGGAGATATTCTCGGAGACAAGCTTACGGCGTATGCACCCAATACAACAGGTATTCCATATATCAAAAATGGTAAGGATGCCAGCATGGAGATCATCAAACAGCTATATGATATAGCCAGACTGTTCGAGAAGACAGAGGTCCTTGAAACAACGACAAAATCGTTTGTACAAATTGCAGAAGTTGAACTCTCATACAGGCATTTGCCAAACAATCCAAAACTCATTTTCGATGATATCAGACAGACTTCGCTGTGTCTGGCAACAAGGGGAAGTGAAGGAAACGGACAATTTGATGCACTACAACGTGGTATACAAAGGATCAAATCCTTCATGTTCAATGGCGGTTATTTCATTGACGATGCGATTAGAGACGCAGCACGCGCAGCCTATATCGCCACAATGATAGAGACGGGCAACACAATAATAGAAAAATACGACGGTAATCCTGCCACCATAGGCTCCCTGGATATAGCACCCACACTTCCTTCGCGACTGAATAAGCTGAAAAGGACTTCTCCTGAAGCCTATTACTATTGGGCAAAGACCAGCCATCTATTACAACAGTTGTAACTATAAACAGAAATACAATTTCAGCAAGGAGAAAAAGACCAATATAGCCCTCCATCAACCAGAACAGCATTCTGACTGATGGAGGGCTTTCTACAAGTTTAAAGTTTAGATTTACCCATGTATATATACATGTATCTTAAACTAAACTTACTTGACTGATTCAGCCATACAACAGGATAAGCCATTGAGTTTACAAGTTTAATAGAACTCATATATGTATATATGAATTGATAAACTTATTTATAAACTTCATCCCTAAGCAGAAAGTAAGTTCTTTATTCCTTTGCTGAAAAATCATGTAGCATAAATTTCTACCATATGCAGGATCAACATAACGTACATCTTTCTGAGAATCTGAAAACCTGTATATATGTGAATACCTTTTTCTCCTTGCTGAAATAATTGGCGACTAAATAAACACAGATGAGATATTGAGAAATATTTTCGATACATATTATGCGAAATAATTGATAATTACCTAATTTTGCAAAATATAGATGCATATTAGAGATAAATTCATTCGCATCTGTGTTATTAAATATTAAACTCTAATAAAATCACATCTAAATCAGGAAAGTGATGAAAAAATTGAAACTTATAAGAAAATCAGAACCGTTCATATTTCCAAATGGATAGAAACGTAAAATTTAATGGCTCAAATATGATTCAATTAGCTGTATCAAATTGAGCATCAGACTGTTTATATAACTGTGTGGGTAAGTAGCTGAATAAAGAAGATTCAACCAGCGATTACGCACTCAGATTGCAGGTCTACAATATAAAATACTGATAATCAATTATATAAGTTATTTTAGCTAGTAAGTGGAAGTAATGGCTCAAATACGAGCCAAATAGCCATTAATTATCTGACAATCAACTATATAACAAATGTGTATTGGTAAGTAACTTGTGAAAACAAAAGAAAGCAACATTTATATAATACATAATAAGCTGATTTACAACTATTTAAACTCTTATTTCCAACAATAAAATCATGGCTCAAATACTATTCCAATACAACCCAACTAACTGATATACAAATTACTAACATCTTTGCATCGGCAAGTAAATACTTGATTATCAAATAGTTAAATTGATTATAATCGATTAATATGGCGCTCTTTACGGGCGCCTTTTTTGTTGCTCAAGTATCGTTGATAATCGTTGCTAAGCCTTTTTACGCCATTTTTTGTACCTCCTGTGTACCTCACCACGAAAATCCGAGGATTATCGTTGGCAAGGTCGTGGAGAATGTTGACTATGGTTGACAATAGTTTACGATGGTTGACAAAAAACAGGAGAAATGAAGGAGAATTAACCCCTAAATATTAAGTAAAAATGGCAACTAGTAACTTTAGAATTAAAAAGATTTGTGAGTGGTGCGGTAAAGAATTCGAGGCTCAGAAAGTTTCTACAAGGTTCTGTTCACACAGGTGTGCAAATTTTGCCTATAAACGGGCCATACGCAAAAAACGAGTGCAGACAACAGAGTCACAAACTCAAGTTCAGAAAACTGAACGCATCATTGAAGACATTAAGGAGAAGGAATATCTGTCCTTTTCAGAAACAGGACGTCTGTTAGGTCTATCTCGCCAAGCTATCTATACCATGGTAAAGGCAGGTCACCTTAAAGCGTCTAAAATTAGCAGTAGGCTTTCATTTATCAGGAGGACTGATATTGATGCTATGCTTCAAAATAAGCCTTATCAATATCGAATGCCCAAAGATACAATCCCTATCACAGACTTCTATACCACCAATGAGATTAAAGAGAAATTCGGTGTCAAAGATTCCTGGATATTTCATATCGCTAAGGAACATAATATTCCACGAACCTTTCACCGTGGAAAAACCTATTGGAGCAAAAAGCATATTGATGATTACTTTGCAAAGAAAGCTCCCGATCCTGAAATCAAGGAATGGTACAGCACACAAGACATGCAGGAGAAGTTCGGCATGACGCTAACGGCCATTTATTCTTTTGTATCAAAGAATGCTATTCCCAAGAAGAAGGTTGGCATCATGGTGTACTACTCCAAAAAGCATGTGGATATTGCCAAAGGTCTCATAGCTCCAGAAGAGCCCAAATACTACACCATTGCCGAAGCGATGGAGCGATTCAATCTGACACGGGATCAACTCTACCATTATGTGAAATACCATAATATTCCCCGCATCAAGGTCGGTAAATATACCAAGATCCTGCGGGCAGAGCTAGACAAGTTCTTTGAGCCTCCAAAGATAGAATGAGCCGAAAGTTATTTTCCGGTGATAAATACCACCATTAGAACACCTATTTTATTTGCAACAAAAACAAGTATTAATCAAAAAACAATATAGCTATGACACTTACATGCACCAACGTAACTTTGAGACAAAAGCCATTGCGTAACGACCGCATATCTCTTTATCTGGATTATTATCCGGCCATACGCAATCCTTATACGATGAAGATGAGTCGCCGGGAATTCCTTGGTATCTACATCTATGCCAAGCCCAAGAACGAGCAGCAAAGAATGTTCAATCAGGACATGTTGAACAAAGCAGAGGCAATCCGCTGTATCCGTGTCCAGTCGCTTATCAATGAAGAATTCGGGTTCCTAGACAAGAACAAGCAAAAGGTAGATTTCCTTGCCTACTTCCGGACAAAGGCACGGGAAAAGTATGAGAAATGGGATTGTGTTTACAACCACTTCGAGAAATTTGTCGGCGGTAAATGTACATTCGGCGATGTTACCGTAGAACTGTGCGAGAAGTTCAGGGATTACCTGCTCAAATGCAAACAGATCAATCATCCCAATGCTTACATCTCACGCAATTCGGCAGCCGGTTATTATTCGACGTTCCGTACCTTATTGAAAATAGCCTATAAAGAAAAGATGTTGCGTGAGAACTTGAACGACTTTCTGGAAAAGATAGAATGGAAAGAGGTCAAGAAAGAGTATCTGACACTTGATGAAGTCAAGAAACTGGCCGCTACACCCTGCAAAATTCCAGTCTTGAAACAGGCCTCCCTGTTTGCCTGCATGACCGGTCTCCGTATCAGTGATATTCTGAAGCTGGACTGGCGTGATTTTGAGGTCGGCCCGGATCAGGGTTACTACATCCGTATCTGCACCGAGAAAACAGAAACCGAGGCCACCCTTCCCATCAGTCAGGAGGCACTGGAGTTGTGTGGCGAATGGGGCACCGGAAAAGTTTTCAAAGGCTTAACCCGCTCCATGACCCATCACCCCTTGAAACAATGGATTGCCGAAGCTGGAATCAGAAAACACATAACCTTCCACTGCTTTCGTCATTCATACGCAGTCATCCAAATCTCTTTAGGTACAGACATTTACACAGTGTCGAAGATGCTAACGCATAAGAATGTCACCACTACTCAAATCTATGCTGATTTGGTCAATTCCAAGAAGCGAGAGACGGCGAATAAGATTTCGTTGAAATAGTATAAAGTTCTGTAACGTAAGAAGAGTCTGACTAGGTTTTAACCCCATGTCGGACTCTTTTTTTATTCTATTGTGGCATAGATGGCATAGAAATAAGTACCATATCGAGGACAAATGCTGCCACTTTCTTGGATTTATAACATAGTATCTATGAAATGACATATATTTGCGCACAAACAATTAGCAAATATCACTATGAATCAGAAAAGTATAGAACATATAGCACTATATTCCCTTGTATTGGTAGGTACTCTTGTCGTTGGCGTTTTAGCTCGGCAGTTTGTTTTATCCAAAGGTATTGACGATTTCAGTAGTAGTGTTGCATTTTTTGCAACAGTAATTGTCTTGATGGCGATCTATGCCAGTTTACAGACAACTTTTAATCAGTTTCTGCTGCCGCGCATAGAAGCTTCTCTATTGCGTTTCTCTGCTTTTCAAAAGATGAAAGATAACAATGATACCGTTTTTGTTCCGGAAGCCATTACAGTCAAAGATTCAAATCAAACTACGCTTGATGTCATTGAGTCTGCTCCTACCGCTGAAGAAACAATCTCTGAACCTTCAGAATATGAAGTTTTGCGAACCAATTCTATCGCAAAAAAGAATCGTGCTATTCAAACTAAATTGGAAAAGGTCATTAGCTATACGAAGCAAACAATGGTTGCCTATATGAGTGAAGAGGATCTCAACCGTCTATGTACATACGTTGCTGAATATAGTTCAGGCGATACCTTGCAAAAGATAACGCCCGTAAAGGTGGATTCACAACTTAAAAGCATTGATATTATGCATTTTGGTTGGAACATTGGCAAGGCTTTTGGTATAAAGCGCATTCACACAGCCACATTCATCAAGAATGTTTTTGCCCATACCCTCCGTGACTTGGAGATCTCAACGATTGAACGTAAAATGTCACATACGGAATCTGAATGTTACATTAAACTACAACAATTAAAAGAGTAATATATGTCATTTATCATCTTCCATTGAGTCCCAATAATCACTATCCATTTTCATCACCTTAAAGGTCATTTCTGTCTGAAGCCCCAATCCAAAATCATATATATATTCTGTTAATTGATGGCCATTAATCAAAATAACAGTAGGCGAACCATTTAAGCTATCTACATAATCCATAGCTCCTTTTGTAAAATCTGAAGTAGTGATAAAAACCCCCTTTTTAGATGGAGTTCCTGCTACAGCTCCCACAAAACTCTGAACTTCATTACGTCCAACATTATTACCTAATGCATATCGTTTAGCTTGAATAGAAATATGATTAAAGCCAAGAATATCTTCTTTTATAATGCCATCAATACCTCCATCATTGGATAATTTTGTAACAAATCCTGAGTTCTTTACTTCACCTCCATATCCCATTGCTTGAAGTAATCTCACAACTAATCGTTCGAATTCTTGGGGCTTTTTACTAAGTATTGTCGTGAGAATTTCTGATTGAATGGATTGTTTTATATTATCATACGAATTATATAAACTTTCTTGAGGAGTCGGTTCATTCTCTCCGGTTGTTTCTGATGCTTCTTCTAATGTGTCTTTAATTTTAGATTCTTTCTTCGGAGTTCGTGCGTTGACAGTTGTCTTAATATACTCACTTATCTGTTCATCAGAACATGATTCAAGCATAGACAATCCTTTATCACTAATTTTATAGTCTCCTCTTTTAGGCTTTTCAACTAAGCCAGCAATGAATAGATAAGACAAAGCCCAGGAAATACGATCTAAAAATATTTCTCCATTACCTGATGGATACCATGCATTCATCTCTTCATCTGTCAAATGAAAATGTTCTGCTAAAGGAACTCTAAAATCTTTGGCTCTCATAACGGCCCCCGACTTTAGTGTTTTCAGCGCTTGTATCCTAATTTGATCAAATTGCGGTATCATTTTGGTATTCACTAAATTAAATTGATAACAAACAAAGTTACTGCTTTTTCCTCATATATTCTAATAATATATTTCTTTTATACACGAACTCTGTGTATCCAATCGCTTTCTATATTGATATTTAATTATTTACCGTCAACAATCATCATCAAAAGTTATCTCACAGTTATATTCCGGTGATGTTTTCCACCATCAAAACACCAATTTCCTTTGCCAGCGAACAATTAAAAACGAGTACGTATGGCAAACGAACAAATCACTTTTGATAAGCTGCCGCAGGCGGTAGGTTATCTCACGGAACAGATGGAACAAATCCGTCAAATGGTAGCGGCACTGCAACCGCAGCTTTCTTCCGACAAGCATCGTCTTATTGAAATTGACGAAGCCTGTAAAATCACACGAAAGGCAAAACCTACCATTTACACGCTTGCTCGTAAAGGACTGATTCCGGCTTACAAACGAGGAAAGAAGCTCTACTTCTATGAAGATGAGTTACTGCAATGGATTGAGTCCGGACGCAAGCAGATGCAGGCCATGTCACTCCAGGAACAGGCAGCGGAGATAGTACATGGAGCGAAACGCAAACCAAAGGGAGGTTATAACTTTTGATCTGTACGGCTATGGAAACCTCCAAATTAACAGCAGAAGGTATTATCGGCGAGGCTGTGCGCATCGGAGCCAAGATGTCTGGTAGCGAGTTCCCGATAGAAATCTTTCCTATCAGGATTCAGCGTATCATCAGCAGTTTGCACGATTGTCAGGGCTATCCCGTGGATTATGTCGCTGCGGCTATCCTTGCGGCCATTGCTGTGGGGATTGGCAACTCCCATTTGGTGCAGGTGAAGCGCAACTGGCAGGAAAGTCCCATTCTGTACATGGCACTGATTGGACGCCCCGGAGCCAATAAGAGTCACCCGCTGAGTTTCGCTTTCCAGCCGTTCATTGAACACGATTACCGTCAGAATCAGGAATATCAGAAGTCGTATGCCGAGTATGAACGCACTATGTCCATGAGTAAGAAGGAACGCATGGAAGCCGGTTTGGATGAGTTTCCGCAGGCTCCCGTGCGCAGACGCTTTCTTGTTTCGGATATCACTCCCGAAGGATTGAGTCTGATACATGCCCAGAATCCCAGAGGACTCTGCCTTTGGTCTGACGAGCTGTCGGCTTGGTTCAAGAACTTCAACCGCTACAATAACGGTTCGGAAGAACAGTTCTGGCTTTCGGTGTTCAATGCCAAGCCCACGATTTCCGACCGCAAGAGTACGCAAAGTTCCATTTTTATCAGACGTCCCTATATCTCCGTTATCGGTACCATCCAAAAGAAGATTCTGGGTGAACTGGTCAAGGGCGAGCGTTCGAGTAACGGTTTCATAGACCGTATTCTTTTCGTGATGCCTGAATCTGTCTTGAAAAGCAGATGGAACGACCGGGAAACTCCTGAAGAGCTGGAAATCCAGTGGCAACAGATTATCAACAAGCTGATCGCACAGGATTGTCCGCATGACGAGAATAATGAGTTGCAGCCTCAATGCCTGCCATTCGATGATGATGCCAAGCAACGGCTTTATGGTTGGCAGCATGAAAATGCCCGCCAATGTGATATGGAAACCAATGATGCGTTGGTCGGTATTTACTGCAAACTGGAAATCTACATTATCCGGTTTTGTCTGATTATCCAGCTTGCCCGATGGACTTGCGGAGAGTGCGACAAGCATACGATTGACCTTGAAAGCGTGAACCGTGCCATCCTGCTGACTGAATATTTTCGGACTACAGCTGTAAAGGTGCAGACTGCCGTCAGCAAGGAACAGTTGAGCGAATTGCACCGCAACATCTACCTGAACCTGCCTCAGAGGTTTACAACGGCAGAAGGTATCGGCATTGCTGAAAGTTATGGGATGAAGGAGCATGCTTTCAAGATGTTTCTAAAACGCCACATCGGAACATTATTCAGAAAAGAGAATCATGGAGAATACAGTAAATAAACCTGTTACTATGCACATTTTCGCAACCGAGGGGTTTGTGAAGTTGCGAAAATGTGCATAGTAACATCCAAACAGAAAGAAAAATGAGCTACAGATTCACATTAGAACCATACAAAGGTGTCAGCACCCGGCACACATGCCCGAACTGCCACCGCAAAAGTTGTTTCGCCAAATACATTGATACGGAAAAGCAAATCAGCTTTCCTGATTATGTAGGGCGATGCAACCATGAACAGAAGTGCGGCTACAACTATACGCCCAAAATGTACTTTGACGAAAACCCGATTGCCAAGGAACGATTGAACGAAGAGTTTGTGCCGGTGTCAAAGCCACGCATCAGTCTGCCTCCTGCGCCTTCATTCATTGAGCCGGAAATCATGAGGCAGTCCCTGAAGCTGTATCACACGAACAAGCTGTTTCAGTTCCTGAGTTTCCATTTTGGACAGGAGGCTACCGAAGAGCTGATGTTGCGCTACCATGTGGGAACCTCGAAGCATTGGCCGGGAGCTACGGTCTTCTGGCAGGTCGATATTTCCGGACGGGTACGCACCGGAAAAGTGATGCTCTACAATTCTGAAAACGGGAGACGGATTAAAGAGCCGCACAACTACATCACGTGGGTACATTCCCTTTTGAAGAAAGAGAATTTCAACCTCCGGCAATGTTTGTTTGGTGAACATCTTTTGGCCTCCGACCAGCAGCGTCCGGTTGCCCTTGTGGAGAGTGAGAAAAGTGCTTTGATATCCAGCTTCTATCTGCCGCAATATCTCTGGATTGCTTCGGGCGGAAAGAACGGAGCGTTCAATCGGGATGCCATGAGCGTATTGAGAAACCGACGTGTCCTGCTCTTCCCCGACCTGGGTGCAACCGACTATTGGAACAGTAAAATGGAGATGATCCGAAGTCTGGGAATAGAGGTTTCTCTCTTCGATTTTATGGAAAGAAATGCGACAAAAGAAGAACGTGATGCGGGTTATGACATCGCCGATTTTCTGCTGAGAGAAGAGACAAAGGAGGCTATTTTCAATCGTCTTATCACGTTGAATCCGGCCTTAAAAACGCTGGTCGAAACTTTCGATTTGCAGCTTGCCAATGTGGAGAAAGCACCGCTTTCAGCAACGGTTCAACATACCCGGAGAGGACTTTTCAAACAATGACTTTCAGATGTCTGATTCTCTTCTTTTTCATTGGAGCAAGTTTATGCCGGTGTATTACATTTCCCGGCCACTTGCTCACCTCAAAAGAAGGTGAGACGGCTCCCGATGGTCACAATTATTAATCTCAAAAGCAAATATTATGGACAAGAAAAATACAGTTACAATCCGTCTTACAGACGAACAATTCGGTTGGCTCAGAGCACTCAGCCGACGCAGTAAACGCAGTCAAAGCGAAGTAGTGCGTTCACTCATCGAACACGGTACGGTGCGCGAACGAATTACGAGAGAAAATCTTGACATTATTCGAAAACTGATTGGAGAAAGCACAAACCTGAACCAGCTTGCCAGACGAGCCAATGCTTACGGTTTTTATCGTGTGGCCGATGAGTGCCAGACCGCCGTTCAACAGATTTCACAACTCATAAAACAGCTCAAAGATGATAGGTAAAATTGTCAAGGGCACGTCGTTTTCCGGATGTGTAAACTATGTGCTGAAAGAAGATAAGTCACGCCTGATGAAAGCGGTTGGTGTCTACGGCTCGCCTGAAGAAATAGCGGAGCAATTCGAGTTGCAGACTTTACTGAACGACAAGGTCAAGAACAAGGTCGGCCATATATCATTGAGCTTTTCCGCAGAAGACGGGGACCGCATCCGTGACGATGACGGACTGATGCTGAAAATCGCTCACGACTATATGAAGCTGATGGGAATCGTGAACACGCAGTTCATCATCGCTCGGCATACCGACCGTGACCATCCGCATTGTCACATCGTTTACAACCGGGTGGATAATGACGGCTGCACCATCAGCGACAAGAACGACCGTTACCGGAATGAAAAGGTCTGCAAGATGCTAACAGCTCGTTACCGCTTGCATTTTGCCGAAGGAAAAGAGCATGTCAATTTCATGCGGTTACGTCATCACGACAAGGTAAAGTATTTTATCTATCATGCCTTGAAACGAGAAGTTCCGAACGCCCGAAGCTGGAGTGAACTGAGACTGGCCTTACGGAAGTACGGAATTGATACGCAATGGAAGCTAAGTCGCACGACCGGAGAGATGCAAGGTGTCAAGTTCACATGTGACCAACTGACCTTTAGTGGTTCAAAGATTGACCGCCAGTTCAGTTTCCTGAACATCGACCAGGAGTTGAGATATAACACTCTTTCTGCTACCATGAACCAGCGTCAGGCACAGGCAAGAACCATACGCGAGGAACCTCGGCATGAATATCAGCAGGAGAATCATTCCAGTATTAGTCTGGGACTGTTTACTCCCTCTCCTACGGATTATGATACGGAGGAAGCGATACAGGCCAATCGGCTTAAAAAGAAGAAAAAGAAACCGAAACGTAAGCGAGGTTTCAGTCTATAATCAATTTTTTATTAACCATCAAAATTCAAATTATTATGAACTATTCCGATTTTATTTACGATTTCAATCTCTATTTGTGTGAGAGATTCGGTTATAGAAATTGCTGTTCCGTTATGCACAACGCCAACGGCATTTGTGTTTCTGTCCATGTAGGCGAAATGGATTTATACATCCGTTTTTGGGAATACAGTTGTGGTGTTGGCAGCATCCCTGACTGGAGCATCATCATAGTGAGAAGCAACTTCAAACGAAACCAGCAGGAAAACCTGAAAGACCTTGCCCGCTTCTTCAAGGAGTACGCCCCGCGTTATGGTTACAAATACCTCTGCACCGAGGATGATGATTACAAGTATTATCAGACCCTTGGTCTGAAACTTATCCACAAAGGATTTTTCAGACAATATAATTATGGGTTGCCGTTGAAGGAGTTGGAGGTGTAATGTGGATTTTATCTAGCCTGTCACAAAAGACATTATTCCTCCTCTGAGAATCTAATATTTGTAAACAGTTCCCATTAGAAGTACGAAAAAGACGAGGCTTACTCATGCTTTTGAGTTAACCTCGTCTTCTTTTCTGTAGATAAAATTATTTTACTTACATACATTCATTTTACATAGTCGAGATCGCCTAGCATTCGATTAATCAGATTACGCAGATTATATTTAAAACCATCGTTCTGTTGATATTCCTTGTATAAAGACATATCACCTTTACGTTTTTTTCGGATAATTCGATCGATTATAGTAGCCATTGCTTCATCGACAGCCTGCTTATCAGGATTACCCACAACAAGAGTCTGATAATCTTCATCCTCCGTTACAGCTTTTGTAATGCTTATCAATTTTGCTTTCTGATCATCAGGCGTAGCATCCCATCCTTTAAACCATCGTTCATTAAAATCTTTAAGAATTATATCCAATGGATCTTTAGGCTCATCATCTTCTCCTCCAGCATTTACCATTATAGGTTTGTTAGGGTCAATTACCGTTTCTCCAGCATCAAGCTTAATTGTCTCATTCAAAACGGTACGACGTAAGCCATATGTATTTAAATCGACATAATCAAGCAAGTCTTTTATATCATTACCGCCATTGGGTTCAATATAAAGTTCAGGTATTAGGAAACGTAAAAACCAGAATAATTTTTCCCAATCCTTGACTTCATAACTCATAATAGCAGCTGCTTTGGAATAAACCTTAACAAATTGCTTGCATTTCATCTTAAAATCAGCTTTCCCATTTTCAGCCCATTCAATTTCTGAATTAAATCGTTGTGCAGCAACATCAATAATAGGAGCCCATTTGTCAGCTTCTTCTCCACGAATATACAAATCGATGAACTCATTCACTTCGTCCATATCGAATACACCCATTCCAAGCAATGTAGCTTTTAATTCATGAAGTACATTCACATTTGTAGCTTCTGATAAAGTTGTGGCAGTATAAAAAGGGTCAAAAGCTTCTTTTATATCCTCTATTTTATTATAGAAGTCGAGAACAAATAAATCTTCGCTAAGCTTACCCAGGTCAGGAGCTGCCCGATTAAGACGTGATAAAGCTTGAACAGCCAACACGCCATCTAAAGGCTTATCAATATACATAGCACACAACTTCGGTTGGTCAAATCCTGTCAGATATTTGTTGGCAACGACCAAAATACGATAATCATCTGACTCGAATTTTTCAGCTGTTTGAGTATCAGGAAATCCATTCATTTCTGCCTCTGTATAGCGGCGTGTAACATAATAATCTCCACAAGGTTCTGCAGCTTGTATGTTATTTGTATTATATATTGGGGTATCATATCCAATGCTTTTGTCTATAATCTGTTTCTCTCCAGAAAATGCTATCAATATCTTATAAGGAAGTTTCCTTGCCTCCACCAACTTCTGGAGTGCCTTATAATATAAAATCGCACACTCAATATCTTTAGTCACCACCAGAGCTTTTGCCTTTCCTTTCAGCTTATGGTTACGGAATATCTTAGCATCAAAATGTGTCAGCATAATCTCAGCTTTGGCTTCTATAGTCCTAGGTTCTCGCTCTACAGCTCTGCGGAGCAACTTTTGGGCTTTTTCATTATTATATTCAGGATTATCCTCAATACTTTTTGTCAGTTCATAATAACTTTTATATGTCGTATAGTTAGACAACACATCAAGAATAAATCCTTCTTCAATAGCCTGTTTCATACTATAAAGATGGAATGGATGGAATTTTCCGTCTTTATCCTCTGAACCAAATCTTTCAAGTGTTTCCTTCTTTGGAGTTGCTGTAAATGCAAAGTAAGAACAGTTTGTACTCATTTTACGATCTTTCATCAGTTTTTCCAAAAGTTCGTCTGTATCTGCCCCTTCACAATCCATGTCCTTCTGAATTGTTTTATTCACACTATCAGCAGCTATACCAGACTGCGAACTATGTGCCTCGTCAATGATAATAGCAAAATTATGTTCGCTCACATCCGATATAGAATCACATATATAAGGGAATTTCTGGATAGTTGTAATAATTATTCGCTTTCCATCTTCAATGGCTTTTTTCAGGTCTTTGGAGGTATCAGCATGAGCTACAATTTTTTCACTCTTACCAAAAGCCTTAATATTGTCTGTTATCTGCTTGTCCAACAATCTACGGTCTGTAACGATAATCACAGAATCATACAAACGCGAATCTAGTGTCTTTGCACGAACTGCATCCATCGTAACAGGACAAACATCTATAAGTTTGTATGCCAACCATGTTATTGAATTTGATTTTCCTGAACCGGCCGAATGTTCAATCAAATAAGTTTTACCAACGCCAACTTTTGCTACATCAATAATCAATTTACTAACCACATCAAGCTGATGAAAACGTGGAAATATAAGTTTTTTGGCATTGGACATGATATGAGGAACCTTCTTTTGAGTCTTTGCTTCACCATAATCAAATAGCACATAATTCATAATTATGTCTGCCACAATATCTTTTTGCAGGACCTTCTCCCACATATATGCGGTTTTATATCCCCCATTAGGATTAACTGGATTTCCTGCTCCCTGTCCATCGGGCAGACCTTGATTGAATGGCATAAAAAAGGTTTTGCCCGAATTCAATTTAGTGGTGAAATATACTTCGTTCTTATCCATTGTAAAATGGGCAAGACATCGACCGAATTTCAAAAGTGTTTCCTTCGGATTCCGCTCCTCTTTATATTGTTTTTGACCATCATATTTGGCAGTCTGATGTGTCCATGGATTCTTGAATTCAAATGTAAATAACGGCAGACCATTTACATACAACACCATATCAATCTCCAAGCCTGGATTACTAACAGAAAAGGTCTGCTGACGGGTCACGGAGAATTGGTTTTGAATATATTTTTCTTTTGATAATTGACTATCGGCAGGTGATGGTTTCGGATAAAACATTGTGACATGAATATTGTCTATATCTACACCTTTCCTTAGTACCTCAATAATACCAAATGTATCAATTGCTTTCGAAAGTTGCTTAGGAAGTTCGTTTTCAATGTTTTTTCCTTTATATTCATCTATAATATTTTGTTGGGTTGTCCTCAAGAACGACCACAAACGACGCATATCAAAAGCATACTTCTTGTCGGACATATCCTTCGGCAGCCCCCAATAATATTTATCTAAGTCTGGAGACTGTGCATCAATATCATTAACACCTGTTTGTTGACGTTCTTCTAATGTTGTGCCAACAAGCGCCTTTTCTATCAAAGCTTCAAAAGCTTGTTCGTTTGTCTTGTTCATATTTTTAATTCTAATCTGATATATAACAAAAAGATTGTGGTGCCTGGGCAATATTATAGTCAGAGAGCATTTTCATCTTTTTATATTTTTTAATCTTACCTATTTCTATTGCATTTGCAATATTTTTATGTTGGAAATATGACAAATAATATTCTCTCGATATACCAGAATATTCTTTTGTTCTCTCCCATAAAACATCCACACTTTCCGAAAATATATCTTTTATCCTAAATTCACCAACAACGCGTTTGACTGGAGCAGATGCATAGATAACAACCACATTTATATCATTTCTTTTGAATAACATTTTACGATATTCATACTTTTTACTCCCATCAAAAATCCTCTCTACGAATTCAGGTTTAATTGATAATAAAACTTTCATCACTCTTTGTCTCTTTCAAAATAATTTCAAATTGTTCTTTTGTTATCGGTTTGAATCCTCTTGGTGCATCGTTTATGCCTGATAAAACTTTTAGATCTATCAATTTTTGCATATTGATTCTATGCGGGAAAGAATATACATACAAAAAGTTTACAACAAAAGGATGTCTTATCGAATACTTCCACATGTTCCTCAACTCCTGTTCTGGGTAAACACTTTTTTTTCGACAATATGAAATAAAATCTTCTTCATCTTTAAACTCAAATTTAAGTTCCTGCACTACTCCTATCGTAGTAATAACACTTTTATATAATCCTCCCGTACGATAGAAAATTAAAATGTCTCCAACTTCCGGATAAGGTTCAAGAGCCCTTGAGACATATACTTTATTAATACTGTTACGATGAGGAAAATCTTCAATAAACTCTTGCGGTGATTCTGTATTTAAAATAGAATCTGGAAGAAGTTCTGTATGATATTTAGGATATATAGGGACTATATATGCTTGCTGCTCTCTTGAAATATAAGGGAAGCAGCCTTTAATATCCTTTACATCATATTTAGGTGAGAAGTTCCTAATATATACCAGTTCTTCATTCTTCTTCCCCCACAAAGTGAATCCCCATTGTTCCAATAATTCAATTAATCGTCTTTGTTCAGGACGTTTATCATAAATGGTTACATATATTTCTTGAACATGATTTTTCAAAGCATTATCAAAAATTATCTTAATAAATCTTTCACCTAACCTAAAACCGTTACTTATAACTTTGAAAGTACCAATTTTTAATCGTTTTTTAGGCGAGAACATAGGGGTTATATCCATATAACTTTCATTTTCATCTTCCACCTTTAAATAGAGGAAAGACAAAAGCATCC
Source organism: Bacteroides sp. ET336 (assembly GCF_024733815.1). NCBI lineage: Bacteria > Pseudomonadati > Bacteroidota > Bacteroidia > Bacteroidales > Bacteroidaceae > Bacteroides > Bacteroides sp. ET336. The sequence goes on from NZ_JANRHK010000010.1 coordinate 101,681, forward strand.
CATTATTTGAATTTATAGTAATATATGCCTCATTATCATATTTTTTTATGAACCATTTATCAAAGCCAATATAATCAGCTTTTAAACTATCAAAAAAAGAATCTTCAAGACTGAGCTGTCCAAATTTTATTTTTTGGACATTAAGAACTTTATAATTAACTAAATCAGGGTGTTCTGCAAAAGTTCTTTCCAAGAAAGAATCTATCGTATAAACCTTGTCTTGAATCCCTAAAGCATTAGCTTTTTTATGAATTTTTTTGTCTTCAGTGATTAATATATCCACACGTCCGACAAATACTTCATTCAACAAAGAAGTATCAATTAAGTCATTTTCCGTACGATCATAGCTTTCAGAGATCTTTTTTACTTCATCTTGTATAGGTGAAGGTATCTCTATTGTCTCATAACTGTCTAATTTTATCAAGAAAAGCTTAACCGTTTCTTTATTGGGATTTTTCTTTATCTCTTCAATGGTTGCAGAATGAATACATTTTGTATATTTCCCTCTATCCAACCAGCGATAAAGAATACCGATATCTTGAGACACAATTTTATTTGCCTCTCTATGAATAATAATATTGGTATCTAATAAGGCTTTCATACTATTTTTTCTTTTTATGTGAAATAAATAAATATCGACATAGCACAATTAGCCCTAATAAAGCAATTATACCTTCCCATGGCATTTGAATATACCATACCTCACCCTTCTTAATTCCAGTTCTAACACTATATACAAAGAAAAGTAGACTGCATAATATATTTGTAGCTATTGCAAGTGAAATTTGCTTAGTTCCAATAGTTTCTTCAGAACATGTAGTAAACAGGGAATAACTTTCTTTACCACAATCTTTTAGGAACATTATGTTATAGCAATCTTTACCTATATCCTTCACATCTGGAAGATATTTTTTGAAGGCTTCTGTTTCTAGTTTTCTAATGTTTTTAAGCTTAGAAGAATCAATAAAACTAAACTCAAAATCATCAGGGACAGAGTGTAGACAGAACAGATTTTGAATTTGACAAATCTGCAAATTTTCATTTGATTTCAAATGATATATGTCTTCTGGTAAATTACGAGTTTCATTAATTTTCAGGTCATATATATATGTATTTTGGCCAATTCCTGATTTTTTTATCGCAATTGTTCCATTATGTTTTACTATAACTCTAAAATATAAATTACCTTCATATCTATTAGGCTTATTAAGAGTAAACTTTAGAAGACCACTTGAAACGTCTATCTTACAAGGTAAAATAGTCAACGAATCACGTCCCTCAAAATGCAAGATACTTCCATCTCGAGAATCGGCTCCGATATTACTAATCCCACTTACTATATTATTAAAGATAAAGCGACTGTTTGCGCTATCAGCCAAATTCTTCAATAAACATTTTACATCATCGTTCTCCTTAATAAAAGGGACAGATAACCAAACGTTTAAAGTATCATTTGTAAAACTTCTATAAGAAAATTCCATACCAAACTCTATATATGAATCGGCATTAGGAAATTCCCATGTACAAATATGTAGCCGTTCTATCTGGATAGCCTCTTTTGCTAATATGTAATATGAATTATTCATGATACTTTCACTTTTCCGATTACTACATCATTGATTATTATTTGCTTACGCTCTTGAAGGAGGGTTATCTGTCTATTTGCTATGTCTATAGCATTGTCAATGGGTAATATCATATCTTTTATATACGCAACAATTTTGACTTGTTCAGCTATTGTTGGATAAGTAATTATATAGTTTAAAATTTTACTTTGAGAAATAGTTGGTATAGTTCCTCCAATAACAGAAGTTTCTATTTGATATTTAATTGATTTTCCTTGTAATACATATGATAAATATTCCGTAGAACATGAAATATTTTTTAAGACCAACAACTGAGGATTTATAGTTGCCTTCATGGGCAAATCTTCAACTAAAGAAGACTTCCCATAAGTCGAACCTGTTTTTACAAATAAAATATCACCATTATATATTTTTATTTCAGGAGATTCCTCATATTTTTCCCAAGACAAATATGTACAAGAATCATAGCACATATGACCTGAAACCATATTAGAAGGACTTAAAGTAATACAGCCCTCACCTTCATTTACCAGATCAGTTGTAGAATATCCTCTAAAACCAATTCGCCCAAATGCTTTACAAATATATTTTAACTTCTTTAATTCCCAATGCTCAGGAATCTCGCCAATCCAATCAATGCCACTATCTTTCATTGGAGCATCTGGATTAAGCCCTTGGGTTACTGCATTATTGATAATTATCTGTTTGCGCTCATTCAACAAATCTATCATCTTTTGTTGCTGGGCGATTGCTTCATCAATCTTTGATGTGACTTTATCGAGATAAGAAACAATTTTATCTTGCTCATCTATTGGTGGAATAAGAGTCAGAACTTGTCCAAAATCATCCGTGTACATACGCCAACGTGAAGGTATTACACCAGTCGAATGTCTCGCAAATTCAGCCAAATACATCGGCGTTTTATACAAATAATGCATGAATCTGGGATTTGCAGCCTTTTTCAATCCATATACGCAATATGCAGGACTAACGATGCCATTATATTCTGAAACGCCAAGGCCACCCATCCAAGCAAGCATGATATTTATAACCAGATTGTCTTTTACTACTTTCTTATAACCTTTAAGAGATTCACTCCTAGATTCATTCTTAGCTTGTGTTACCCCATCATACTGAGATACAGACAATAAATTTTCTGAACCATTTTCTGAAAAAGAAAACACTTCATTCCACAGATATTTAGCCTTAATAACATCCCAATGTTTTGGAATTTTACCAAGCCACTGTGCACCACTATCCTTGTATTCACTATATCTTTCCATACTTACATCAGTTCGAATAGCGATTTAATATAGCCTTGACTTTGCTCATCCAAAGCAATAATGTCCTGTTCATTCTCTTTAAGTGAACGTAAAGGTGTTGGCTTATAAAAATACTTATTGAAAGATATTTCACATCCTATCTTAATCTGTGTCAGATTAATCCATGCATCTTCCACGTATGGACGAACTTCACATTGGAAATAATCGTAGATATCTTCTTTTACCGGTATTTTTTCACTATCACGAAGTTCACTATCGGATTCAAATTCCACATACATGCCTTTTTTTACTGAATGATAGCCATAATCAGAGAGTTTATCTTCTGGTACACCGTAAGCTTCCACAAGCTTTACGACATCCTTACTATTAGCCTTATGCTCTTTCTTTACAACAGGCGTCGCTTTCGAATCTGTTACAGACATCGCTCTGCATATAGTTTTCAATTCGGCAGCACTTGTTTCAAGTTTCAGCTCCTTAGCGGTAGCATTCACTTTGGCGGAGAATAGATTATAATCCATATAAACATCCGTACCCATATCCTTCATTAAGACTTTAGCAGCATTCATCAATCGCTGACGGTCTTTCCATGCCTTTGCAGAAATGAGTTTATTTAGTTTCTTATCAGTTATCTTAATCTCCTGATCATTCAGATATTCTTTTATAGCTGGAATTTCAGAATCCAAACCAGAAAAAACTCTATCCTTATAAGTATTATACAACCACTTACTTACTTCAATATCACTGCTATCATAAAGCATTTCATCAATCTTTAACGAATTAAACTGACAGCGAAGACGCAACGGACGTTCGATTGTTACATTGTAATAACGGAAATCGTCGTCGTCGAAAATCTTAGACCCTACTTTCAGTTCCTCGTTAGCTTCTTGTTCAACAAAATCTGTATAGACCCTTAAAATATCCGTACGATAAGGCTCAATTGTGCAATTTCTCGAGCCTTGATTCTTTCTTAGTTTCTCAAAAGCTTGTGAAGCATCTATAAGCTGCACCTTTCCTTTTCTGTTATCCTTTTTTTTGTTGGTCAACATCCATACATAAGTAGAAATACCCGTATTGTAAAAGATATTGTTAGGTAATTGTATGATAGCTTCAACCAAATCTTTTTCAATAAGATAACGACGTATATTACTCTCTCCACTACCAGCATCACCTGTAAATAAAGACGATCCATTATGAATAGAAGCTATACGACTTCCCTGTGGTTGAAATTCTAGAGGTTTCATCTTATCAACTTCTTCCAAAAGGAAAAGCAACTGTCCATCTGATGTACGTGGTGTAGAATCTAAAACTTCTTCTTCACCGATATAATTGGTAAGGGTCAGTTCGAAACGATGGTCAAGAAGCATCTTTTCATGATATATTTTCTTTTTATCCTCCTTCCATGATTTACCATAAGGTGGATTAGTTATCATATATCCGAAAGACTTGTCTGAAAAGCTATTATCTGTAATTGTATTACCCCAATGTATGCCGCTTGGGTCCACACCTTTTATGATAAGGTCGGATTTACAGATGGCATACGTCTCAGGGTTTATTTCTGTACCAGATAGCTGAATAGCAGCACTTCGTACTCCTAAATCAAGTAAATATTCACGACTTTCGGTTAGCATACCACCTGAACCACATGCCGGATCATATAGTGTTATAATCTTAGGAAGGTCCTCCTTTACGGGTTCAAAGACCAAATGCGCCAAAAGAGAAATCGCATCTCTTGGTGTAAAGTGTTCTCCCGCTTCCTCATTATTTTCCTCATTGAATCGACGAAGCAGTTCCTCAAAGACAGTTCCCATACCCACATTGGTTAGTGCCGGTAAAGGCAAGCCATCAGGATCGATAGTATTCTTATCTGTTAGATTAATTCTCGGATCAGTTATACGCTCAATAATGGAAAGCAGTCTGTCATTGTCGGCCAATTTTCGTGCTTTAGTGTAATATTCAAAGTTACGAAGCACATCACGGACATTCTCACTATAACCGTTCAGATATTCTACAAAGTTATCGTATAAAATATCATTATTATCCGAAGCCTGAGACTTCAAACGGTTGAGGGTCCACTTACTTGTATTAAAGTAACTGAGCCCTGTAATGTCTTTCAAGACTCCTTCGTCTATATTATCAATTCCACTTTCTTTTATTTCTTCCTCTACGTCTTCTTTCGTTGGTTCCAAAAGTGCATCAAGACGGCGCAAAACAACCATAGGTAATATCACATCACGATACTGTCCTCTAAGAAAGACATCCCTCAAAACATCATCTGCGATATTCCAGATGAGTGCAACTATTTGACTATATGAACTATCCATATTATTCTTTACCATTTAATAAAACTCTAGGATCAATCTCTAACAAATCTGCAATCCTACTAAGAGTTAAAAGTGACGGTTGAGTTATATTTGAGCACCACTTACTGATTGTCACAGGAGAAACGCCTAATTCTTGCGCTAACCAAACACCAGTCCGCTTCTTCTCGACCAAAACTAATTTCAACCGATTTATTTTCTTACCTTCCATCTTTAAGAAATTAAATTATAAGGCAAAGTTATTGTTTTTCTTCAATAAACACAACCAATTCATAGTAAATGTACATTCTGATAGAGATTTACAATTTAATTAGTGTTAGCAACTTAGCAAGAAGTCATTCATTATTATAGTAAAATCCATAGTTGTCAAAGCGACAAAGGGACTCTTAGCTCACCTTTCTAATTAACCTTGATTCTTTCAACAATCAAGATCGACAAGTAAACGAAGCTCTTTTATAACCTATCTCTTTTTGGATGCCCTTTCTCGTTTCTTAAGACACAAATCTTGTAAGGCTTTTCCCATGGCATCTTCTTTTGCAAGCAGAAGAATATCGTCATCTAATTGAAGCGCATAAAGCACTCTGAGATAAATACCTATAGCCACTGTCGGCACTCCTTTCTCTATGCGCGAAACCGTGAGGGGGGAACAAGTGGCACGTTCGGCAATCTGAGCGATACTGAGATTTCTGCGCAATCTGGCCAGCCTGATCTGCTCGCCTACTACCTGCATCTTCTGCTCTAATTTTCTTGGCAGCTTGGTACCCATCGTACTTTTTGTCATAGCTCAATATATCATATAATAATCTTTTTTATTTTATAATGCATTACAGCATATTTTTTGTATTCAGCATGTATCTTCGAAATTAGAAGCATGCTTGTAATCTTTTTAACCCCAATTCTTTAATCGGACTTGTTTCGTTACCCCGTTTATTAATAATACCTTCGTACTCAACAATTAATTGCACGGCATTAGCTAAATGCAATCCTTCTATAACTTCAATTTGAACACTTACTTCCACATCTCTATGAGCATCTATCGTATTTCTAACGCGAGTTAATTCAGAAGCATTCGACTCTCTAAATTTAGTAAGTTCTTTTCGTACATCAGTAAATATTCTATAGTCATAATTCGGAAAACAACGTTTGATAAATTTGAAAATCTCGGCAGTAGCATCAACCAACTTTTTTGAAGTTTCATATATCGCCGTATATACTGATTTAATAACATCTCGCTGTTCCCATTCATCAATACCGTCAACAGACAATCGCTTCAAATATTCTTTCATTTCAATACTGGCCATTTGAATATGCCCCATTGTATTCCATATGAGTAGATTGTCTTTAAATGCAGATTTCTTTGTTTCGAGGATAGCCAAAGAAGCCGGACTGCATTTTTTTATTTGTTTTTCACAAGCAGCAATATTATCCTTGCAATGACTTATACTTTGACGTATTTGTTCGAGACAATTTTGTTCCATTTCCAATGTTTCATTGAGTGTATGCTTTAACTCTTTTGCATTATCGTTTATCCGTTGCTCTAAAAAACTATCTAAAAGGCTTTTTTTATATTTCATATTTCTATTCTTAAGTTGATAATTTCACTAATTTACTCTTGTTGTGAACCTACCCACAATCTACATCTTCTGCTCCAGTTTTCTTGGCAACTTGGTACCCATCGTATTTTTTTATCATAGTTCAACCTATCATATAATATACAAATTTAGCGGTTTTACTTTATTTTATGATGTGTTACAGGAATAAATTTTCGAATTTACTCTTACCGTAATCTGCTTGACCACATCATTGGACGTTAAGACATTAAATGCTATTATATTATTCGTAGGGTTTGTATTTCACCTATAACAAACAATATATTGTTTCTTACTGGAAAGCGAAACTCATTATGATTGTACAACTTTTATCCTGATATTGATGTATAGACAACACCAATCAGCAAAATACTACAATAAATGTATATACACTTTTTGTAGTTACATTTTTGTGCTATATTAGCACTACAATCAAAAATAGAGTGATATGGAAGTTCCTTTTATTTATGGAATAATCGCTACTGGAAAAGATTTTTGTGATCGTGAAAAAGAAACGACTTACTTGGTCCAGTACTTCACATCGTTAATCAATACCATTATTATCTCTCCTCGTAGCTGGGGTAAAAGTTCGCTTGTAAATAAAGCCGCAAAATTAGCGATGGCGCAGAACAGCAACCTCCGAATCTGTCATATCGATCTTTTCAATGTGTGTAGCGAGGAGTATTTCTATTCGCTGCTCGCCCAAAAAGTAATTGCCGCCACTTCCACAAAATGGGAGGAAGCAATCGAGAGTGCGAAGAGTTTCTTTTCGCATCTTGTTCCCAAGATTTCAATCGTTACAGACTCAACGAACGAGGTTTCAATCGATTTTGATTGGGAGGAGGTAAAGCGTAATCCCGACGAAGTGCTCGATCTTGCCGAAAAGATTGCCAGGAAGAAGGGCCTGAAAATCGTGATTTGCGTAGATGAGTTCCAAAATATCTCGGAATTTACAGACCCAGACTATTTCCAGAAAAAGTTGCGTTCACATTGGCAGCTGCACCAGAGTGTGGCCTATTGTCTCTATGGCAGCAAGCGCCACATGATGATGGAAGTGTTTACCGACTCATCCAAACCATTCTACAAGTTCGGCACCCTGATGTTTCTCAATAAGATTGAGACACCTTGCCTTGTGGAATTTTTCAAGAGTCGTTTCGCTGATACCGGCAAAAATATAAACGATGAAGCAAGCCATTTGATTGCGAAGCTTGTAGACAGCCATCCATACTACGCACAGCAGTTGCCACAGCTTTCATGGCTCAGAACAAAGGATGTATGTACCGTTGAGATTGTGAGCGAGGCACACACGGCATTGGTAGAGCAGTTAAGTCTGTTGTTTGTAACAATCACCGAAACACTTACCACACAGCAACTGAATTATCTTAAAGCCCTTATAGCCGGCGAAAAGGCCATCAGTTCGACTGAAGTGATGCATCGCTATCAAATCTCTTCAACAACCTCAATATCCCGTTCAAAGGCTGCCCTTATCAAGAATGACATATTGGATAATAAGGCCGGCGAAATCTCATTCCAGGATCCGATTTATGCCTATTGGTTAAAGACTGAATATTTTGCAAAATAATAAAACTATGGAAAAGTGTAACCGTACTTGGATTGCTTTCGCCAATAAGAAAAGGTGCAGGCTTACTAAAGCTATAAATACTTTAGTAGTTATTTCTTGGAGAAAGCTTAATGTTGTATTATTCAATTCTTACCATCCCTGCCAACTGCACGAAATAATCATTTGACCAAATATCAAGTTCCTTTGGATTGCGCATGAAAGGCAATACATCTTCTTTCACTTGTTTTATATCAGCTGAAGAGAGACGCTCAATGAGTTTCTCCTTGAATAACTCTGGAGTGATATTCTCATTGTTGAACTGCTTGCATCGTTCTGCCAAATGAGCAAAATCAAGTGGAATATTATGGCGTACATACCATTCAAAGTCGTACCAATCACGACCTTTTACTCTGTTCTTCCACGCACGATATACTAAGGCGTGCATCTTGCCTGCAAACAAGTCGGGAAGTGTAAAACAACGGGTCATAAATGAATATGGCTGAAGCAATAGCTTCTGTTCCGTCTTGAAGTTCAACGGTGGGCAAGTATCTACTTCTATCTTTATCTTTATAGATTTCTCTGTTTGGAAAGTCACATCATACACATCGGTATTATCTTTAAGAAATGCCGATTCGACCTTTCCGAAATTCCTCTTGTCTTTTTTCTTTATTTCAACCTCACGACCTACCATTGCAAAGGCGTCAATGATAGCAGGGAAGTATTTCGTAAAATCGAACTTGTCATCTTGCGTAAGCAGTGAAAAATCCATATCCTCACTGAAACGCTGCAAACCATGAAAGATTCTCAGGCAAGTTCCGCCATAGAACGCAGCCGACTCAAAGAAACCTCCAGCATATAGGCCTGCAAGTATCATTTGTTGGTTAACTTCAAATATGGCGTTTCTCTTATGTTGCTCCGTCGTCAGGTCATAACGGGAGAGCATATTGTCGAATATTTCATTTTTCATCGTCTTAAGAATTTTAAAAGTGTCGAAATTGAATCAGCCTTTTTGCCCACATTGATATAATCTTCAAATATAGTTGCGTCCATCTTATGGAACTCATCCATATCCATACGAATATCCTGCTTAAGATATATCTCTACATCCTTCATATAGCGAAGAATGACTTTTGAGGAATTGGCAATCAAATCACACAAAGCCTTTTCCGGTGATGCAATAAGAAAAGCATAATTATCCTTATACATACTCCTTACTCCTATTGGAAATACCATTTTTGAGATATGTTTGTAGTCATAACAGCCGACCGGAGTTTGAAAGCTACGCGAGTGCTTTACCGTCATTGATTGATGAACATATACAGCCTCGGGGATAAGTCCATAATATCGTAGTGCAGTAGACATTGAAATATACGAAGGTGCATAGAGATGATTGGCAATCAACTCACTCGATAAAGTCTTTCCTGAATGTTCTGGGTTGATCACATAAAGTCCTCGCTTCAATCTGATGATAATCCCTTGCTTTTCGAGCCAGGTTACTTTCTTGTCAGCAGACTTAAGTTCCGGATACAACGATTCAATGATTGAAGTCGTTACTGGAATGGTTCCTATTTCAGTTAATTTTCTATCCATACTGCAAATATAGCAATAATTTGAATAGTAAAAGAAATAATACTTCCTTTTCTATTCAGAATATTACTACTAAGGCAATCTTAAAAATAGCGACTGCTGTCACATAGGTCTGTTGTTTGTAACAATCACCGAAACACTGACCACTCAGCAATTGAACTATTTAAAGCTCTTATTGCCGGCGAAAAGGCCATCAGTTCGACCGAAGTGATGCATCGCTATCAAATCTCTTCAACAACCTCAATATTCCGTTCAAATGCAGTCCTTATCAAGAATGATATATTGGATAATAAGGCTGGTGAAATCTCGTTTCAGGACCCGATTTATGCCTATTGATTGAAGACTGAATACTTCGCAAAATAATCATAATGTCCCGCTCGGTTTCAGAGCCATTTTGTACCTTTTCTCATCAAAAAACGCCATTTTTCACAAGTTTTTGTACCGCACATTTTGATATTCAAGAAATTACACTTACTTTTACTTTCCAAAATGGAGGTACAAGCCGAGAATGGTGCTAAAAATCACTAACTTACACATTCTCAGATACTTGCCAACCTGCTGGTTGTACCTTCTAGAGTGCTATACTATTGATAATCAACGATATACACATACTGCATCGGAAAGTGAAGCCTTATTTTGTTACTGAAAACAAATAAGAAAAAGTAATTAATCACACTAATATAAAGGCATAAAAAAGACAGCAAATATTTATTTTTTTATTTGCTGTTTTTTCTTTTGTTTGTATATTGGGTTAATGATTTGTTACTAGCAGTAGAACGAGTAACAAAGTATCAAATAAAATGTTCTAATTTTACATTGACAACCTAAATCTATACATATGGAATTACGGACAAGATAAATTTTGCAGATGAAATATTTTGTATTTGAGAAGTTTAGTTTACACCTACAGAAACATCGTCAGCAGCGGAATACTCAGCACTGAGAGTAAGGTCGTAAGAAATGTGCCTTCTGCCATAATTACTTCCCCTTTCTGATACTGGATACAAAACAAGGTGCCATACGAAGCAACAGGCATAGCTGCAAGCACAACATTTATATTGGCTATGGTTTCGTCTATTCTACATAGACGCGATAAATACAGAATTAGAAGCGGAACAAGCATCAGACGCAGAACAGACATAATGTAAATAGCCGTATTGCCAAACATACGACGGACAGGCACACGCGCAATTGACGAGCCTATAATGAGTAATGCTGCAGGTACAGTCACATTTCCAAGCAGTATGAATGGAGTGCTGATTACACGTGGTGGTACCCAGCCGGTTACCACAATCAGAATAGAAAGATATGATGCAATCATGGCAGGACAATAGAGAGTACGCCAGTCAAAACGCATTTTTCCCTGACCGCCGGATATGAACAATGTCCCGAACACAAATATCAATAGAGTACTTGGAAAATTAAGAATACTTGCATAGAATACCGCACTGGCTCCGAAAATTGAAGCCACAATAGGATATCCTATAAAACCTACATTACCAAATGCCAGCATAAAACTATAAATGCCTCGGTCGGATGATTTGACAGGCAAATAGCGTGGAAGCAGAAAAGCCAGTCCAATGAGAATAACATATGTAGCAAAACCTACCACGAGCAAAGGAAGAATCTTTTCCTTAGCAGGGAGTGTGTCACCCATCACCGACGAAAGTATCAGACTCGGACAAGTCACATTGATAACCAGTCCAGAAAGTTTGCGGTCAAAATCCGCATCCATCATTTTTTTCTTACTCAGATAATAACCGATGATTACCAAAATAAACAGAATAATCATCTGTGTAACGATTGCATCCATTGTTTTCTTCTTACCTTTAAAAGTCGTGCAAAGATACGGATTATCGTATTTGAGTATTCACCGGCAAAGTTTTTTTTCATATCTTTTTTTCCATTTAAAATCCAAACAAAGTTGGATAATTCATTAATAATTAACTTTAGTTTTATACCTTTGTATCAGGATGTTAAGAGGAAGTAGGCTCTGCTGAGGAGCAACCTACCAGCAATAAGCATCCTGACGGTACGCAGTAATGCTACTTGGGGAGGCGGTCACACGCCTCTCTTTTTGTATTACTGATATCGTCTGATATGGCTAAGAAAACCTAACCATAATCCTATGGTAAAACAAACTTTCCACAGCAGACACCGCATAAGGGGCTGCAAGTTCCTTTATCAGTCAAACCATTAATGAGGGCTACAAACTATTTTGAGCGGACTTCAAAGCCGCATAAATATGATAGTATTTCCCTCAAAAGAAAGCTGTTTTACCTTATAGGATTCTGTATCATTTGACAACACACGGTATATATTCCTTTTCATGTTTGAGTACATAGTATATTCTGTTTACAAGCCGTCTGGCTATCTTTACAATTGATTTCTGTGGATTCATACGTTTACGGTATTCCGTATAGGATACAGTCATTGCAGGATCCTTACGGATTGCAATCCATGCAGCTTCAATCAAAAGACACCGAAGCATAAAATGTCGGCGTATAGTTATATCCCCTGTGCCGTTACTTTCACCGCTCGAATGGCACATTGGTACCAGACCGATGAAAGAAGCCAGATGGTCAGCATTCTTAAAACGCACTATATCATCAAGCTCAACCATCAGGGTGGCAGCTGTAGTAACGCCTATTCCGGGAACAGAAGTCAGAAGGCGTATCGGCTTCTCAAAAGGAGTTTTACGTGAAATCTCACGGATGGCACGTGTCTCCTGCAGAAGCATCTTACGAAGACGGATGAACTGCTCAAGATGAAGTTCAAGTGTCTTCTTGCCATATTCTGTAGACAATTCAAGAGCCTGTAACCAGGAAAGGAAGCGTTTGGACCAACAGCCAACGGAGCAGCGGGTAAACTCTTCCGGTATCTCTACGCCATGAAAACGAAGAAGAGACTTGATGCGGTTCTTCGCACGGGTGCTGTCTTTTACTATCAGGTTTCTCATCCTTATCAAAGAACGAAGTTCCAGAGTTTCCACTCCGGGAACGTATATTCCAACCAATGAACCGGAACGTAATTCACGAGCCAGCTTGTTGCAGTCAACGGCATCTGTCTTGCGAAGTTTTTCCTTACTCATAGTCGGTACATCGGCAGGATTGACTACTATGTTGGTTATGCCCAAATCTGTCAGTCTCTCGTGTATCCAAAAGCCGCAGAAGCCGGCTTCATAAACAGAGAAGTAATTGGCTCCAGGATAATTGCTGACAAGATACTTGTGCAACGCTTCCGGTTCGGGACTTTGGCTGAATCGCTTCAGAACACTGTGCTCTGACAAAATTGCAACCGACCAACTTTTCAAGTGGACATCAATTCCTACGTAAATATTTTGTCCACTAAAATCTAATTTGTTACTTTGTACACACTTCATAAGCTATATCGTTATTGGTTAATATTGTTTTTCTCTTATATACAAAGTTAACTATAATGGTATAGCTTTTTTAGTGCTATCTTATGTTATCCGTCACTTCCGATTTTAAACATAGGAACTATTTGCTGTTTTTATATTCACCATTTATAGGCTTTTAGTACTTTTGCACACGAATTTTTCAAGTAATAAAAATATATTTAAAATGACGAGAAAAGATAAAATTATATCCTTTGTTTGGCAACATGTACTTCTTTTTATAGCCTTGTACATAATGACTCTAGGAATTTCCCTTTGCGTAAAAAGTATGTTAGGAGCCAGTGTTATCAGCGTTCTGCCATATGCATTTCATGATGCCGGAACAGACGGGCTTACTCCGGCACTTACAATCGGACAATATACTTTCATAATGAACGCCCTACTGGTAGTTGGACAAGTGGGAGTACTCCGACGACAGTTCGATCCGGTTCAACTGTTTCAGTTGTTGGTAGGATTCGTATTCGGCATGCTGATAGACTTGAACATGCATATTATTTCATGGTTGCAACCAACAGCTTTTTTTGAAAAAGCCATATCACAATTCGCCGGATGCATGATTCTGGCTATAGGTGTCGCACTTGAGGTCAGATGCGGCAGTGTAACCATGCCTGGCGAAGGTTTTCCTGTAGCCATCAGCAAAGTAACCGGTATCGAGTTTCCAAAGATTAAGATAGCGGTAGATATCTCACTAGTTCTTCTCGGCATTATCTTCTGCTATATATTCTTCGGAAAATGGCAATGGCACATCATTGGAGTAGGTACATTATTCGCAATGTACTATGTAGGATGGGCCGTACGTATTACAAGCCATCATCTGAAATGGTTCGAACGTCTGCTTAGATACCGTCCCGGATTCAGAAGGTACATCTACGGTTTGGCAAAATACATTTACAGAAAATAATTTGTTTACAGATATATGATTGATTAATTTTGCACCCCAATAACAATTACATATAACCAACACATGAAGAAACTAAGCAAAAATGCCATTATAGGCTATCCGGCAGGAATTATTACCGGTATAACCTACGGATTAAATCCATTGTTCGCGGTTCCACTGATGAAAAACGGTACCGCAACAGAATCTATACTTTTCTTCAGATACTTTTTTGCGGTTCTTATTCTAGGTTTATTCCTGATGATACGTAAACAAAGCTTCAAAATTTCATGTAAGCAGATTGGTATATTATTTATTCTCGGACTACTTTACACATCGAGCAGTGTATTCCTCTTCGAGGCATACGAATATATTGCGTCAGGACTGGCTACCACACTTGTATTTCTCTACCCTGTTCTTGTGGCAATCATAATGGTATTCTTGAAGGTAGTTCCGTCATGGCCGGTATGGCTTGCCATTATAGCCACATTTGGAGGAGTAGTCATTATGGCACAAAGTGACGGCACACAGACTATTAACCCTATAGGCATACTGCTTTCTATAGCATCTGCATTGGTTTACGCACTTTTCATCATCATAATCAACCGTAATAAGGCGATTGCAGGAATTTCAAATACATTACTTACATTCTATACTCTTACAGTGGGGGCGATTGTATTCATTGGAAAAATCATATTCTCCGGTATCGCTATAACAGCAGGAATCACTGCATGGACAGACTGGTTCAACCTTATAGGCCTGGCAATTCTGCCGACAATTGTTTCGACTGCTACTTTAGCCATCGCCTCACGCAACATCGGTGCGACAAAGGCATCTGTTCTCGGTGTATTCGAACCTATAACAGCAATCGTAGTTGGCACTTTTATGTTTGATGAGCCGCTTACTACAAACATTATTTTAGGAATATCCATCGCTATCGTAGCTGTAACATTCATGATTACAGTTACAAAACGATAATGACACAGATATCCAATACAGATTATTTATTTCAAAAATTAGTAATATTATGACAGAACAAACTACTTTGGCCCGTCTGATGAGGGCAATGATAAAATATGATTGTGGAGACGTACCACGTATTCAGCATCTGGTAAAAGTACATAATTTCGCACGTACTATAGGTATCGAAGAAGGACTTGGAGCGGATGAACTTTTTGTTCTTGAAGCCGCAGCCATTCTCCATGACATAGGTATTCATGCTGCTGAAGCGAGATTTGGAAACTGCTGCGGAAAACATCAGGAGGAACTTGGTCCGGATGAAGCCAGAAAGATTCTGAAAGAAGTGTCCGGTTTCAATGAAAGTCAAAGAGAAAGAATATGCTGGCTGATAGCCCACCATCACACATACACGGATGTTATATCCATAGACCATCGCATTCTGCTTGAAGCTGATTTTCTGGTCAATTCATTCGAGGACAAGGTTTCAAAAGACGGTATAATCTCTTTCCGTGAGAAAGTGTTCCGTTCACATTCAGCCATCTCAATGCTAAACGACATGTGGGGACTAGACGCATTATGAAGATTGAGGAGGCCATCGTATATATATTGACAAAACGGAAAGGTGGTATGACTACCGATCAGATAGCAGAAGCTATAAACCGCTCGGGATTACATATACGAAAAGACAACCAACCAGTAACAAGCAAACAAGTTTATGCCATTATTTGCCGTTTCCCAGAGATATTCACGAAGGAAGCCGGCAGAATAATGTTAATGATGTAAGATATATGAAGAAAGTTATTGTTATTTCTACAAGTCTGCGTGCCGGTTCCAACAGCGACATGATGGCAGACAAGTTTATCGAAGGAGCACTGAAATCAGGAAACGAAGTAGAAAAGATTTCACTCATCAACAAGGATATCCGATTCTGCCGAGGATGTCTGGCATGTCAGAAATTAGGCAAATGCGTAATCAACGACGACGTAAATGACATAATGCAGAAAGTTCTTAATGCTGATGTCATAGTATGGGCCACACCTATCTACTACTATGAGATGAGCGGACAGATGAAAGTTCTGATTGACCGCATGAATGCCATGTACAATCTGGATTACAAATTCCGCGACGTATATATGCTTACAACAGCCGCTGAAACCGAACCGGAAACTCCGCAACGTGCAATAAGTGGTCTGACAGGATGGATTGACTGTTATCCTGAGAGCCGTCTTGCAGGAACTTTATTCTGTGGAGGTGTAGATGCTCCACGTACAATCGAGGGCAACGAAAAGCTTACGGAGGCCTACAATATGGGAATGAACATCTAACCTACAGTTTTCAAGCTTTGCAGTAAGCTATCAGTTCAACACTATAATTGGTCGCTAAGTTTTCACCAATAGAAATATTTTTTTAGCCAACTGATTCCTACATTAATTTCTGAGAATTATTTGTTTTTATATATCGCCAAGAACAAAATTCAAAAAATAAAAACAAAAGAAATACTTAAACTTATATATTACACAATACAAAATATTTCAGAAATTCACTCTACTTTAGTTTTTAGAGGATTTTATATTCCAGAACAATATCTCTATTAGCTATTTTTTCATGCACATTTTATTGAAGTCT
>NZ_JANRHK010000011.1:0-116312 GCF_024733815.1 Bacteroides sp. ET336
CTCTCCTATGGAGAGAACTCCTGTTTTGCTTAACAATCCAAATGCTAATTCTCTACAACTTTCCCAATATCAATTCATTCGCCATATCAACTCTTGATGTATCCAATGAAGTGAGATAAATCAGCGTCGTGTTTTCCGAATCATGTCCCATTCCTTCGCTGATGACCGATAAAGGAATGTTTTGGTCTTTGGCTACACTGGCCCACGAATGCCTGCTGACATACATTGTAAGGTTCGTATGTAATCCAGCTAACGTTGAAATCTTTTTTAAGTTGTTGTTCACTAGGCGTAGCATATTGCGGTATTGTCGACGTTCGTTATTTCGGTCTCGTATTATGGGCAATATGTATTCCGAATCTCCCGTTGGATGCTTGTCAAGTATCTTCTGCATACATTTTTCCCATTTGACAAGCAACGTCTGTTTAGTTTTCCGTCTGACATATGTTAGAATGCCGTCTCGAAGGTCTGTCTTTTTCAGATAAGCCATATCGACAAATGACATTCCACGTGTATAGAATGAGAACATAAACAAATCTCTTGCGAAATCCAAGCTCGGTCTTAATGACAAATCCAATTCCTTGATGCGTTTTATATCCTTTAATGGGATTGCACGTTTTACAGTTTTGTCTATTCCGGTATATACATGTTTGAACGGATAACGTTGCGACGTGAGTTCTTGTTCCACGGCACGGTTGTACACGGCACGGAGTATGCGGTTATAGAATGAAACAGTGTTCCTTCTCACTCCATTTGATTTCAACCAAGCTTCATATTCCATCATAAGGTCGGAAGTCATTTCTTCAAACAGGAGGTCTCTGCCCTTACGAAAACGCATAAAACTGGCCAATGTTGATGTGTAGGTTTCCGATGTCCGTTCTTTGCCCAATCGTTTTAATCTGAATATGGTGTTTTCCATGAAGGATTTAAACGAATGGGTTCTCATAAGTTCATGGAAAGCAGTTACCACGTTATCGGATGTATATGCTATTTTTTTACTGTCCAGATTCTGAATAACCATTTTTAAACTATCCATATCATGACGCAATTTCATATCAACAAACGTAATGACTTCCTTGCGCTCGTTACTAATATTTTCATTGTTTATTGCTATAACTGTAGATTTACTCTCATCCCATTCATGAGGATATAATTTGTAGTCAGTCGTAATTTGTCTTACAATACGGCGGTGAGTGACAAGATAGACGATTGTACCCGGTCGGCCTACGACCGTTGACGGGCGAAATTTTATTTTTACTGTTGTTGTCATACATTAATATTATGGTTTCTGTCCAATTTAACTTCCATCTGTTTCATTTCATTCTTTCACTAATGCCCATAACAGAATAGCTAAATAACATATGATATAAACGATAGTCAGTATTGTGATCCATCGGTTGGGAATCCAAATACCTTCATCCTTTTGAAGGTGCTTGGCTAACTCTTTACAATGTTCCTTCAAGAGTTTCTTCTCTGCCTTGATGTGATTGACTGAACATTGGTTTAACTTTGCCAATTCACTGTCATCTACTTTAGCACGAATGACTGTGTGCTGTTCCGCCTTGACAATGGCGCGGCTGATGCCGTCCACGATGTTGTCCGCACTGTCCTTTGCCGCAACCAAAGCATTGAAAGCAGTACGTTCACGTTGGACGGTATGCTTCAAGCTGCCGTGTATGGCATGCAGTTCTTCCTTCAGGGCATGGATTTCATTCAGCAGATTGCGAAGCTCAACCATTTGGCAGTTGACTTCCTGAAGCAGTCCATCAAGCTCCTGCATATCCTGCTTCAATTCTTCTTCGGGCGTATAATTGGCAAGCCGCTCACGCAGTGCGGCAGTATCGAGTTGTTTCATTATTGTAGCTGTTTTTAATTCGTTGTCATTTACGTTTTATTCCTGTTTTCTTCTGTGTGCCGAGCCTGTGCGAAACCTCACGCGCACAACGACGGGCAAATTCAATCTCGTCTTCCTCCGGGTCGCGCCCCCATTTGAGGTCGGACTGCGAACCGCCGCCACCTCCGCCCGATGTCACCTCATATGGTGACGCTATAAGGGTAAAGTAAGCCATCGCCAAGTTCTGCAAGTCCTGCCAGTTGGCCAGCTCCCGATGGTCGAACTCGTCATTGAAGAAGGCAAGCACCTTGTCCGGGAAATAACGCTTGTAGGTCTTTCCGTCGTGCTCAAACTCCGTGGGCTGGCTGTTCGGCTTATAGGTCGTGTAGTCCTCGTAAACCTGATTGCTCTGCCGTATAACAGGCTGTGGCTTTTGCTTCGTAACATTGGGCGCGGGTGGTTTCGATGTCGGTTTGGCGGTTGGTTTGGGTGTCGGACGGGATTGCTTCGTCTGTTCAAGATGCAGTTTCTCCCATGTCTGCCTGATACGGGATGCAGTCAGGTTGCGCCCTTTTCCGAGTTCCGAAGCCTTGAATTTCGTGTTACCTTTAAGAAGCACATAACCACGAATGACATCTTTCTTGTCCTTGCGCAAATATAAGTCATAGCCTTTGGCGGCAAGCCTTTCTTGGTAGCCGTCCCATGACCACTTATCAAGTTCGCACAAGGCCTCCATGCAGTCGGCACTGACTTTGGGGATGTTGGTCTCGTGTATGTGCTGCGCCGTAGTCCATCCCCTTTGCCGGGCAATCATTTCAGCCGCCCGTTGTGCGCGGAGGTGGATGGCGTGGTCGTTGTTGATGTTCCCGTCCTCGTCCACGCGGCTGACGATGGCATGAAGATGCGGTATGCCACTGTCGGATTCCTCATGCAGCCACACGGAGGACTTGCTGCCCGATATGTTTGTTTGCTCAGAAATTACCTTGCCGTCCTTGTTGCGGATTTCCTGAATGTCGAAAGCGGCTGCGAAGTCCTGCCACAGTTTCCGCCAATCGTCCAAAGTGAAATTTTCGGTATGTTCCATCGCCGGGCTTATCTCCATGCGGATGACATTGTTCTTGATGTTCGGATGGTTCATTGTAGCGAACTTCATTTCCGTAAAAATGCCTGTCGCATCCATTCCTTGCTGCATGAAGTTGTCACAGATACGGGTAATCCTTTCGGGATGCTTCTTGTTCCTCGATTCTCCCGACACATACAGCATCGCCCTTATGCCGTGGGCTACGGCTTTAGCCTTGGCTATCATGCGCCGTCCTCCTTCGCTTTTTCGTTTGTTGTCCCTGCCGGATAGCTGTTGGCCGTCTGTGCGGACTGCAAGAAATCGGTGACACGGTCTGTGACATACGCCACTTTCTCGTACCAGTCAAGCATGGTCGGCTGGTGCCGGAAAAGGCGTATCTTCTCGTTGTCGGTCAGTCCGTGCAGGGCGTTGGCGAAGTTCACCATGTCAGTGCGGCAAGCCGCAAGTTGCCGCAATCCGTCCAATTCCTTGTCGGAAAGCCTTTGCCGTGGCTTGTAGCCGAGTGCCCTCGCACGGATGAAATCGCTGCGTGTCATGCCGCACTGGTCAGCGGTACTTTTGATTTGTGCAAGCTCCTGTTCCGTGACTTTGGTGACCACCACCTTGTCACGCTTTACAACAGGCTTTTCCTGTTCGGATTGCTGCTTGGAAGTATCTTCTTCATATGCCATAAACAAAAGTTCTTAAAATGGAATAATACGGTATCTACAAAAGGGATGGTGCGAGCCTGCGAGCGGCAAGGACAACGGCCTGCCAAGCCGTTGCGAGAGTGTCGTGGTAATACCGTCCGGAGGCGGTAATACCTCGGCATATCTCGCAACTGAACGCTACTGCTCCATGCCATTCCAGCCGTCCGCTTGCCACAACCAGTACAGACTTGTGCCAGTAGAAATGCCGGAGAATGGAACAACGGGAGGTGTCGTTTGCACTATGCTGCTATCGGCTCGGCTTCTGATGGCTCTTATTTTTCCCTCTGCTCGTAAGGAATAAAAGGGTTTTTTATGATGCCGTTTCCCGCTGTTTCCCATTTCAAAAGGCACGGAAATGTCATCACTGATGCAACCTTTGAACGGCAAGTGTCGATAAGCCCCATATCCGTAAGCATGGCAAGCAGGTTGCGTATGCGCTTCCTACCCATGCTCCATTGCGATGAAAGCTGTTCCTCGGAATACTGTGCCTGACCAGCGGAAAGCATGAGTGTCCTGCGGAAGCCTTTGCTCTCTCCGGCGGCAACCGCCATTCTTGCCAACAGGTCGCCAAACAGAACAAAGTTGCCTGTCTCCCTGCCGTTGTCATCGGTCGTTGTTCCGCACAGCCATTGCATTGCATGGTCGGAAAAGCTGAAAGAGAATGATGCAATTCCTGACGGGTACATGAACCTGTATGTTTTCTTGTCCATAAAATCTATGACTTTATAAATGTGATACTGTTTTTATTTGAATGGAATGAAGCCATGCAGGTATCTGTATAGAAATACCGACTTGCTTTTTGTTGTACCCTGCACGGCTTGAAATAGTTGAATTGCGTATAAGTAGAAAGGTATTTGGTGAAAGCCACGCATCAGCCGGTCAATAAGTCCTGTCCCGAAATAAGGGAAGAAAATAAACTGCATGGACAGACACCTAACATACTTCTTTCCAACTTTAGCACACGGTCACTTGTTTGCTCCGTTGCTGTTAGCGTTGCCCGAAAACGGTTGTCCGGGTGCAGGCCGCTTGTCAAGGCTCGACACGGCACGGCTGATGTCCGTCGCGTTCACCGCAATGGAAAGCAATGCCTTGTTGACAGTTACCAACTGCCGCTTGTCGCAAAACTCCGCCACACGCTCCAGCAATCCGAACGCACGGTTCAACCGATGTCCCTGTATGTTGTCCGCTGTCAACCTGTCGTTGTCCGTGCCGCTGTTTAGATAGCGGTTGAGCGCAAGGCGGTCATCCGCCGAAATGCTTTCTGCCGTTGCCTTGCCGTCAGCGATGACTATGCTCACGCGCAGTGCATCCGCTTCGTAGATACCAACACTCTCCAAGAATGTGCGGATTGCCTGTACGTCCTTGCCGCTAACTTCACGCTTACGGCTCTCGTTCTTCTTTACGGTCGGAACAGCTGTAACTGTGCCAGCCTGTTCCATGTTCTTGTTCTGTTGTTCCATAATACAATTTGTTTTTGATGTGAATTAAAAATGTTGTTTACTTCCGTCCTGCAAGATAGCGGTCGGCTTCCTCCGCAATTTCCTCTTGGGATGAAATGCGGACACCTGTAAGGAAAGCGTCCAAATCCTCTTTCTTGAAAAAACACAACTTGCCGCACGGCTTGTACATCGGGATAACCCGGCGCATCATTAGCTTGCGGAAGTAGGACAGCTTGAAGCCGCAATACTCGGCCGCTTCCTTTGTGCTTAAAAGTTTTCGTTGCTCTGTCATGTGCGTATATTTTTAATTGATAATCGACTGCGCCCTTGTCGTGGCGACAATGCAAAGGTATGGCGGCAAATTCCAATAGCAATCAATGTAAATGACACTATAATGGCATTTTGCGGATTATAAATGCGAGTATAAATAAGGCTAAAACGATGTATAAAGGAACTCTAAACACTCCATAATCCCATATCATCCATACATGGCAATCTATCAGTGCGGAAAGAAATAAAGGTGTTCACGGACGGACACAAAAATCCCGCCATCGGTTTGCAATGACGGGAACAAGAAAGTGGTCTTATAAAAGTATGCGGTTAGAGTTTCTTGAACTCTTCAAGGTCGTATGTGTCAAGTCTCGGACGCAGTCGCGTGGCCTTGCGCAACAGCTTGGCAATATGTCTTTGGTGTTCGGACGGGTTGTCTTTGGATGCGGCTTTGAGGTTGCTTGCCAACTGTGCGCCGTTGTTGAGCGGCCAGAACTTCTCGAAGATTACCCATTTGCCTTTCCTGATTTTGAGTGCGGCGCATAGGGCGTTGGCGATATAGGCATAGAGCGTTTGGTTGATTTCGTCATCCTCCTTTTTCATCAGAGGCTGGAAGTCCGCATCCAAATAGCCGTCCTCCCGGAACAGCACGAGCAAGAACAGCGCATCGTTGGTCTGCAATGCTTCTGGCAACTTCTTTATCTGTTCCGGTTGAACTTGTGAAATAAGATGGTCGTAGTGCCGGATTTCATCCTCCTGCTTCATCGCAACTGGCGGCGTAGGTATTGAAAGCACAGCCTCGATTTGCTTCTCCACTTGTTTGTCAACAGCCTGTTGCTTGCCTGGAACAAGCCTGTTCCATCGTTGGCGCAACCACGACTTTATCCGTTCCCCGTAAGCCATGCCGATGATGCAGGGCAGCAGGAAAAGCACGGCAAAGAGTGAAGTCATGACGATGAACGTACTCCAGTCCATGTGTTTGTCAGGCGTGAGGATGAAGGCAATCAACAGTGAAACCACAAACCAAGAGGCTGTCAAAACAGAGCGGTCTTTTGAAAGCCACTTGTCTGTGATGATGTCGTACAAAAGGAAAAATTCTACAACCAGCCCAATCCAACCGATTATTGACAAGGCGGTAAAGACAAATGCAGCCGTAGTTGCTTCCATACGGAAAGCAACGGCGGCTACCACCCCGAATGCGGTTGCGGTTAACACCGTAAGCGGCAATAGCATCGTAAGAAAGTTATCGGACAATCGTTTCATCGCATACAACAGGGATTAGTCTTTGAAAATGTCATTGACGCGGTTGACTGCCTCGTCTTTCTTCTGGTCGATAATCTTCGCGTAAATCTGCGTGGTGGAAATGTTCTTGTGGCCGAGCAGCTTGCTCGTGGTATAAATGTCAACATCCAAAGTCAGCATCATGGTAGCGAAGGTGTGTCTGCTGACATGGTAGGTCACGTGCTTGTTTATCCCAGCCGCCTTTGCCCATTTGTCAAGGATGATGCAGATGCGGCTTTCGGACGGAAGGTCGAAAACTTTGTCCTCGTCCTTTGCATCGCCACGCTCCGGCAGCCACTTCATCGCTTGCTTGGATAACGGAAGATAAATAGGGTCGTTGGTCTTTTCCATTACAGTGAACACCCTCCACTGGTCGCCGTCCTTGTGAATGTCGCCCCATGTAAGACCGACAACATCGCTAATGCGCAAGGCGCAATAACAGGAGAATAGAAAAGCCTGCTTCACGGCAGGACGGGTAGGACATTCCGTTGCAATCATCTTTTTCAGTTCATCAATCTGCAGGAACTCGCGTTTACTTTCGGGACGGTGGATGCGGTCTGCTGCTGCAATGTGCGTGAACGGATTTTCGGAAAGATAATCATTCCGCACAGCCCAATTCAGCATGGCACTAAGCACAGTGACATACCCGGAGGCGGTGGTCATAGAAATAGGACGGTTCGTCCGTGCCTTGTAATCGTTCCGCAGGAAATTCATAAAAGCCAAGCAATAATCCTTGTCAAGCATCCTTATGGGAACATCGCCACGGAATTGGTATGTCGCTTTCCGTATGGAATTGACACCACGGAGGGATGACTTTTTGCCGTTGTCCTCCAGCCATCTTGCATAGAGGCCGAGCAATTCCGACAACTTGATACGGCCACGCAACGTGGCGTTTGAAACTCCCTTTTCGTTGTTGGTAAGTTCTATGATACGGTCTGCCTTAATCTTGTTCGCCAAAGCCATGTTGTGTTGGTTCATGGCGCGGCTTGCCGGGTCAATCTCCGGCACGATATAAAGTTTAAGGAACTCATACGTCCTCTTCCCGTTGCGGTAAATATCCAGATAGATGGACTTGTTTCCGTTCTGCAATTCCTTGAAGCGGATGCGGACAGGCTCTTTCGCCTTGATAACTTTCTTCGGTCTGGGCATGGTGTTATATTTTTGTTGATTATTCGATTTCCACTGTTTCTTTCTTATCCTCAATATGACTCGCGGCAACCATTTTCATATATCCTTTCATCGTCTTGGGCGTAAGGCCGAGCATACAACTGACAGTTCCGATGTCGGTGCCAGTGATGAGCAACAGATATATAAAGGTGTTTTGCGCAAGCCTGAAACTCAACTGTTGTTCTATTCCGGCGTTCTTTCCCCATTGCAATAGTATGTTTCTGATTTCAGTATCTCTCGGCAGACCTTTGAATACAAGTCCGCGATGGTTCGTAGTTTCGGGTAGCCAGCGCATTGATATGGAAGTAAGCGGTATGGATGACTTTCTTGAATGTATTTCGATTGTCGTTCTGTCATTATCCGTTTTTATGTCTTTCCATTTGAGGGAGAGGACATCAGCAAAAGACAAGTATGTGAAGATGCTCAACATAAACGCCTGCTTGACTTGCGGCCTTGCCATTACAGGGCATGGGGTATTCATTAAAGAGCGTATTTCATCAACGGTCAGAAATTTTTTCAGCGGACGTTCCCTTGTGATACGACCGTGGATATTAACGAAGCGGAGGGGATTAACACCTATCACACCATCCGTTACTGCCTGATTGAGTGTGCTACTGAAAAGGTAGATGTATATTCTTGCAGATGACATGCTAATTTTCCCGAATTGCGCGGTGTAGTCCTTATGCAGGAAGTCAACCAAACCGTCACAATAGCTTTCGTCAATATCAACCACTTTCGTATCTAATCCACGATAAGCATCTACAGCCTTTTTCATACTTCTTATATTACATGCGGTAGAAGCATCGCCCTTATCGAGCATGATTTTCTCGTACTCGTCAATGGCCTCTCCAATACGCATGGCTGACGGCTCTTTGGTTTCTATACCAAATCGCACGGCAAGCAGTTCATCTTCCCTGGCGGCACGGGCAGTTTCGGCTTCTTTCATCGTCCGCTTGTTAGCTGCGATATTCTTTTTAGATGTTTCGGGTAACAAATAGAGGTGGAGGGCTTCGCGGATGCGTTTGCCGTCCTTATAATAGTCAAGGTAGGCAGACTTCTTCCCGTTGTCTATCTCCTTGTATTTAAGTGTGATATGCGATTTCTGTATGGTCATAAAACTCTATTTTGTTACTATACGGTCATTTTACAGATGCAAAACTACAAACTATTTTTCAAAGTAACAAAATAGTAGCAAACAAAGTAACAAAATTAACCCGATTTAGCGAAAATAAGAACTCATCATCTTTTTGAATAAATCGCATAAAGTATTGATATATAATGATATTAAGTTCTTTTCAGTTCTCATCTATTCCAATGGAAAACTAATATAAAGATAATGGTGGAACATCTCGATGTGAGACTTAGCTTCTACGTCAAGCGTTTCGTCCATTGTGCTCCGATGAACAAGAATAGGCACATTGCCGTCCAAAACATAGACTTTCTTATGGGCATCCGAGACCATTGTCCTGGCTGTCCAAATGCTGGAGATGCAGATGATGATGCAGCCTGCAAGGAAAAGGGAACATATAATCAGCACCAGCTTGATTTTGTTTTCAAGATTCTTAATTACCATAATATTCCATATTGATTTATTGCTTACAATACTTTGCTAATCATGCCTTGGGTTGATACTTTGGCTTGCTGTGCGACTCCTTCACCGAAGTTTCGAGTTGAGAATGCTGTATCGCCTTCCGGTATCATCCATGCGGCCAAATCAGGTACAAGGTTGAGACATTTCAGTGCCACAATACTTGCGGCCATGAGATAGCCGGCTGAGAAGAACGAGTTCTGCAGATAGGCCGCCATGGTCTGTTCGCTTTCGGTAATGGCAGTCAGATTCTCTACCTGTATGCACAGGACAATGTCAAATAGGAGCAGTACATAGAATCCAACGAAGTACAGCATAGCTCCGTAGAAGTGTACGGTCAGATAACGTATGAGCCACTTTGCCCAGGCACCTTCCCATTTGGGCAGAAGACTGAATGCCCACTGTATCGGCCCGAAGATGGTCAGCATCCCCAACAGGATTTGCTGGCAGTAGATGGTTGCCCACCAACCGATGCGATAAACTATCAGAGCGATGAGCATAATGATTTTATCCAGTCCGACCACTGCACCGGCAGTTAGTGAAGTAAACCATAGTTTGGATGCGTCCTTTTCCATGTTGGTCACTTCTTCAACACCGGTCTGTTCCATCGTGGACTCAATAAGATTCGGATCGGACGTTCCTGAATGTGCTACGTCAGCCTGAGCTTGCAAGGATGTATAGAGAGTGTCCCTGACATAAATGAGTTCCTGAACTTCCTCAAATTTATCTTCTATCTGTAAGGATTCTGCCTGATAAAGGTCATGAGTATATGAACCGATACAGTTAGGAATGTAAGAAAGAAAGTCAAGGAAGCACCAACTGCTTCCGCTGTTAGTTATACCCGTATCTGCAGGTGGATACCACCAGCATAGAATAACGGATATAGCTAATGGCCGGAACAGTTTCATAACGTCCAGAGGCTCGTGCTTCACCATCATCTTATAGGCTATATTTCCTGCCACTACAATAGAGAACAGAGCAGCGAGAGCCATGCACATTTGGAGAATCCACCAGAACGGTCCTTGTGAGCCTGTGAATGTGGCATCTGTAAGGAACTCGTTTGTCTGGAAAATCACGTCATCAATCTCTTCTTCAAGAATATTGATACCGAAATCTGAGAGTATATTTGAATCTGCCATGATTTTAGTTTCCTTTTATGTTATAATTCTCTGTTAATTGTGCCCTTCTGAATTTAGTTGCCCGGCTTCTCGCCAACGGCTAAATGCTTCGGTTGCATGAGAAGCAACATCAGTTCGTCTGTTCAAGCGGGCGGCCAACAAGGAAGCTGTCTTGTTCCTGTTGCTTAACTGAATCAGATACGCTATGAGAATTTCATTCTGATGCTCTATATCAGCATATATCGCAAGGTATTGTCTTTTCCTTTGGGCGTTTGGCATATAAGCGTCCTGGGTTTCTTTAATGGCTGTCCTGAACATATTGTAGTATTCGTTCCATCGCGTTTTATCATTTACCGTACCTCCAGAACTGATGATGCGGTTGATATTCTTTTCAAAGTCTGATAGCTTGTTATTCACTTTGCTGCCTTCTGCAAGCCAGGCAATATCAATCTGTCTATCGGCAATATTGAGAGCTTCAATTTCTGCCCGCTGAGTCAGTGACGCTTGAATGCTGTCAGCTAAATCTACCTGTTGGTATGATTCTACACCAGCCAGTGTCCTAAAGCTCAGCTTGTTTTTACTTGCTGCCGATTTCTGGTAGCTGTTATGAAAGAGGGTGTAGTAGAAAGCAGGGGTTAGTCCGCCAACACCTATTTCCTGAACTGTAATCTGATTCATCTTTGTAGCATCGTGGTTGTATGTCACATAAGACTGGGCAGCTGCTTTGAAACAAAGCAGCATTGCACATAAACATAATGTTGTCCGATAACTGATAGAATGTACCATATCTGTTGAGTTTTAAATTGTTATTTAATAGCCTAAATAGCCCGCAACTTTCCACCGGCCAAAAGCATCATTAATAATCTCTTCCTTGGTCTTTGCACGATAAACCTGTCTTTTCCAATATCCGATGCGTACCTGAATGTATCTCCAGGTCTCAAAGTATGCCCTGTTCAGATGCGTCCTGATATTGTCGAGTGAGTTGTTTATGTTCATCAGAATGATATAAAGATCCGCAGTTGAACAGGCTGCCGCACCGGTTGCATACAGGATTAAATCACTGACCGAACGATACAGATTGTCTCCTTCTTCTGTAATATTTGCCAAGGCCCCGGCATTGACTGTGATTATTAAGGTATCTGTGCTTACAATGTTTCCTCTGTCCAGACACTTCCTTCTGAAGTCTTCAAGCATGTTTTTATAATCACCCACACGGTCACTGATGTTTTCGTAGGTGTTATAGATATTGAGACTTGTCCTTAGAGACTGATACAGAATATCAATAATATCAAACGCACGGGTGTATCTGTCAAGCTCTTTATTGATGTCCTTGAAACCGATATTGGCATCACTGCTGTACTCATGCAGAAGTTTGTTGCTTGCCTCCAGTGTGGATCGAACAAGCAGCAGACTTCGTTGTTCTTTATGGTCGTTGATATAAGCTTCTATGGAAGCTACATCAAAACCATATTGAGCCTTGGCTGTGAACGGGAACAATACCAAAAGGCATACAATAATCGGCAATATGTTATTCCTGGTCGTTTTCATCTTCATCGTATTTACCATTGTATGTATCTGAGTGAGCACTGGAGGCTGCCTGACGCAACCAGCGTTTTCTACATTGTTCAATGAGTGTCAATCTTCTGCCACTGTCATCGTTGATATACGGGACTACGCTTTTCAACATATCTATGATGGAATGTTTGTAGTGCATCATCTTTTCCAATGATACAAGGTCGGCATAGATATTGGTGAGTCTAGTGTCAATCTGACGGGCTATTTCAAGTCTGTCGCTTGACCAGAGCAGATGATAGGTATCACCGGTATCATCGACTTCTACAGGACTACTTTTGGCATATTCCACAGAAGGAGTGCAATCCGGAAATTCTCTGGCCACTTCTGATAATTTTGAATTGACCTCGTTGGCTTTTTCCGCATCCGATTTGGACGGATCGAGATTGACTACTTCAACAACCTGTGTGTCACTGTACTCAGTAGTAAGCGTCCATGAAATCTGTACGATAGCACGGTGTATCTTAATCCAAAGAAAATATTTTGGTTTCCTGGCTATGGAGATGGTTGCTTTAAAGGTTATGGTACCGTTGATGTTGGGCATGGATGCAGTACGAACGAATGTATTGCCTTCCCATGCACCTGAACCGTTCCACGACAGATTATAGGCTGTTTTACAATCCTGCATGATAGCCGGTATGCGGTAGTAGTCATCCGTGGCAGCATTCTCGCCGTCGATAGCTTCCTGCTTTGCCTGTTCATACTGTGACAGTTCTGTCTCATACGAGCTCATCTCAGCTTTTAGGCTTGATATTCTGTCCTTGTTCTCATTGTAGGACTGTCTGTATATTGCAGCATCCTCGACGCTTGCTGTCTGGATTTTTTTCAGGAGCTCTGCGTTTTCTGCCTCCAGTGCTGTTATTTCTGATTGTACTGAGACAATATTTCCTTTCAATTCCGTTATCTTGGAGTCTATTTCAGATATATTGATACTTCCTTCGGAAACACTTGTTGCCATAGAACATTGCTTGGTATGGTTGTTTACACTGCTTCCACAATCAGAACATTTGTATTGTGTTGAACCTTCTCCTAATTTGGCACCGTCATGACAGGTTACGCTGATGGTTGCTGTCTCACATCCTGAAATCTTCTGGGCATTGGTAGTCTGATAGTATTTCTTTGGGTCACTTCCCAGATAATAGGTATAGCCCTCTTCATTATCGTTAAGTTCAGATAGACGTGCGTTCATACCCGCCTTAAATGTATTCAGGTCCATAGTGTATGAATCAAATATGTCTTCATAGACTACTTCCTTACGATTCCAGCTTTTGGTAGCATGAATCTCGTAAGCGTATGCTTTTGCATACAATCCATTCTTTGAAGAATTAATCTTGTATGCGAGCATATAATATGAGATGCTATAGGTATAGCCATCATTGGCTTTATTCAGATTGGCTATCTGTGAACGACTGTATCCTGCATGATTCTCGGAGTTTTGGAGTGCGGCTTCACGCTGTGCGGAGGATGGATAAAAGTTTTCATCTGTAGTGCTGATTCTGTACCAGTGATTACCGTTGATAATTGAGTTATTGTCTTCAGGAGGATAATAGTCGCAAAGTTTAATTGTACCAGCATCTACACGGTAGATATACCACCTTTGTGTGTAGTACTGGCCGAATGCTTCATTGGCATAGTCTGTAATCCATGCCGTTGTGTTGTAATTCGACAAAGAGAAGAGATTGGCGATGCCTTCCTCTCCACCGATAAACTGTAATAAGGTATTTCCGGCATTCTTGGAAAGATTGCCGTACAAGTCGTACACATTCTCGGCTATCTCAATGACACTGCTTGTCTTGTCCATGATGGTTCCGTTAAAGGAACTGTTTCCAAGAATGGAACTTACAGCATTGCCGGCTCCAGCTGAAGCAAGGCTAACGCCCATCGCATAGAGGTTATCTATGTCTTGCTTCAGGTTTTCCTTTGTGAAGTTTGTACCAATATTTGAGAAGCTTTCAAGCAGAACATTCCAATCCACATTGCCCAGTTCTGACAATTTCAGAATTGCTGCAAGTTCCTGGTTGATTTCAAGAAATACGATGTCCTTGAATGACAAAGTACTATTGGTAACAATAGACTCAAACTGATAACACAAAGTCTTTACCTCATCACAGATCTTATAGAGATAGCTACCCCAATAGAGGGTGTTATGAGGACTTTTAAGCATCATGCCGGCAACAGTCCATATTTTGGGCATAATTTTGGCAGACACCATGTTGTATATACGGCGGTAATAGTAGTTCTCTGTTGCACTGGTCCAAAGTCCCAGATTTGTGAGAGCTCTGCGATCGAGGAACTTGGAACTGAAGATTCCTGCAGCAGCCACTTCCGCTGCCTGATAATGTTCCCTGATCTTGGCTATCTGTTGAGCATAATACGCCTCAGTAGCAGCTTCTGTACCGAAAGCCGCCGACATTTCCGCTACAGTGCGAGTATCATAATTTACACTGTAATACTGTGCCATAGCAGGCACTATAGCACAGAGAAATAGAAGTTGTATTATCAGATAGCGTTTCATTTTCAAATCTTACATTTCTGTTTTTGTTTTGAGATTAAGAACATGTTGAGCCTGGTTCACCTTTTGTGCAAAGGCCAAAGACTTGGTTATTCCTGAAAGACTCCAATCCCGGCAATAGGCTTCTATGGCATGCTGATGGTCACACTTCAACTCTCTTTTATAGAGTTTCAAGGCTT
Organism: Bacteroides sp. ET336; assembly: GCF_024733815.1. Taxonomy (NCBI): domain Bacteria; kingdom Pseudomonadati; phylum Bacteroidota; class Bacteroidia; order Bacteroidales; family Bacteroidaceae; genus Bacteroides; species Bacteroides sp. ET336. The sequence continues at coordinate 14,728 of NZ_JANRHK010000011.1, forward strand.
CCTTTTCAGCTCGCTCTGTAGTGTAAGTCATGTAGCATTCACGTGGCTCTTCAACTCCAAATACGGCCCCGACACTTCCACGTCGGATAAAGACCTCACGGAAGAAACTTCGTCCTTCCTTATTCTCCAGACGGTTGATAGTGAAAATCTTCTTACAATCAACGTCCGTCAAACCGAGCGTGGCTTTAATCTCATCAAATCGCTCACGGAATTTGCTCTGGTCGAGCAGCATTACCACGTCTGAGTTATTGATGATAGCTTCCTTGACAATAGGACTTCCTACAATATCCTGTATTTCCTGCGTTACAACACCGACAGAAGCCCAGAACTTTCGGGCAGTCTTGTAGAGATACTTGATATATTCGGCCATCATGGGAGAGGCGATAGCCTTCCATGCCTCTTCGATAACCAGTACCTTACGGTTCTTCTTGATTCTCATCTTCTGGATGAATACATCCATGATGATAAGCGTAACAAGAGGGAATAGAAGAGGGTCATCCTTAATGGAGTCGATTTCAAACACGATGAAGGTCTCATCAAACAGTTTGGTGTCCAGGTTCTCATTCAGCGTCACCTCATGGCTTCCACCCTTGTAGAAGTCCTTCAATAGATAGTTGTAGGCTGCCAAGTCAATGCCGGAAAGTTTATTTTCTTCAATGATTTGTGGAATGCGGACAATACTGTATTCATAGAAGGTGTTAAACGAGAGATTCTCAATACGACGGTTCACAAAATACTCGTCAAAGTATTCTTTGATGACTTGCTCAATAAGCCGGTCTTCCGTCTTGGTAACTACTCCCTGGGTGCCTTTCCAGATAAGCATAATCAGATTCTTCAAGAAACCGATTTTCTCGATGTTCAGCTCTTCATGTTTGATAGCAAAAGGGTTCATCGTGATAGGATGCTCCTCGGTATAGCTGATATACTTGCCACCTACATACTCGCAAAGTCCCTCGTATGAATTACCTGTATCAACCATTACAACATCAGTGTTCTGCTCCCACATCTGACGTACCACGCTGTTCATGTGGAAACTTTTGCCACTGCCCGAAGGACCAAGACAGAAGAAGTTGGAGTTATCTGTAATCTTGTTCTTACCTTCCTTACCACTGATGTCTATGGCAACAGGCACTCCCTGTCTGTCGGTGTAGTATATTTTCAGCGGTGTTTCTTCGCTATGCTGAATCCTTTCCTTGTACATAAGGCAAGTTGCTGCATCACTAAGGGTCAGGAAGCGGTCGTATTCGGGATTGGTAGAATAGCAATTGCCGGGGAATGAATTGACAAAAAGCTCCAACTGATTGTACGATTGCTTGCTGATGTGGATTCCCAACTTGCTGAAGAGATTCTCCAGATGATTGGTACATCGCTGAATATCCGTATCGATGGGTACTCCAACGATAAGATTGAAATGGGTATATACCAACTGTTTGTTTTCTCTTGCGATAACATCCTGTACATTTTTAATGTCCTCCACGGCAATCTGGTTGCTTGGATTGGGCATACTTGCATGGCGGTTTTTTTTCTTTTCAAGCAGAGAAAGCTCTTTTTTCTGGTTGGGAATGAAGAGCATCTGGTTATACACGACCATCTCAGCTGACGGTATGCTGTCTAACAATGATACCATGTCTACTGGCATGGAAACATTGTTCACCTCAATGTTTGTAAACGGACGTACCAGAGAGGGGATGTTGATGCAGTCCACATCCACGAGACTATATATCTTGCATCTTCTATCACCCATGGTAATAGCTTCGTCATCTACCTTGAAATTGTTCATCGACAAATTTTTGTCCGTGAAGTTCATTGAGAAATAGCGGTCTACGTAATCACGGGCTTTATTGCCATCAAGAAATTGGGCATCCACACCGGAGTCTCTCAACTGGTCTTTGACCTTGCGTATCTTTACCATGAAATCACGCCATTTCTTGCTGTCAAATGAAAAAAGATTGCTCTTCTTGTTTTCCTGAGTAATAATCATGTAGCTCTGACAGTCGGTATAGGTACGACCTGTGAAATAGTTGAAATATGATTCCGACAGAAATTCATGATTATCATTACTATCGTCATGAAACTTCTTGCGGATGAATACATCTTGTTTGTGGATGGCATATCCATCACCTAAAGTCTGTGCAAGGGCAGTGAAGAGATGATTGAACTCGTAGTAACTGTCAATGTCTGCCGAATATTTCTGTACCGGGTTTTCCATCTTCAGAATGGCCGAGTATTCACCGGTCTTGGTGTAAAGCACCCCGATACCGTTGACCTCTTCCAAAGAGAAGTAGATATTCTGGAAGATTTTCTTGCGTTTCCCTCCAGTACCGAAAGCCATGACTGAGATAGCCATACCAATAAGGATTGCCACAAATGTTAAGATGACGTATAGAATCATTGTTCTTTGAATTTATTATTCGATTACTTATCAGTTACGTTCACAATCTGAGAGTTGTCGTATAAACTATGTTAGGCTCATCCTAACGGGAGGGTGAGCCTAACCACACACTATTCAAAATCCAACTCTCTTGCTCATTTATCATGTTGTCCGATTACATCTTATGTGCATTGGCATAGATGAATACGCCATGTTCCTCTTTCTTGGTGTGTAATCCTTTCCTTTGTTTGAAAAAGATAAGTGCAGCACCGGTGCATAGAGTTGCAGCAAGGACGATGAGTCCGGCAATAAATCCGAGGATGCAATACACTATGATAAAGCTGAGAATACCTCCACCTACAGTTGCTGCAGCCCAGGTGATATACCTGCCTTGGAATCCCATAAATTCAAGGGGTTTCTGAAGCCCCTTAAACATGGGATAGCTGACGTATTGATGATTGCCCGATTCCTTTGTCATGATGAATCCATATTACTTGGATAATAGTTAGATACCAAAAAACAAAGGCAGAGCCTGTGCAGCAGCTACAAGGAAGATACATGCACCAACAACCATCATGATCTTCTTCTTGACGTCCTGCTCCTCATTGTTCATTGCAATGTAAACGCTTATGGCACCCACAACGGCAACGACACCGGCTATGGCATAACAAAGCTTCACAACGTATGGAACATACTTTGCAATTTCTTCCGTAACTGTAGTCAGTGCATTTGTTCCGGCAGTGTAGTCTCCTGCAGCATTCTGAGCATAAGTGGCAGCTACTCCGCAAAAGAGCAACATGGCCAGTGTTCCAATACGTTTAGCATTGAAAATCCTTTTGGTTAAATTCTTGATTTTCTTCATTTTTTTGTTGTTTTACAGTTAAAAAATTAGACACGTTATCCTTACTTGCTTGGTTATTTATTTTTTACTTTTATACAATATTATAGCCAAAGAATGCAGGGAAAATGATAGTTGCTCCAATCATAAACAGGCAAGCTCCAACCAGCATCATTATTGATTTGGTCACATCTCCTTCACCGGTATTCATTTTGATATAGATTTGTAAAGCTCCTATAATTGCTACTATGGATGCAATAGCATAAAGAAGATATACGACATAGAGCATCATTGTGACCGTAAAATCATGGGCATTACTCAATGCGTCAGCACCCCAGCTGTAGTCAACACCACCGCATTTAGCAAATGCCGACTGAGGCTGGAGGAACATGAAGCCGAAACAGGCAATAAAAAACAGTTGTTTGATTTTACAGTTTATCGATTGCATTCCTTTTCTCTATTTTTCTTTTGTTGTGTTTGTCGTTGAGATTTTGCATGAACTCATCAGGATAGAAACTGTATTGAGGAACTGCCTCTATTTCTTCCATGTTTTCTTCGTTTTCTTTATTGAGTTCTGCACTTGTAGTAGTCTGTTGAGTGGATTTAGACTCTTCCTCTTCAGGAGGGGAACTGTTGCTCTGCTTATTGCCTGTTGGAATAACTACCCGAAGGCCGTCGTCTGTTACTTGCTCTGTGTATGTCATGTCACTACCTTCAGGACCATCATTATGTTCTTCCACGGAAACCGGCACTTCTTCATTATCCATGCTGCTGACATCAATGGTCTCTTCATCCGTTTTCTTTTCGTCTTTCTTACTATGAAGGTCAAGGGTAATCATTACTGAAAAGTAAACCACATAAACAAAGGTGAGGACCAATACGAATATTACAAATCCTGGCATTCTCAATCTGATTTTAATGTGTTATTATAAATATATTTTATACTCAGAAGATAAAATTGAAAACCAATTTGCTCCTGTAACATGACAAAGGAAATGAGTTTTATGGTATTCCGATAAAAATATGCCAATTTGCATTTCAGTATTAACATACATTTGTTTAGAAGTATGATATTCTGGTAAAAATCATACTATTAGAATAAAAACATCACAAAAAAAGGAGGCTCTCTTGTGGGGAACCTCCTTAAACTAATAGAACAGACTTATTATTTTTGTTACTCCTATACTATTCCATTGATGACATCGTTTAGATCTTTGAAATTTGGGTATCTGACAGATTCATCAATTACCTTGTTTGAATATTCGTCTTTGATTTTCTTTGTTGTAGCTATACCGGCAGCATCGTTGTCAAGATAACAGTGTACTACATCATATACCTGGAGATATGGAAGTGCAGTTTTAATATTACTGATTGAATTAAGAACAATATAATCACAGTCGTTTTCAACACAAAGTTGTATATCCATCATCCATTTTCTGATACTTGCATACGTGAGCATATCAAAGAAACCTTCAAATATGCAGCATTCTGAATGTGATTCACCGTTGGGCTTTATTACGGATATTGTTTTCTTTCCGATACTGCGTTTGCAGTATTTGTTTCTGATTTCCATACCACCATCTACATTTTCAAAGGCTATGGCATAATAATGTTTATCATTGATATGATAATGTATTTCCTTACAGAACTCCTGAGCAACCTCGAAGTCAACACGTCTTTGTAAAATATATCTTTTCAAATTGGGATGACTGAGCTTGCTAATACGATCAATGAAAGTAATACTTTTTCTTTCATTACCCTTTTCTGCTATATGGCTCTCATTCCACGCATTTCTTCTTTGTTGTTCTTTGGTCATCGCTTCATAATCTTCAGCATATTTGAGATTATGGTTCTTAATCTGTTGTTCAAGATAAGTAAGTACTTGATGATTATTCCATGAAGGGTGCATCTTCTGAACAAGATTTATAATGTTTCCTCCTGAGCTGGCCCCAAAGTCATTCCAAAGATTTTTTGTAGGACTGACATTGAAAGATGGAGACGATTCTGCTCTAAAAGGAGATAGATACCAGTAATTACCTCGATGGATATAGGCATACTGATAACCTTCCGTTTCAAGGAACTGTACAATACTGACTGATTTTATTTCATCTATGGTCATGGCATATCAATAATGTCTAATTGGGCTTATATAAGTTTAGTATATATATACCCTGTTAAACTTAAACTCATAAACTTACTTTAACGGCAGGAGTGCAGGATGATAATGATAACCGTCTTTGTCTTTGGTAATCAGTTTGCGCTCACAGAAGATTTTAAGCATATCCTTAACTGCATTGTCCCCACGCTTGTAGCCTTCTTGTGCGTAAGCCTGACTGATTGCTTTCACCAGTTCAAGATACCTCTGTGGACTCTCACCTTCAAAAACAGTGCGAAGTACTTTGGCATGTAAGTCATCTGGCAGAGATGTCAAGGGCTTATCTTTGGGTTTGACTACTGTAATATGATAGCCGTCATCCAAGACGGGGAGAGAATTGTCGTCAATGTGAAATGCCCATGAAGAAAACTCCTTGTCTCGCATGTGCATAGGCCTGACTTCACTGATGTTGGAATCCTGTTTGTTCTTGCTGATTATCAGAACTGTTTCAGCCTTGTTTTCAAGTTCGGTACCAATATGACCTCTGGTGTTATTGTCATTCTTGTTAAGATGCAGCACGCAATGGATGTGAAGATTGTACTTGCTTGTCCAGGCCATGAGCATAGTCATCACATCGGTTGATTCTTTGGCATTGTTAATGTCATACATGAGATCTCGTAAGCCGTCGATAATGACCAATCCTACACCCTCAAATGTTCTTAGGGCATAATCTATGAGGGCAATACGGAGAGTAGGAGTGAACTCCCTTAGCCCATAGAACTTGATGCGTTTATCTTCCTTTGTCAGACTCAATCCTGCAAGGCGGTAGATGCGTTCTATCACATTGTGGCAGTGAAACCTACTTTGTTCTGTATCGAAATAGAGGATTTTGCGTTTACCATCAGGAAGACTGGCCCGGTATTTAAGAACCGTTGAATTGTTTACCGCTGCTGCAACCATTGCTGTAATATTAAAAGTTTTCTTGCTCTTTGCTTTACCGGTGGATGCGCTGAAATTACCAAAGGTTGCTATGGTACAATCTCCAACCCATAAAATCTGTGGTGGAACAGGAGGCTTTTCACATGCCTTTATTTCTCCTTGTCTCAGGTAGTTGTCTAATTCCTGGTCGTTGAATGTACTCTTGCTTAGCATTCCGACTTCAAGAGAGCTTTCCACTGAACATTCCTTATCATTACTGTTTTTCCTTCTTATCATGACATAGTTCTTTTTTATTATCATTTTTTGAGGAACTTATGACAACTTCTGACTTTTTCAGTAAAGCAGTCAGTTGAGCATCTGTATAAACCTCCTTTTTATTATGTTTCTTCTTTTTCATTGTAATATTCTATTTATCATTTTTTTTGTTTTGCTGGCACTACATGATTCTTACGCATCCATCTCAGGAGTTCTTGTCTATTGAAATAGATGGTTTTCCCTTTGGGCTTAAAATGTGGAATCTGCATATTCATAGTGAGTTTATATATCTGGGATTGTGATATTCCCAAATACTTTGAAGCTTCTTCAGTGGTCAACATTTCTTTAACCACATATAATCTTTCCTCAATCTTTGCAAGACGTTCATTGAGTATTTCTGGATTAATACTATTAAGTTCTCCAATTTTCATTTCCAAGAGTTCTAATCTCTTTTTTAAGATGCTGATTTCAATGTTACTGGTTCCCATTTTCTAATGATTTAATGTTATACAATAGGGAGTACCCCAAAAGCTGAATCGATTCTGGGGTAAATATACTCCTATTGTTATTTTCGCAATTTGAATGTCTCCTGTCAGTTTAAAATGTCAGGGAGAGTGTCAGGGATTTTTCTTTCAATTGCTTTACATTGTTTCACTTCAATACATTTCTTTCAGTTGTTTTACTATATTCACATATTCTTCTTCAGGAAATGTAGCAGTAGTATTCTTTAGTTCTGTAAGACGTGAACTGATTGCTCCACGAGTTGATGGTATCATACTTTTCTGTGGGGCTAACATTTTATTTCTTACTACAAGTGATACCCAATTATATGGAATCATTTTTTGTTGGGAAAGAGAATATAACAGCTGAAGTATATAGCGCAAGTTTGTGGCTATAAGAGTCTTTTTTAATGTACAGTTAAAGAACTTTTCAATAGTATTCTCGTCAACAGGGGTAGTGAAGAAATTCTTTCTATTGGCAAAATCTGTGATAAGTTTAATTTGCTTTCTGTTAAAGGATGCAAGTCCATTGGAGTCCTTTAATATAACTTCCACATGGTTAAACTCATTAAGCATTTTAGAGAAGTCTGTCTTTTCGAATGTAGATTTAGTGAAGTACTTCTCAACAAGATCTTTTCTGTCGGTCAGTAATTCATAAACACAGAAAAGATTTTGGAAATGTTTTCGTATTGCTTCCTCATCAGATGTGAAAACAGGAAGATGATAACTGATTAAGTCATTTACATAGCGATTGTAAATTTTTCTATCATTAATTACTTCAGTTTGATAATGCTTGTAACTGACTTTAAATAAGTCCCAAAGCTCATCTTTGGACAGCTCAATCTCTTGGTTTGTGAAATGATTGTTACATTGTAAATACAAAAAGAGAGAGCAAAGAGTGTTGATTCTTTTTACTCATAAATTAATTTTTTTTGTGTATAAATATTTAATTCTATTTCTATGATCATTTGTTTATATACTATATTGTAATTATCACTGATCACTTTGCTAAGTGCTTTTAAGTGATATATGCAAAAAAAATAGCCTACATTAGATAATCCTTAATGCGGGCTATTTATGAATTCGCATTTCTCTACTATTTCCTTCGACTTGATCTTTTGCTGAGTATTTGATTGATTTCTGCTGTACTGATTGGCTTTTCAGTTTTACAACCAGACTCAACCCATTTGATGAGATCATCCCTGAAAAATGTGTATTTCTTACCTTTCTTGTTGACTGGAATTTGTCCGTTCTGTATATAACAGTACATTGTCGATTTTTTTATTTTGAGAAATTCACAGGCTTCTTTTACATCCATTGGAATGTGTTCAGATGGAGACTTTTGATTAGATTGACGAATCTCTTCATGAAGTATTTCTATGGACTGTTCAAGTAGATCACATTTTTTAAGTATATCTGACATAACTCTTGGTATGTCATTAAAGGTTATCGGATTATCTTCTACGTATTCTTGCATATATAATTCTTTTAATAATGAAACTCGTAACTATCTTTATCAGGAATGTCAATTTCTATTTTACATTTCCCTTTTTGTCTGAGTGTACGCCTGATGCTTTCAATTTCAACGTCATTAAGTTCTTTAGGAAAACAGAGCTTGATGAAGGTAGCTCTGGTTTGTCCACTCCAACCAAGCCGTTCTCCTATATTCCAGGCATAATGTCTGATGTCGAGTGTGTTTAACTGACCATTTGTTAATACAGAATTGATACACGATTCTGGAATCTCGTAAAGTTTAATGTTCTGGCATAGGGTTTCCAGACAATCATCTGTCATGTATGGTGAAAAAACAGTATATGTATACTCCTTGATTGCCTCATATCTGTTAACCTCCAAATGGTCCTGTTTATTTTTATAAATCTCACGCATAATCTCTGCTTTATTCTTTTCTGAAGTAGCAGGTTGTAGAGAAGTGATGCTATTATTAATGATTATGCGCTTCTCAGTATGTAACCTGTACAGGACAGTTATTATACAAACTAATAAAGATAATAAAATGAGGTATAACAAAATCGGCAATGGGGATAACATTAGGTTATTATTTTCTGTTGCATTAGTGCTTGTGACCACCCTGATAATATATGGAGCGGTCACAAACAGAATAATGGTAATAATGTTTGAAATGAGAAGTATCAGTAAATTCTCTCTTATCTTTTTTGTCATTGCAATTGGTTTTTATCGTATTACTTTATTGCAAATTTATAGATAAACTTACTAATTGATACTAGTTGTTACTAATAAAATCTCTCTAGAAAACATTATTTATGTTTCAGTGTTTCAATGATTTACGCTACTATTTATTGTCACTTTTTTGATTTTCCTTTCTCTTTCTTTCTCTTGGTTTCTGCATTAACATTTATGTTTTCATTTTCTTGCATTTCCATTTTTACATTTGTTAACCTAATTCTATCAGCTGCTTCTCGTGTTTTCGGATCAGCATGTGAAGCATAGATTTGAGTGGTACTTACATTCTTGTGATTAAGGAGATGTTGTACTGTGTAAATATCAGTTCCAAGTTCAAGCTGTAAGGATGCGTAAGTATGTCTGAAACAGTGAAAGGTAATATGTTTTTTTATTCCACATTCCTTAATCCAATCTTGCATGACTCTATATGTCATAGTACGATTAAATCCTGAAAAAATATATTTATCTGTTGTTTGTGGCTGAATTAGTTCATAAGCATCATCACCGATTGGAACCTGTGTCTGACGCTGAGTCTTTACACATTTAAAATCAAGATAATGTCCGCCATCTGCATATGTTTGGATATTTTCCCATTTTAAATTGAGTATATCACTTATACGTAATCCACTCAAACAGGAAAATATAGCGGCTTTTCTTACTACTGGAACTGAACATTCTGAGTTGTATAGTTTTCTGACTTCCTCCAGTGAAAGGCTTTGCTTGACTGGTATTGTGCATGGAATATTATCCAAAAGGGATGCTATGTTATCTACAAGTCTTCTTTCCCTATAGGCTTTAGTTAAAACTTGTTTGAAGATATTCCAATATGCTGAAGCTGTATTTCGTGATATAGGCTTGTTAACCATGACTTTGCCTCTTGCTGATACTTTCGTGTCTAAGAGATATTCTTTATACTTGTTACAGAATACGGTATCAAGCATTTCAAATGTACATTTGTTGTGGCAGAACCTGCTGAAATGTTTATAGGCTGCATCACACTTCGCAAAGTTTCTGTTGACAATATTCTTGAAGTATGCAAGAAAGTCCTCCTTTAGACGGTCCTGGTTAAAGAAGTCATATTTCTCATTAATTACCTCTATGAATACCTTACACCGAATAGCTTCAGCTTTTGCCAGAATAGCTTCATTATACTTTTTCTGTTGTGTAGAAATGGGGTTGGCATATATATACATGCCAAGCGAACGACGACGAATCAGTTCCATTGTTTCAGGATTTCTATAGCCTGGCCAAAAGTCCAGAAATAATGATTTAGTACCATTTCGTCTATCTCGCATACGGAGAGTTACTGATTTACAATACTGCATATTATTTGTTTTTATAGTTTTATGTCTCAAAATTCTCGAATGATATATTGCTGACATCGGTAAATTGAAAGTAAATATCACTATATATCAATATTTGCTATAAAATCATCTTCTGAGAACCGTTTTTCCATTAACCGGTCAAATTCTTCTTTTCTAAAAAAGATGAATTTCTGCTTCTTTACTCTGGTGAGCTTATAGTGATTGACGTAATAGAAGACAAGTGAATTTGTAAGATTATATTTCTTTGTAGCTTCTTCTACGGAATAATACCTGTCTCTACCAACAAAATATCCATTCTTTATTTCCTCTATGTGTTGTTTGGAATAATAGGTACTACCATACTCAACCTTTGCTGGAATCTTATGTCTATGAATAAAAGAGCGTACACCATCTGCTGTCATTTTAAATGTTGTACGCATTTCCTCTGGCGTTATCCAGTCTGTGATTTCTGCATACTTATTCTTTTTGTTGTATAACAGGTCAATGGATCCCTTCTCATAGAAATTAAATCCTTTCAGTGCTATCTTAGGTATGTTGTTCTCTCTTGTTATAACTCCAGCATGCTTTATTGATATTTTAAACATCTCTGCTACCTCATCAGTAGAATAGTATCCTTCAGGAGTTGCTGGACAGATTTTTTCCTGTTGCTTTGCCGTGAAAACAACCTTTTCTTCACCATTTGACTTTATTAGTGGAGTTGAATTTTGAAGACGTTGATGCATGATATTATCAAAATCCGTCCGATAAATCATGGTGAATTTTCCACGCTTTTCAGTCTTAATGCTATAGGTCTTTAGAGTATAACTTACCTGATCTTTAGTTATGCCATACTTTTGCATAGCTTCTTCATAAGAGTACCAGTCAGGATCAATTTCATCGGTCTTGTGTTTTATACAATCTATATGAACCTTAGAATAATAAGACCTGCCATTTCTCTTTACCCTGGGAACCGCATGGTATTTTACAAAACAAAGAGCCGCACCCTGAGTCATATTGTACATTTCCATGATTTGACTCAATGTGTAATAGTTATCAATGTCTATGACATCAAGAAGCTCAGAGAAATTTGCGTCAATAAGCTTTTTACTGTAGAAAGTATTACGCCCTTCGTAAACTTTAGGGATGCCTAATCTGTCACAACGTCCCCATACAGCTTTACGTCCAATTTTATACTTATCCATAATCTCTTGTAGGGTATAGTATTCTTGTTCTTGCTTACGCTTGTAACTTCTTTTTCTATAAGGTCCTGCATCCTCAAAGTATTTGTCAAGATCCTCACGACGGACAAGGGTTTTTCTACGTATTCTCACTGCCTTGATGATTCCGGAATAGAAACATCTATAAACAGTGCTAACACTCATATCAAGTAATAAGGCAACATCTGAGGGTGTCAAAAATGGTCGTGAAGCAACTGCATCTCTTTCTTTATCAAGAGCTGCTTCTTTTTCACTTTCCCGGACACTTTTTTTACGTTTTGCTTCACGTTTGCGAGATGCGTCACGTTCGCACTCTCTACAGCAGTATTTATTTGACATCTTGGATGCAATAAACTCTGCTCCACATGTTAAACATTTCTTTAATATCTTCATCTTTTTGGCATGTTAAAATCGTCCATTTCCTTTGCAGCAATTTTCAGGTATTTGCAGGAATTTTCACGAGGTGTCCAACATGTCAACGGGCGCACATTTATCACTTTTGCAGTTTTTGCATAAGGTGCCATATATGTCATTTTCCCATTGCCATTTGGTCGCAAAATTTAGGGATAGGAACGATATTTGAGCCAAATTTACCCTTAAAAACTGGTTGTAACAAGTTTCAAATGGAAAGTGTTAAAATGAAAAAAGCCACCAAAACGGTGGCTTTCAGACAGTTAGCGATATATTGTAATATTGTTGATAATCAGCTACTTACCGATGCAAAAATTCCTAAATATATTCCCCAGCACCTCATCATTAGTTATTTCCCCACCAACGATTTCTGCCAGATGGAACAGACATTCCCTTAAATCCTGGCTTACCAGGTCACCGGAAAGTCCCATGGCCATTCCGTCCTGTACGCGGTGGATGGCTTCAAGGGCATGTGAGAGGGCTTCGTAATGACGGACGTTGCTTACTACAACATCATTTTGTGTCACTTCGGGTAATGCTGCTGCTCTTACAAGAAGCTTTTGCAGTTCTGCTATTCCCTTGCGGTTTTTTGCAGAGATTGATATTGTTTCCATGCAGTCATCCTCACCAAGACATATATTTTCTTTTGCAACTATATCATGGTTGGGAGTCACATCACATTTGTTCATCACAAGGATGAGCTTTTTGCCTTCGCATCGTGGAATAACCTTGTCCTTTAATGTATCTATCTGGGCTTTTGCTTCAGTGCTGTCAACCACCCATAGTACTATTGAGGCCTGATCCAGCTTTTGGAAACTGCGTTCTATACCTATAGTCTCGATAGCGTCGGATGTCTCTCGTATTCCGGCTGTATCAATAAATCTGAATGTTACTCCTTCAATGTTCATAGTGTCTTCTATCACGTCACGTGTTGTACCGTGAATGTCGCTCACTATTGCACGTTCTTCGTTTAGCAAGGCGTTGAGTAGGGTAGATTTGCCTGCATTTGTTTCGCCTATTATTGCTACAGGGATACCATTCTTTATCGCATTTCCCACACTGAACGACTGTACAAGACCGTTTATCACTTCTTCCACCTGCGATGCAATCTGTGCAAGTTCGCTACGGTCGGCAAATTCCAGTTCCTCATGGTCGCTGAAATCCAGTTCCAGCTCCATAAGAGATGTCAGATGGAGCAGCTTTTCTCTTAATGATGACAGCTCTCTGCTGAATCCACCACGCATCTGGTTCATTGCCATACGGTGTGTGGCGGCCGATGTGGATGCTATAAGGTCTGCCACAGCCTCTGCCTGGCTTAAGTCCATCTTGCCGTTCAGGAAAGCTCTTTGAGTGAATTCTCCGGGACCTGCAGCACGACATCCGTTCTTTATCAGCAGTTGCATCACTTGTTGCAGGATATACGATGAACCATGGCATGATATTTCCGTTGAGTCTTCACCCGTATATGAATGTGGTCCGCGGAAAAGGCTCACCAGCACTTCATCCACTATTTCGCCTTCATTGCCAATGATATGCCCGAATGTCAGTGTGTATGCTTTACGTCCGTCTAGTGGAGCCCCGTTTATCGGACTGAAAATCCTGTCCGTTATGGCTATGGCATCCTTTCCCGAAACTCTTATAGTACCTATTGCACCTCCCTGTGCCGTAGCTATGGCACATATTGTATCATCTGTGTATAGAATATTCATTTTTATAAAATCAGTATAAATTTTTTACTATCATTTCCACGACCTTTTCCAGATATATGCGGTCTGTATCGTCAAAAGTATTCAGCTTGTCACTGTCTATGTCCAAAACTCCGACAACATTCCCGCCACTTATCATCGGTACCACTATTTCCGATCGTGAAAGCGAACTGCATGCAATGTGTCCAGGAAAAAGATCCACGTCTGCCACCACCTGCGTTCTGGCTTCTGCCCATGCTGTTCCGCACACACCTCTTCCTTTTTTTATACGATAACATGCCACACTCCCCTGAAACGGTCCCAAGTGCAGTTCTCCTTCTTCTATCAGATAAAAACCTATCCAGAAGAAGCCGAATGCCTCTTTCAGTGCGGCAGTAGTATTTGCCAGTACGCTGATAATGTTCTTCTCGCCATCAATCAGATGCGAGTACTGTTCAAGGAAGTGTAAATATTTTTCTTCCTTTCCGGCTATATTGTCCTGCTTGAAACTCTCTTCCATTATATTCTTTCCAATACCGTTTTTATTAAATCGTCTATCTGGTTTTTATATCCTGTGTTGGCTTCCTTTGCCACTCTGTTTGCAATTACCATACATACCGTCGTAGCTTTGTGTCCCTGTAGTCTTGCCAGACCTGCAAGTGCCGAACTTTCCATCTCGAAATTGGTTATTCTTCGTCCGTCATATTCGAATGTCTCTATTTTTTCATTCTGATGCGGATCTGCCAACGGAACCCGCAGTTTCCTTCCCTGTGGTCCGAAGAAACCTCCGCAAGCCACAGTAATACCTCTCACCATATCTTTGCCTGCTATGCGTTCCACCATCTCCTTGTTGGCATGAATTGCATATGGGGCGGGGGAGCACATATTTCCACACCATCCCAGATGATTCAGCAACGCACGTTCCAAAGGCAGGTCACAGACAGCGTTTCGTCTTTCGTAGAAGTTAAGCAATCCGTCAAAACCTATCGATATTTCAGAGCATATGAATGTTCCCACAGGAGTATAAGGCTGCAATCCTCCGCATGTTCCTATCCTGACTATTTCCAGCGATTTCAGATTTTCCTTTTCATATCTTGTGTTGAAGTCTATATTCGCCAGAGCATCAAGTTCATTCATCACGATATCTATATTGTCACATCCTATGCCTGTTGAGACTACGGTTATTCTCTTACCTTTGTACGTACCGGTTATGGTTCTGAACTCCCGGCTTTCCACTTCGCATTCTTTGCTGTCGAAATGCGATGCCACAGTAGCCACACGTCCCGGATCTCCCACCAGTATCACCTTGTCTGCCAGATGTTCAGGTTTCAAATGCAGATGGAACACCGATCCGTCTTCATTTATAATAAGTTCCGAAGGGGCAAAATATTCTTTCATAGGCATTTATTTAAGTTCAATGTTTCTTATCGTAGTTGACATTCTTTCTATTTCGGCTCTTAAATCATTCACCCTCTTTTCTTTATCCAGTATTCCCGGTGCCATTGAGGCTTTTGTTGCCTGGTTTGATTTCGAATATTTCTCTCTCAATTGTCCCAGTTCCTTTTCCAGGGCATTCAGGTCACTCTGTTTTTTGGTCATCTCCTGAAACATCTGTTTTGCTTTTGCCTTTCTGAAATCGTTCAGCGATGTGTATGTCCTGTTGTCATTCACAATGAATGTGAAATCAGCTTTCTTGGCCTTGTTTTCTGTGGCATACATCACCTTGGCAAGCCTTTGCTTTGCTCTGGCAACAGTGTTGTTGTCCGTTTGTGTAAGAGCTATATTATCAAGTTTTGCCAGAGAAATCATTTTGTCTTCACCCACAGCGTCATAGTCGTAAGTAATCTTCGATTCGTTTGGCACGAACACATACACACACACTTTCCCCTCCGGCTGATACCTGTCCGATGCAAACCATCCCAGATTGTTATAATCGTCTATGGCATACATATAGTCGTTGAACCTTGAGTTGAAAGGATATCCTATGTTGTCCGGTTTGAAGAATGAGTTCTCTTCCGAGTCGGCACGCGTAATGAATATATCGTATCCTCCCAGACTGTCATCTCCTTTTGCCGAGAAATAAAGTGTTGTACCGTCCGAATCCAGGAATGGGAAGTTCAGTACTGTCATGTCTTCGTTTATGCCTTTCAGCTTTTGCGGATTGCTCCAGCTGTCAATCAGCTTCATGCTTGCATACAGCTTGCTGTTTCCGTTTTCATCCTTTCCTGAGAGCAGCATTTTGTCTCCCATCTCGTTGATGAATTCCACTGTCATATCGTCATCATTGCCGCTACCGTCATTGGTCATTTTTAGTGTACCGGCCTGTTCGCTCAATTTATATGCGTCAAGAAATCTCTGTTTGTCCACCACGAAACTGTCTATCACCGTAATGTTCTCCACGCTTCTTATCAGTCTTTCGCCCTTCCTGTATTTCGTCATCAGTTCTTCGGCTTCCGATGTGTCTCTTTTCTTCTTTTCCAGCCAGTAGATATGTTGTTCCAGATTTTCTATAGCATCTTCATATCTGTACATGTCATAATAAGCCTTGCTTACGTACAGGTAAGCGTTTATCACCTTTCTGGCCGCACTTTTTTCCAGATAAGGCAGTCCTTCCATCATCTCTCCCGTCTCATAACAGCATGCTCCGTACCAGAAGTTATAGCTGGCGTTCGACGGCGATTGCTTCACCAGTTTCTTGAATACCGGTTTTGCCTTTTCGAATTCACCTTGTGTAAACCATCTCTGCGCCTGGCTAAGCGTCTGTGCTCCGGCACTGGCAGAAAACATCAATAGTGCTATTGCAGTCAGTTTTATTTTTGTATCCATATATATCTGTTTTTATATTTTCTTGTTTTATCATTGTGATCAACCGATTGGTGGTCAAATCATTCTATTCAATCAGGAATTAAAAACTAATATTCTCATCAACTTTCTACAAAAATAATCAAAATATCCGAAAGCAGGTATTTATCTTCAATTATTTAGTAGGCTGATGCAGCTTGACATAAGCTTTTATCTGCGATTGCGGAGTATATTTCCACTCATACCGGATGTTTGCGTAATCAGGTTCCTGCCGGAAAGCATGGCTGTATTTTTATGATAAATCAAGGAATATACGTAAAAAAAATAACGGACAAGACTGAACAAAAACATTTTATGAGTACCTTTGCACCCGCTTTTTGAAATGATTTATGACAAAACAGACTGAAGAAGACAAGACACTCTACCGCATAAACAAGCGTTTCCTGAAAGGAATAGTTGATTACGGACTTATAAACGACGGCGACAAGATTCTAGTCGGACTGTCGGGAGGAAAGGACTCCATGGCTCTGCTTGAACTGCTTGCCATGCGTTCCAGAATATTCAAGCCGCGTTTCTCTGTAATGGCGGTACATGTGGAGATGAGCAACATCGAATACAAGTCGGACACTACGTACCTGCGCGAGTTTGCAGAATCGCTTGGCGTTGAGTTCGTCACCTACACCACCTCGTTCGATCCTACAACAGACACACGCAAGTCGCCGTGCTTCCTCTGTTCGTGGAACAGACGCAAGGCATTGTTTACCGTAGCCAAGGAACATGGATGCAACAAGATTGCCCTCGGTCATCACATGGACGACATTCTTGAGACACTGCTGATGAACATGACGTTTCAGGGAGCCATAAGTACCATGCCTCCACGCCTGGTGATGCGCAAGTTCGATATGACCGTCATCCGCCCTATGTGCCTGATACACGAGTCGGATCTGATAGAAATGGCCCGTATCCGTGGATACCGTAAGCAGATAAAGAATTGTCCCTATGAGAAGGATTCCCACCGTTCGGACATGAAGGAAGTGCTGCACCGGCTGGAAGAGATGAATCCGGAGGCAAGATACAGCCTGTGGAGCAGTATGAACAACATTCAGGAAGACATGCTGCCTGTAGTAGAGAAACTGTAAACTGAAAACTTAAAAAACTCACAATATGTTATCACATGGAATTTTCTCAGTATTATTACTGATTTTGTCAAACATTTTCATGACATTTGCCTGGTATGGCCATCTCAAGATGCGCGAATACAGCTGGTTTGAATCATTGCCGCTGATAGGAGTGATAGCCTTCAGCTGGGCTATAGCATTTTTCGAATACTGCCTTCAGGTACCTGCCAACCGTCTTGGCTTCCGTGAGAGTGGGGGACCGTTCGATATCATGCAGCTCAAGGTCATCCAGGAGGTTATCACGCTTGTTGTGTTCACCGTATTCTCTGTCATAGCCTTCAAGATGGAACTGAAATGGAACCACCTTGCAGCATTCTGTTGTCTCATCCTGGCAGTCTATTTCATATTCAAGAAATAAGAAAATGTCCCGACATATCATAAAATATGCCTTGCCGTTCTCAATCTGACGACAAGGCATATTTCTTTTCCCGCGGCTTATTCCAGTCCGTATCTCATCTTTCTTATCTTCTCCTGTTCGGCTCTTTCTTCAGCCTCCCGTTTTTCCTTTTTCCTCATATAGATATAGATGCTGTCCATGCTTCCCGGCAGTTCTTCAATCATCTTCTCCTCCATGGCTTTCACCTTTTCCTCCTCATCCTTTATTTTCTTAGCTGCCTTGGCCTTTTTCACGTTCCATCTGAAGTTCCTTCTCACCCTGTCAGGCTTTCTCTCCTTGTCCGCTTCCTCGTTCGCCTTTTCCAGATACTCGTTCCTCAGCGAGTCTTTCCTCAATGCAATCACCATCTCTATCTCCGCCCTTGCCGAGTCCGACAATACAGGAAAATCCCCTGTCATAGCCGTATCTTTCCCGTTCTTGCTGTAGTCGAATACAGGCATCGTCATCCCGTTGTAGAATGTCGGAAACTTCAGGCTGTCAGCCAGCGACGGCTGATACGTCTGATATGTCTTCCATGCATTTGCATGCTTCCTGTTATGTTGCAGCATCCTTCCCCTTCGAGTAAGGTTGTTGTATATAAATCCCAGTATGTCAAGATTTCCTATAGTCACCCCCGCACCTTTCATCATCACCCCGTCGCTTATCATACCTGCCGAAGGAGCTATGCTTATTCCGTAATTGCCTTCTTCATCTCCGAAAGGATTGAACGTCCACGTTATCTCATAATCCTTCTCTTTTTTGCCGAACACCATTACGTCATACACCGGATCTTCGCCGAATTTTGTCCATATGGAGTAGGGAAGCATCCTTATATATCCTTTTGGCTTTCTCACCTTCGTGGTGTCTGTAAGGCTCTTGGGCACTGCCAGATCGGCCTTGAACTCCATCCACGGTTTCTTCAACGGTGCCTCAAGAGGTTTTGTCGCATCGTTGTTCATTTCAGGCATAAAATCAAACTTGATCAGCTTTATGGCATCCTCGTTCAGTTTCAGTTCACTGTCCGTCTTTTCGTTCTTGAAATCCTTCTTGAAGTCAGTGTTCAACTGCTGTGCCGCAATATTGTTACCTATCATCAGCATGCCGGCTATAATGACCGGAATATGTACCTTACTGTTATTCTCCATCTTTTCCTAATATCATTTCACTCTTCCGCCCTGTAGCCAATGCTTCTCGTAATATCGTTCGTTCAGGCTGCTCACCACCACTCCCACACTGCTCGAAGCGTGTATGAATCTGCCGTTTTTCAGATATATCCCTACGTGCGATGCCTTTCTTTTCTTTTTCCCGTTGTGGAAGAAAACCAGATCCCCCTCGCGCAGATTTCTTTTCAGGATTTTCCTGCAGTCGTCATTCCTCTGGTCCTCCGCGCTTCTTCCCAGTTTTTTCATATACACGGTCTTGTATATTGCCGATGTCAGTCCCGAGCAGTCCACACCTTTCTTCGTCTTGCCTCCGTACCTGTATGGCGTACCTATCCAGTCGGCAGCTTCGATGTACAGCTTGTGGTTGTCGTTCATCTCTATATCCATGTCCAGTCTGATGGCCGCAGCTGCCAGATCCCTGAAGTCATAGTTAAACCTGTGGCTTCCGCACGACGACAGCAGCAGCAGTACCGATATACACACCGCCATTACATGGATTATTTTTCTGTATAGAGTCTTTTCTGGCATTTATAATGTCTTTTTTTACGTGTTTCAATACAAATGTAGTCAATAGTTCCCTTTCGGAAGATTTCCGTTTGCACAATTTAGTTACAATTTAACATTATTCTTACAATATATCCCCTGATTACAAAAAAATGGAGACGATACACTCATAATTCGTAGTATATCGTCTCCAATATATATTTACGGTCACCTCTCGGCTATTCCGTCAATCTCATTTCACCGGCGAGTTCATACTCACTTCAATCATGTTCTTCTGTCCGAAGAAGTCTTTTGCGAATTTCTTCAGGTCATCTATTGAAATTCCGTTCACGGTGTTTTCATATCCTTTGTTCATATCTACACCTTCCCACAACATGGTGTTCAGAATTCTCATCCAGTAAGAGTTTTCCTTCTGGTTCTGCTGATATGTCTTGAGCATATATTCTTTCACCTTGTTCAGGTCTTCAGTCTTAGGACCCTGTGCGATGAAGTCGCTGATACCTTTGTTTATCAGTTCCACCATCTGAGGTCTGCGCTGCGGGTCAGTGTCGAAATATATCTGGAACACACCTTCAGCTTCAGGATATTTGCTTACAGAGCCGTTGCATGACACACCGTATGTACCTCCAGCATCCTCTCTCACAGTCTGTGTGTATAGAATGTTCAGCAGTTGTCCCATCATGCTCATCAGCACCACATTCTTCTGGTCATACTTGCATTTTCCGCTTGCCACCATAAGAACTGACGATTTGGCTGTCTCCATCTCTCTTGTGAAGTTGTTTTCATACAGTCCCTTTCTGATGTCAGGGTTCACGTCGCGGAATTTCTCGTTACGTTTTGTCGAAGGCAGACTGCCCAGATATTTCTCTATCAGCGGAGTAGCTGTAGCCTCGTCAATGTTGCCCACCATGATGAAAGTAAAGTCGCTTGCGTCAGCAAATCTGTCTTTATACAGTTCCATCACCTTGTTGTAGTCAATCTTGTCGAGAGTCTCAGCCTTCACGCTTATAGCTCTAGGATGTCTGTTATACAGAGCCACGCTTATTGAGTCGCCGAAAGCAGTGTTAGGGTCAGCTTCAGCATTAGCCAGGGCAGCCTTGTTTCTGTTGATAAACGATGCGAAAGCATCCTGATCCATTCTTGGAGCTGTAAATCTCAGATAAGTAAGCTGCAGCATTGTTTCCATATCCTTAGGCGAGCAAGAACCGCTTATACCCTCAGTCAGGCTGTTTACGTAAGCCGATGCCGAAGCCATCTTTCCTGCAAGCACCTTGTCCAGATCCACTGCGCTGAAGTTGCCTAGTCCTCCCAGACTTACCACCTGGTTGATCAGTTTGAACTGAATTGCATCCTTGTCGTCGAACATTGAAGTACCACCGGTACTGAAAGCCTGCATTCTCACTTCGTCAGCCTTGAAGTCAGTCTTCTTCAGAACCACCTTCACACCGTTGCTCAGAGTAAGGATCTTGCTGTCGAACGGTCCTGCTTCCTCTTTTACAACCTTTCCTCCTGCAGGAAGTTCCTTCATCAGAGGTTCGTTTGAAACCTTATCCACGTATGCTTCAAGTTTTGCAGCCTTAACCTTGTCGATAACTCCCTTCAGCTCAGCTTCTGTAGGATATTTCATACCTTCCTTCTCAGGGCAGAACACGCTCAGCACGATGTTCTTTTCTCCGATAATCTGTTTTACCACCTGGTTGATTGCCTCTACAGGAATGTTAGGCACAATCTGGTTCATTATCGCATATTCGTTCTCTATGCCAGGGATAGGTTCGTTGTCGATGAAGTGTCTCACATATTCGTTCACATACTGTGAGTTTCTCATCTTCTCCCTTTCGTTGTAAGCCGATTCCAGACTTCTCAGATAGTCGGCCTTTGCTCTTGCATATTCGCTTGCAGTAAATCCGAACTGTCTCACTCTTTCTATTTCAGTCATCAATGCTTCTGTAGAAGTCATGATGCCGTCTTCCTTGGCTACAGCCAGTCCCATGAAGGCACCCTTAGTCTTTGCCAGCAGATAGATACCGTCATCTGCAAAAGCCTGGATGAATGGAGGCTGTGGCTTCTGAGTAAGCTCTGACAGACGTGCATTCAGCATATTGCTTATCATCGAAGTCATATAGTTCATTGCCAGATATCCCATATTGTTCTTCATTTCATCAGGCACAACCTCATGCTTGTAGAACAGATATATGATAGGCACCTGCTGTTCCTTGTCCTTAGCCACGGCTATCAGCGGTTCGTCATTGTCAGGTACAGGGAAATATACTCTTTCAGCAGCGTTTGCAGGCATCTCGATAGGGGAGAACATCTTCTTGATTTTCTCTTCCACCTTGTTCACGTCCACGTCGCCCACTACTATGATACCCTGCTGGTCCGGTCTGTACCATTTTTCATAATAGTCTTTCAGAGCCTGATAAGGGAAGTTATCCACCACTTCCATTGTACCGATAGGCAGACGGTAAGCATACTTGCTGTCCTTGAACATTATAGGGAACACCTTTTCGTACATACGCATCATGGCACCTGTTCTGGTTCTCCATTCTTCGTGTATCACCTTGCGTTCCTTGTCTATTTCCTCATGATCCAGAGTCAGGTCGTTAGCCCAGTCGTGCAGTATCAGCAGACATGAGTCAATCACAGTTTCTCTTGCCACAGGAACATTCGAGATGTTATACACAGTCTCGTCTATTGATGTATATGCATTCAGGTTAGCTCCGAATTTCACACCGATAGTCTCAAGATACTCTCTCAGCAGGTTTCCCGGATAGTTTGTCGTACCGTTGAAACACATATGCTCCAGGAAGTGTGCCAGTCCTCTCTGATTATCCTCTTCAAGAATAGAACCTACTTTCTGTGCAATGTAGAAATCGGCCTGGTTCTCAGGCAGCTCGTTGTGTCTGATGTAATAAGTAAGCCCGTTTTCCAGTTTTCCTATACGTACATTCGGATCGGTAGGTATAGGCGGCATCTGCTGTGCGAAGCCTGATGCCATACCGCCTATGAATATTATCATGGCGGCAGAACGTTTCCATAAATTCATGTTTGTAATTAATGATTAATAATTAATAATTAATAATTAATAATTAATAATTGACAATTAACAATTGACAATTAATAATTTAGATCCGGAGGTAAATTAAAAATTAAAATTGATGACATGCACTCGTTTTTAATTTTTAATTATTAATTCTTCATTTATTCAAAAATCTCTCCGCCTCAATAGCAGCCTTACATCCGCTTCCTGCAGCTGTAATAGCCTGACGGTAATGAGGGTCAGCCACGTCACCTGCTGCAAACACACCCGGAACTCCGGTACATGGTGTATTGCCTTCAGTGATGATGTAACCCACCTCGTCAGTCTTCACCCATGGCTTGAAGATGTCAGAGTTAGGCTTATGGCCTATTGCAAGGAAGAAACCGTCGATAGCCACGTCATATCTTTCCTCGTCAGCTTCGCCCATTCTCTTCACCACGTGCATACCTTCCACGCCGTTGTCGCCATACAGTCCCACTGCATTGTGTTCGAACAGCACCTTAATCTTAGGATGGTTCATCACTCTTTCCTGCATAATCTGCGATGCTCTCAGGAACGGCTTTCTCACCACCAGATACACCTCGCTTGCCAGACTTGCCAGATAGAGGGCTTCCTCGCAGGCTGTATCACCGCCGCCCACTACAGCCACTTTCTTCTTTCTGTAGAAGAAACCGTCGCAAGTGGCACATGCGCTCACGCCCATACCTGCATATTTCTTTTCATCTTCCAGTCCCAGATACTTTGCAGTAGCACCAGTCGAGATGATTACCGCATCCGCAGTAATTTCCTTTTCTCCATCTACCTCGAAAGTATATGGAGCCTTGCTCAGGTCAGCCTTTGTCACGATACCGTTTCTTATCTCAGCGCCGAATTTCTCAGCCTGCTTTCTCAGGTCGTCCATAAGCACCGGACCTGTCACCCCTTCAGGATAACCGGGGAAGTTTTCCACTTCAGTTGTAGTTGTCAATTGTCCTCCAGGCTGGAGTCCTTCATAAAGTACAGGATTGAGGTTTGCTCTTCCTGTATATATTGCGGCAGTATATCCTGCCGGTCCTGATCCTATGATCAGGCATTTCACGTGTTCTGTAGCCATACTGAAAATTATTATTGGTTACTAATGTTTATATTACTATCTCAAATCTATAATCTCTGCATTCGGATATTTCTTCCTGTCGAACTTGAAGAAAGAGTCCGCCAGGTTCAATGTCCTGTATTCCTTCACGGTGAATTCCTGCGCATCGCCCGAATTGCTTTCCAGTTTCACATACACAGGCTGCATCCTGTTGTTCACCGATATAGTTATCTCCTTTATATCCTGCTTCTTTTCAGGTCTCAGCACTATATCCTTACACATCATTCCGCTTCTGCTCTTCGTGCCTGCATACGAGTAGTTGAAACCGTTCCTGTACATCCCTATCATGGCATACGGATTAATCGACTGTATCTCCTCTGCCGTAGGCGACGACACGTTCACCTCTTCGTTATCCTCCACATAGCTCCATAGAGTTTCTCCGTCGAACCAGCTTTTTATTCCTCCGCAGTCCAGAACGAATTTGTTTCCTTTCAGTGCTATTGTCCCCTTCACGCTGCCGCCAAACACAATTTCCGTACCCGCCGCCTTGTCGTATTCTGCCGCCATGGCGTCAAGTACCTGCCTTGCCTTCGCATCCTTCTGTCCGAAGCATTGCAGCGTAGCCAGCAATAATGATATTACAGTTAAATATCTTATATTCATTATCAGCTCCTAATTTTTGATTATCAGCTCTTAATTATTAATTTTTAATTGTTAACTCTTAATTATTAATTATTAGCTCTTAATTGACCAAGTCTCATCTGCAAGTCATTCTCGTCAATACACAGCACATCTCTCGCCTTGCTGCCGTTTGCCGGACCCACGATACCCGCTCTCTCCAGCTGGTCCATGATACGTCCCGCCCTGTTATATCCCAGCGACAGCTTTCTCTGTATAAGCGAAGTAGAACCCTGCTGATGATAAATAATCAGTCTTGCAGCTTCCTCAAACATAGGGTCCAGTCTGTTCATATCCACATCCGCAGCTCCGCTAGGTTCCGCATTCTCATCCACATATTCAGGCAGCTCGAAAGCGGTAGGGTAGCCCTGCTGTTTGCTTATGTATTCCGAAATCTTCTCCACCTCCGGAGTATCCACAAATGCACACTGCACACGCACCGGATCATTTCCCTGCAGATAAAGCATATCACCCTTACCGATAAGCTGCTGTGCCCCCGGTCTGTCCAGAATAGTTCTTGAGTCCATCATAGATGCCACTCTGAAAGCCACACGTGCAGGGAAGTTTGCCTTGATGGTACCTGTGATAATGTTCGTTGTCGGTCTCTGAGTCGCGATTATCGCATGTATTCCCACCGCACGTGCCAGCTGAGCTATACGGCATATAGGAAGTTCCACTTCTTTTCCCGCAGTCATTATCAGGTCGCCGAACTCATCTATAATTATCACTATGTAAGGCATGAACTTGTGTCCGTTTGCCGGATTAAGCTGTCGGTTGATGAATTTCGCGTTATATTCCTTTATGTTTCTGCATCCCGCCTTCTTCAGCAGGTCATATCTCGTATCCATCTCCACACACAGCGAGTTCAGTGTCTGCACCACCTTTGTCACGTCAGTGATGATTGCGTCCTCCGCATCAGGCAGTTTTGCAAGGAAATGCTTCTCTATCGGTGCATAGATGGCGAATTCCACCTTCTTAGGGTCGATAATCACGAATTTCAGTTCGCTCGGATGCTTCTTATAAAGCAGTGATGTCACGATGGCGTTCAGTCCCACAGACTTACCCTGTCCTGTAGCACCTGCCACCAGCATATGCGGAGCCTTTGCCAGATCCACCATGAACACCTCGTTGGTGATAGTCTTACCCAGCGCTATAGGCAGCTCGTAAGTACTCTCCTGAAACTTCTTGCTTGCCAGCACAGAGCTCATAGGAACGATTTTCGGACTCGCGTTAGGCACTTCTATACCTATCGTACCTTTTCCCGGTATAGGGGCAATTATACGTATTCCCAGTGCCGAAAGGCTCAGCGCTATATCATCCTCCAGATTTCTGATTTTCGATATTCTCACGCCCTCAGCCGGAGTGATCTCATACAGTGTCACCGTAGGCCCCACATTAGCCTTTATCGACGAAATCTCTATTCCGAAACTTCTCAACACCTGGATAATCCTGTTCTTGTTGGCATTCTGTTCCTCCATGTCTATGCTCGGCCCGTCGTCAGGATAAGTCTTCAGCAGATCCAGGGTAGGGAACTTATACAGCTCCAGATCCAGTCTCGGATTATACGGAACATTCAGGTCGCCTCTTACCTTTTCCTCTTCCTTAGTCTCTTCTATCTCGAAAGCAGGCTCCCCGTCGTCGGCCTTTGCAGGTCGCGACATGTTCTCCGCCTCAATAATCTTTTTCGCATTCACCGGAACATCATCCAGTGGAAGTTCTATGCTGTTGTCCGTATAGTTTACGTCGTCGCTGTAAACCTCCTCGGCATAAGGTTCAGGTTCATTCTCATGCTTGAATTCGGCATATTTCTTCTCGTAGTCCACACTTATGATATCCTCTTCATCTGCCTTTTCCTCTTCAGCTGCAGTCTCTTCTTCAGCATCATTCTCACCTGCGTTTTCTTCAGCCGCCTTATGCTTCTTTCCGAACAGTTTTCCCAATATTCCACCCGGCATCAGTCTTGCACTCCATTTCGGCTTTTCTTCCTCCGTCTTTTCTTCGGCTTCCTCGGCATTCTCGTCTTCAGCCGCAGTTTCTTCCTCGGCAGGAGCCTTCACCTCTTCCACTGCCACCGCCTCATTCCTTGTCTCCTCGTCAGCCTTAGGCCCGCTGTTGCCGTCTGCCGCGTTGTCATTCTTCTTGAAATCCGGATGTATAACCTTTCTCACCACATCCATTGTCTGTCTTCTGATGGCAATACCTATTATTATACCGCAGAACAGCAGCAGCAATATCAGTCCCGGCACTCCGATATACGATTCTATCCACAGCGACACATTATACCCGTGCATACCTCCCGGGTAGATGAAAGAATTCTCAAACACTTTTCCGAAAGCAAATCCCAGTGTCACCGACAGCCAGTACATTATGCTCATACATCCCAGGAACCATTTCCATACCGTAAAGTTGTATGCCTTCATCAGCTTCGTACCCGCGATAAGCAGCACCACCACTATCAAATATGCCGGAATACCGAAACAGTCGTTTATCAGAAATTCCGCCAGTCTGGCACCCGCCGGTCCCGTATGGTTCTGCACCACCTCCGTTTCGCCAATCGAGTTCACCGCCGTCACACTCTGATCGGCTCCTCCTGCCGACAGGAACGAAGTGAATGCCAGAAACATATACACTCCGAACATCAGACATATCAGTCCTCCTATAAAGTGCCCTGTCTCTCCGTTCAGTGCCGATTTTATCTTCTTTTTACTATTGTCCTTAGAGTTTATATTCGATTTTTTATTGTCTTTTTTTGTACTCATAACATATATCAGTTAATTACCGTTTTACAAAATACTCATGCAAAGATAATACAAACGATATGAAAACAGTAAACAAAAAACAATAAAAACAGAAAAAATTCCTACCTTTGCACATATATTTTAAAGAATAGCAGACAAATTAAATCAAATGAAATCATCAAATCAACCTATTTTCGATGCAAACACAGTCGAGTTCGTTACCGTAGCCGCCGAGTTTTGCGGTTTTCTGGAACGTACTCCCGAAATGCAGCCCTCCGAGTTTGTCGATCGCAGTCTCAAGCTCCTTCCGCTGCTTTATCTGAAAGCATCCTTGCTTCCCGATTGCGAACCTCTCGACGACATCGAGCCTGAGACATTCGTTACAGAAACCGACTATGAACATCTGCGCAGCCTGATAGCGGAACAGTTGGGTCCTGACGATGACTATCTTGAGGTTTTCCTTGATGACATGGCATTCAGCGACACACCTATCAAGCAGAACATCTCCGAAGGTCTGGCAGACATCTACCAGCCGCTGAAAGATTTCGTATGCGTATATAGCCTGGGGCTCGACAGAACTATGAACGATTCCCTCTGGCGTTGCCGCGAGCAGTTCGCATCCTACTGGGGGCGTACATTGGTCAATGTCATGCGTGCCCTTCACAATGTAAAGTATCACGGTGAAGAATCAAAATGCTAAACACGGACAGACATGACAGACTTCCAACCCACAATAGACAAGAAACTCATATCCGAAATGCCTAAAGTGGTTTTCCCCGGCCGTATCATTATCATCTACACCGAGGACGATGCCCGCAAGGCTGTAGCCTATCTCAACCGTTGCAGCGTAGTGGGAGTTGACACCGAAACCCGTCCCTCGTTCAAGAAAGGAAAGGTGAACAGTGTAGCCCTTCTGCAGGTTGCCACATCCGACACATGTTTCCTTTTCAGGCTCAACCGCATCGGCATACCGGACTTCCTCGAAGAGTTTCTGCAGAACGATGTCCTGAAGATAGGACTCTCTCTCCGCGACGATTTCAACATGCTGCGCCGTGCGAACAACAAGGACCCGAGGGTAGGCAACTGGATTGAACTCCAGGACTATGTATCCCGTTTCGGCATTCAGGAAAAAAGTCTCCAGAAGATATATGCCATACTCTTCGGCGAGAAAATATCCAAGAGCCAGCGCCTTTCCAACTGGGAAGCCGACGTCCTGACCGAAGCACAGCAACAGTATGCCGCTACGGATGCATGGGCTACGCTGAGGATTTATCAGAAACTTAATAATGAAAAATTAATAATTAATAATTAATAATTGGCGGATGTCATCAGTTTTAGTTCTTAATTTTTAATTTTTAATTCTTAATTAACTTCGTTGACCATTGGTTAGCATCGCTGATTTTTAATTCTTAATTCTTAATTCTTAATTCTTAATTCTTAATTTTTAATTGAATAACATGAACAAAGTATATTTAAAACCCAAGAAGGAAGAATCGCTTCTCCGTTTTCACCCGTGGGTGTTTTCCGGCGCCATAGCCCGTGTAGAGGGCAATCCGGAAGAAGGAGAGGTAGTTGAAGTATATACATCCGACAAGCAGTACATAGCTTCCGGACACTATCAGATAGGCAGCATCGCCGTACGTGTGCTCACATTCAGGAAAGAAGAGATCAACCACGATTTCTGGGTACGCCGTCTCACCGTTGCGCGTAACCTCCGTCAGGCTCTCCGCCTTATCGGAACAGAAACCAACAATGCCTGCCGCCTTGTACACGGCGAAGGCGACAATCTTCCCGGCCTTATCATCGACCTCTACGACCATACAGCCGTCATGCAGGCACACTCTGCCGGAATGCACGTCTATCGTCACGAGATAGCCAAGGCACTCAAGGAAGTGATGGGCGACACCGTCAGCAACATATATTATAAGAGTGAGACCACGCTCCCTTTCAAGGCCGATCTTGAATCTACAGAGAACGGATTCCTCCTCGGAGGCAGTACAGAGAATGTGGCAATGGAGAACGGCCTTCTCTTCCACGTCGATTGGCTCAAAGGTCAGAAAACAGGTTTCTTTGTCGATCAGCGTGACAACCGTGCCCTTCTCGAACACTATTCGCTCGGCCGCAACGTCCTCAATATGTTCTGCTACACCGGAGGATTTTCATTCTACGCCATGCGAGGCGGAGCCCGTCTTGTCCATTCCGTTGACAGCTCATCCAAGGCCATCGACCTCACACGTGCCAACGTAGAGCTTAACTTCCCTGGCGACAAGCGTCATGAAGCCTTTGCCGAAGATGCCTTCAAGTATCTCGACAGGATGGGAGGGGAGTACGACCTTATAATCCTCGACCCGCCGGCATTCGCCAAACATCGCGGAGCCCTTCGCAATGCCCTTCGCGGCTACACCAAGCTCAATGCCAAGGCATTCGAGAAAATCCGTCCGGGAGGCATCCTCTTCACCTTCTCCTGCTCCCAGGTAGTAAGCAAACAGGATTTCCGCAATGCAGTCTTCACTGCTGCAGCCCAGAGTGGCAGAAGCGTACGCATCATGCACCAGCTCACACAGCCGGCCGATCATCCGGTCAATATATACCATCCTGAAGGTGAATACCTCAAGGGACTGGTACTGTATGTAGAATAATTGTAGTTAAGTATTTCAAGTAAGGTAAATTATCCGTCAAATAATTGACTTTGAATAACAGTATGTAAATAAATGAGGGACTATTTTTATAGTCCCTCTATTTCTTTTTTACTCAGTCCGGTAGCTTCCATAATCAGATCAATAGCTACACCCATATTTTTCATTTTCAATGCTACTGATGTAATACCTTCCGCTTTTCCTTCTTTCAGTCCTTCCGCTTTTCCTTCTTTCAGTCCTTCTGCTTTTCCTTCTTTCAGTCCTTCTGCTCTTCCTTCTGCTCTTCCTTCCGCTCTTCCTTCCGCTCTTCCTTCCGCTCTTTCTGTGTTTATATTGTCTCTAAGGATTACAATGTTATCCAGATGTCTGTAGTAAGCGTTTTTTTCGTCTTTTGACATATTATCTATTTTCAGTTTTTCTCTGGCCACATCCAGTCCCGGAGCTTTTGCGCTTTCAGCTATTTGTCCCGTATTAAGATATGCTATCCATTCTTCAAGTGGCGTTCGGGCTACGCTGTTGAAGTCATTCACTTTTAGAATATAATATTCAGGATACAGCTGGCTCACGGCGTCCACCTTAAAAGTCTGTTTCTGGAAAGGTGTCAGTTCCAGTATGTCATTTTTGTGTATTCCCCTGAATTCGGTTTTTCCGTGATATACTATATCCTTTCCGTGTCCCAGCGAGAAATATACAATATTCACACTATAAACCTTTCTCACCTTGTCATATCCTTCTCCACGGTTTATGTATTCTGTCACCAGCTTTGAAGTACCGAACAGCATTCTCTGGAAGTATGCATATTCGTTGTTGTTTTGTACCTCTATCAGCACCAGTTCCTTTTTGGAGTTTTCTGCCAGCATATCCACTCGGTTATATTTGTCAAATTCTTCCTCCTGGTTGCTTTCGCTCTCCAACAGGTTCACAATTTTTATTTCCTCGTTCAGTAGAGTAGTGAGTAGTCCTTCCAGTACTTTGAAGTTAGCCTTGTCTCTCAGCAGGCGTTTCATTGCCCAGTCGAATCGAATATAATTTCCCATATAGAAGTGTTTACTGATTATCTGTTTTTACAAAGATATGTAATAATTATATTTATGTGAAAAATAAAGATGAAAAAAAGTTTGAGGCAGCATGAATCTTTATCATAAAGACTCTTGCTGCCTCAATTATCAGATTAAAATAAAATCAGTCGTTTTTTTCAGAAAGTCACGTTCAGACCGAAGCTCAGGTTCATATTCATGTTGTTCAGAGGAATATACTGCTTGCTCACCTTTCCTACTATATAGTCCATACCTACGAACAGACTCAATACTCTAGGGTGGAAGTTCACAATCCAACCCATTGTGCTACCGTACGATGTGATACCGTAGTTGATGCCGGCTTCAAACCAGCTCAGAGGAGAAACGTTAGCCGAGAAACGTCCTTCGCTCCATGAATACTTACCGTTGATTCTTGTAGAAGAAAGGAAGCCGAACGAAAGTTTGTCATACATAGGCAATGCATATTCCGCACCCAGATTCAGTGTAGCAGCCAGTGCCCTGTTCAGTTTTCCTCCTGCGCTTCTTCTGTGCAGGTTAGTATAGTCTTCAAATTGATCAAATTTTTCCTCCAATTTGTCGTCCAGCGAGTTACCATCATCTTCGTTTATTGACAGGTTATGGAAACCTTCGAAAGTCCAAGGCTCGTTGTTAGTCGAAGCATAAGTATTGTTGCTCCAGTTCATGAATCCCAGATCCTTGATGGCAGCC
The DNA here is from genome assembly GCF_024733815.1 of Bacteroides sp. ET336. Taxonomy (NCBI): domain Bacteria; kingdom Pseudomonadati; phylum Bacteroidota; class Bacteroidia; order Bacteroidales; family Bacteroidaceae; genus Bacteroides; species Bacteroides sp. ET336. The sequence continues at coordinate 46,474 of NZ_JANRHK010000011.1, forward strand.
GATACAGTCAGATTATCCATCACCTCGTATGTGGCACCCAGATCCAATGCCAGACCGAATCCTCCCAGTCCCGGAGAGTTCATTTCTATATTGTCAAAATCCACCAGCGTACCCTCGTTACCTGTATATTCAGCACCGCTTTCCTCTTTTGTCGGAACGTTCAGTCCTGCCATTGCGATATTCATCTCTCCGTTGGCCATCACTTCCCATTTGTCTTCGCTCAGCGTTACTTTTGTATTGCTCAGGTTCATGTTGGCATACAGACCGCCCAGCAGAACCTTGAATTTGGCACCCACTCTCAGATTGTCGAATATCTGTCTTGAGTGTCCCAAGGCGATTTCCACATAGTTGGAAGTCGAGATACCCATGCTTCCCAGGTCATAAACGGTATTAGGTCCGCTCTGTCCCACCTTCATGAATTCAAAGAAATCCTTAGGCACATATACCGAAGAACTCGATCTCAGTCCTATGTCCAGAGTGTTGAAACCGCCCCATCCTCTGAATCCCATTGAGATGATTGAAGTATTCACGTTCAGCGACATCTTGTTGATGTTTCTCAGTCCTCCAAGAAACTCATCAGCACTCACGCTGCTGTTCATGAAAGTAGTCAGTTTGTTGCCGGCAGTAGGGTATATGAAGTTTGCCATACCCACATTACCCATTGTTCCGAAATTCATGTTTCCCAATACCGGGATACTGAAATACGATTTGTCGCTTTCCAGTGCCGGGTTCAGCTGATGCTTGAACAGATATCCGTCCAGAAAATATCCCGAGTTAAGAGCCTGGGCAGAAACCCCTGTAGCTGCACACATCATGGCAGCTCCCATCATATATTTAGCTATATTCTTCATCTTGTTTGTCTTTTAATATTAGTTCAGATCCATAGTAATACCGCCTACAAGTCTCAGTTTTATTTCAGTAAACTGCATAGTCTGGTTTTCGTTCAGTGTAACATCGCTTACGCTGTTGTCAACCGATGCCACAACAGAGATTTCTATACCGTCCAGTCCTGCAATCCTGCCGTCGTCAGTTGTCAGAGTGAACTTCACGTTTTGAGTTGTCGGTGCACCGATTTCTCCGGCTTTGATTTCTACATCCATATCCACCTTCACGTTCTCAAGCACATTGCCATTCACGTCGATGGCCTTTGCTGTCATTCTCACTCCCAGCGGTATTTCGTTTATCACGTTCATCGATGCTTCCACTCTGTCGAATTCCATATCTTCCAGGTCAGCATCCCATCCGTCTATAGCCTCAGTATATGTTATTTTTGTTTCAGGGCCGAACATCAGCGGAGTATCCACCCTGTAGTCAGTAACGATGGTATAGTTCTTGTTCAGATCTATAGTCACTTCTTCCTGCACCACGCTTGTTTCCACGTCTGTTATTTCTATTCTGTCCGGAATGTTCTTTATCAGGTCGCTCAGTCCTTCAACCTTCTTGTACATGATTTTCTCTGTTGTATCCCATTCTTCCCTTTTTTGGTTTACACAGATTACGTAGTTCTCACATTCTTTCGGGATATTTACATTCTGCAGATAAGCTTCCCCTTTTTTGTTACCTTCCTTAAACGATCTCAGTGCGGCACCCATGTTTACGGCTACAGGGCTCGGATTTGTCACTGTAATGTAAATTCTAGGGTCTGTAAGGTCAAGAATCACATCTTCTTCAGCCAGGAAGTCAGGAATATCGTCTATTCTTATAGGATCTATTTTTATGTCAACCTCAGGATCCACCACTGCAGTTGCCGATTCTATAGCCATGTTTTCAGCTTCCACATTTGCCGACAGAGTGATGTTTCCTCCTGCATTAGTCATTGCCGAAGCCTTAACGTTTCCGTCCAGCGAAATATTTCCTCCGAAATGTACAGAGTTGTTGTCTTTTTCATTTTCATTGTTGGTAAAGACAGCCTCATTCTGGTCAAATTTTACATTTACAATCTGGAATTTTATTTTGGTGTTGTTTGATATTTCCATACCTTCAGCCTTGGTAAGCTTCAGGATGTTTCCTTCTGCTGTCCAGTCAGCACTCTCTGATTTTACTGTAATATAGTTTGGAAACTCTATGGTATAACCGTTTTCCAGTACTGCCTTTATCTGGTTTGTATTTTTCGAGAATACCAGATATGTGTTTCTGCATGAAGTCTCAGCATTGCTTATACTCTTGATGTCGGATGTAATGCCGTTTTCGTTAACGTCAATTTCGATATTGTCTTTAAATTCTATGTTTTCTTCAGGCATATCGCTGCCAATTCCTGCAGGAATGTTGAAAGTCTGGCTTACACCTTTGAAACCGTTCGTCATGTTGATATCAACTTCCGGTACTTTTACGTCCGTGGAGCTTGTTTCCCCATCCTGCACCAGATAATAGTCACCCGCAGAATTGTTTACTTTAATCACGCTGTTATCTTCCAGATCAAGAAGGTCGCTTAAAACAATTTTCTCTGTACTGCTTCCCGGAACCGTCAAATCTCCCCCAACAGTAATAGTCATATCAAAGTCCTTGTCCAGGTCATAAGTCTCATCGACTTTCAGACATGAATTAAGACCAATCAGTCCCAGGGCACACATACCCACAACTGCATGATTCTTGAATTTTTTTTCCATACTTCTAGTTTATATTTTTTATATCAGACAAAATTTACATCATTAATATTTTTTACGAATACACAAAGATTATGCATACTCATATTAATAATACTTTGCAAATATAGCGAAAACATCCAATAAATAGGAAAAAAATACAAGTAAAATCTTTTGAATTGTGAATACATATTTATAATTACATCATTCCGTTACATTCTTGTTTAGATGCCTCCCGTATATAAAAATGGCGGGATATCATCAGTTGACATCCCGCCATTGTCCATGTACTCGATTCCGTTATTGTTCCGTGTACCATTTGTACATTCTGTGCACACCTTCGTCTATTTCCACCTTGTGGTGCCATCCCAGGTTATGCAGTTTCGTCACGTCCGTAAGTTTCCTCATCGTGCCGTCCGGCTTCGATGCATCCCATCTTATTTCCCCTTCGAAACCTATTTCCTTTTTGATCAGCATCGCCACGTCGTGAATGCTCAGTTCCTTGCCCGTACCCACATTGATATGGCAGTTTCTGATATCCTTGTCACCTTCCTTATAAGTGTCCTTGAAATCCACATTCAGCAGCACATGCACGCTGGCGTCTGCCATTTCCTCGCTCCACAGGAACTCTCTCATCGGTTTTCCCGAGCCCCACAGCATCACGTGGTCATTGTGGATGCCGTATTTTGCCAGAATAGCTATGATGTCAGCTTCCGGAGAATTTCCGTCCACACCTTCCACCGGACGCTTCTTCAGGTCAGCCCTTACAGCCTCCATATCGCCGTTCATCAGACATTTTGCCAGATGGATCTTTCTTATCATGGCCGGCAGCACATGGCTTCTTTCCAGGTCGAAATTGTCGTTCGGCCCATACAGGTTAGTCGGCATCACCGCTATATAGTTTGTGCCATACTGCAGATTGAAGCTCTCACACATCTTCAGTCCCGCAATCTTAGCTATCGCATACGGTTCGTTGGTATATTCCAGAGGGGAGGTGAGCAGCACTTCCTCCTTCATCGGCTGTTCCGCATCCCTCGGATAGATACATGTACTTCCCAGGAACAGCAGTTTCTTCACCCCGTGACGGAAGCTTTCGCCTATCACGTTCTGCTGTATCTGCAGATTGTTGTATATAAAGTCAGCTCTGTAGATAGAGTTCGCCATTATACCGCCCACATGGGCAGCAGCCAGAATCACCGCATCCGGTTTTTCCTCGTCGAAGAATTTCTTCACAGCCACCCCGTCCAGCAGATCCAGTTCCTTGTGAGTCCTTCCCACAAGATTTGTATATCCCCTTTGCAGAAGATTGTTCCAGATGGCAGAGCCCACCAGTCCGCGGTGTCCTGCCACATATATTTTTGCGTTCTTTTCTAACATGTCTTTTAGTTTTTTAGTTGACAAGTTGACGAGGTTAGCTATCCGGATGGAGACCTTGTCAACTAGTAACTGTAGCCTTGTTAACTAGTAATTGTTGCCTTGTCAACTCACTTCACTATTCCCTTCTCCAGATACTCCGCAAGATTAGTTCTCACCACCTCGCTGTGTCTTTCCACAGCCACTTTCGCCATGTCGGCATCCACCATGATGTTCACCAGTTCCTGGAAGCTTGTCTTTGTCGGGTTCCATCCCAGTTTTGCTTTCGCCTTAGTCGGGTCACCCCACAGGTTCACCACGTCAGTAGGACGGTAGAAATCTTCGCTCACCTCTACCAGACACTTTCCTGTAGCCTTGTCGTAACCCTTTTCGTCAATACCTTCACCCTTGAATTCAAGCTCTATACCTGCACGTTTGAAAGCATAATAGCAGAATTCCCTCACGCTGTGCTGTTCACCTGTAGCGATTACGAAGTCCTCAGGCTGGTCGTTCTGCAGAATCAGCCACATACATTCCACATAGTCCTTCGCATAACCCCAGTCACGCAGCGAGTCCAGGTTACCTAGATACAACTTCTCCTGCTTACCCTGAGCAATACGTGCGGCAGCCAGAGTAATCTTTCTTGTCACGAAAGTCTCACCACGGCGTTCACTCTCATGGTTGAACAGGATACCCGAGCAGCAGAACATGTTGTAAGCCTCACGATATTCCTTCACAATCCAGAATCCGTACAGCTTTGCCACTGCATAAGGCGAGTAGGGGTGGAACGGAGTATTCTCGTTCTGTGGCACTTCCTCCACCTTTCCGTACAGTTCCGATGTCGATGCCTGATATATTCGGCAGCTGTCAGTCAGTCCGCACAGACGCACAGCCTCCAGCACGCGGAGCACACCTGTTGCATCCACATTAGCTGTAAACTCAGGCGAGTCGAACGACACCTGCACATGGCTTTGTGCAGCCAGGTTATATACTTCAGTAGGGCGTACCTTGCTCACTACCTGCATGATGCTCATTGAGTCTCCCAGATCCGCATAGTGCAGATGGAAGTTAGGTTTTCCTTCCAGATGTGCTATTCTCTCTCTGTAATCCACAGACGAGCGTCTGATAGTTCCGTGTACGTCGTATCCTTTCTCCAATAAAAATTCTGCCAGGTATGAACCGTCTTGTCCTGTTATACCTGTAATCAATGCTACTTTTCTCATTCAGTCTGTTTTAATGTATATAAGTTACAGTAAAAGGGGTAAAAACTTTTATTTTTACCCCTCCGTATATTTATTTTCTAAAAGAGTCTATCAAATCCTTTCCAAACAGTATCCATGCGCAAGCTCCCACTCCTGCCAGAAATACGAAACCTATCAGAATCATCGGTTTCGAAGGCTTAGACGCTCTAAGCGGCACCGAAGCTGCCTCTACCACTGTATATACCGGAGTGTCTTCCTGCACCTTTGCCTTTGCCACCTGCAGCTGCTGAGCTGTCTGGTTATAAACGTTGAATGCCAGTTCCATCTCGTTTCTCAGCCTTTCCTGTTGTGTCTGGGCGCTTCTTAGTGAAACATTCTGGTTTCTGTCCATATATGCGGCATATTCCTGCTGTGCCTCATGATAGCTCTGCATGCTTTCTTCGTACAGCTTTTGAGTATATTCCAGATCTTTCCTTGCCTTGTTTGTTCTGTACTCCGTAATATAATCCTGCAGCTTTTCCATCACCTCGTTTGTCAGCGTTGCTGCTATCAGAGGGTCTTGCATTGTCACTGAAATTTTTATTACTGAAGTTTTCTTATCTACTTCTACTTTTATTCTTTCTCCTAATGTAGCAATTATTCCGTTCTGTTCATTTGTCAGTTTAAAAGGGTCAACTGTATTTGTGGTTCCGGTATCCTCTTTTTCTCCCTTTATTGTTTTTATTACCCATCCCAAAGCCTTAAACGGTGCAGAAGTAATATATCCCCACCACGGTTGTCGCTGGTGCTCTTTCAGATATTCATATACCGTAGTATTCAGTTTCCCCTTCATGTCTGTCACCTTTATATCGAACATTTCAATTGAAAAAGGTATAGATTTTACAATATCAGGATATAATTCTGGTGAAAGTGCATCAGCTGTTTGCGATGCCCCTAGATTGATTCCTGCCATTCCTGCCAATGCCGACAATCCTCCACTTACTGACCTTCCTCCTGCTGCTGCTTCCGGTGCCAGTGTCACATTGGCAGTATATTCCTTAGGAATGCTGAAACCCACTACAAGTCCTATCAGTGCTGCCCATCCGCAGGTTTTCAATACAAGTTTTCTTCCCTCCCAAACTTTTTTTGCCAGTTCTATCAGATCTATTTCCTGTTCCTGCATATTCTTTTGTTTCTGTATATCTTCCATTTTCAGTTCTTAAGTTTTTAAGTTGACTAGAAATTAGTTACTGGATAATAGTAACCAGTTACTAGGGGACGGTTTACTTAACCAGATTCGCAATAGAAGCCACCATCATAGCCAGTGAGGCCAGCGAAGTGGTATATCCCATTATGTCTCCGAATCTGTTCTTCTTCACCTTGTTCGGCACTACAATCTCGCATCCCGGTTCCACCTTCTTGCTTCTTGCCTTAACCCTTTCCACCTGGCCGTTCATGTAGATAATGAATTTCTTGCTCTTCTTTGCGCTTTGCGAGTAACCACCTGCCTGGTTCAGATAGTACTTCACGTTCTCTCCGTCCATATATGTCACTGTGTTAGGCATCATCACCGCACCGTTTATCTTCACTGTCGATGTCATTTCCGGAACACTTATCACGTCACCCTCTCTCAGTACGATGTCTGCGCTGCTTCCCGGTTTAGCCAAAGCCTTTTCCAGATCTATACCAACAGTGAACACACTGTCCAGTTCCAGTTTTAGCGAGTCTGTCAGTCCTTCGCCAAGCTCTCTTCTCATCAGCTTCAGAACATCCTCCATTCTCTTCTTCTCGTCATCGTTTGCCACTCTGGTCAGTTTTGCCCCCTTTGCATATCCGAATGCCGTTATGCCTCCCGCACGTTCTATCAGGCTGCTCAATCTTTCATTCTTGAAGTTCAGGCTGTATTCACCTTCGTACAGCACTTCACCGTTCACCTTTACGTTTTTCTGTACGTTGTATCCAGGACTCTTTCTCACGAACACCTGGTCATACGGTTCAAGCACGAATCCCGGCTCTCCATCCACAATGAATCCGTCTTTCAGTCCGAATGTAAAGTTCTGTCCCACGGTCTCTGTCACCTCTGTTCCCTTGTTGTCCTTTATACGTCTTGACACATCCACTCTCACCAGCGAAGCTTCATCCTTCAGTCCTCCTGCAGTAATCACGAAGTCTTCCAAAGTCATATTGTCCGAATAAGGATATATACCCGGTTTCTTTATCTCTCCCGAAATATAAACGTCACCGGCATATTTTATATCGTGAATGCTCGGGATGTACAGCAAATCGTTATTCTTCAGTTCCACGTCAGGAGCCGTACCGTTCATTATACCTTTCACATCCACCGAAAGCACTTCGCTTGTCAGGTTCTCGCGCTGTCTGTACAGCACCGCACGGTTTGTAAATGCGTCGCCCAGCAGTCCGTCAGCCTGTGTAAGCAGTTCCTTCACTGTGTTTATGTTTTCACAGAATTCGTAAATACCCGGTCTGTAAACCGCACCAACCACTTCAAGTTTGTTCGAGAATCTGTTGATAATCGAGTCGGCAGTCACCACATCACCGTCCATTACCTTGAACGAAGCAAACTTGTCTCTATCCACTGTCGCTACAGAGAACTGTCTTCCTTCCTGTCTCACCACTCTCACGCTGTTCTTGTATGCGTTGGCAGCAAAGAATCCCGCATATTTCAGCAGGGTAGAGATGCTTTCGTCACTCTTCATCTCATACTTCATAGGTCTTTTCACCTTGCCTTCCACCTTAACAATAGCCTCGTATGTAGGAACTATGATTACGTCACCTTCCTGCAGACTTATATTACCATCAGTTTTTCCCTGCAGTATATACTCATACACGTCAACGTTAGCTACCGTATTCCCGTTTCTTGACACCCTGATATCTCTCAGGCTACCGAGGTCGGTTATACCTCCTGCGCTGTACAGAGCATGAAATACCGATGCGAAAGCCGACAGGGTATAGGTGCCCGGCACCATCACTTCACCCATCACGTTCACCTTAATGCTTCTTGTATTACCCAGTGTCACCTGTATCTGGTTTCCCTCATCCGCATATATCTTGCTCAGTTCGCTCTTAAGATACTCCCTTGCATCGGCTATGTTCAGTCCGTTCAGCGAAATCATTCCCAGTCCCGGTATGGTGATGCAACCGTCAGGCGAGATCTCCTGTCTTATCGAGTTCTCGCTGGCACCCCATATGTCTATGATGATTTCGTCACCCGGTCCCAGTCTGTAATCCTGGGGAGTGGCAACATTCATGTCCGGTTCGAACGACAGGTTCTTGTTCGTGAAGATATTTCTTCCGAACACCTGGTCTTCCGGCTTCACCGGTTTGATAGGTCTTCCGTATTCATCCACTGCGATAAACATGTCCGGATTATACATTGTCGAGTCGTTCAGCATTCCCAGCTGTATCTTGTTGTATCCCTTTATGTTGGACTGCTCGTCACCGTTGAGTTTCCCCTGTCTCATCCTGCTGTTGGCGCTTATCCTGTCGGAAATGCCGCTGCTGTTGCTTATCTGTCCCGACTCATACATTTTCTTCAGTCTCAGGGCCTGTTCCTGCGTCATACCCTTGGCAGTGAGTTCCATCATCAGCTGCTGCTGGTTTTTACCCTGTTTCATACCGTCCTGAACGTACTGTATCACCTGCGAGTCAGTCATGCCCGACTGGGCAAAAACCGGAAGTGCTCCCATCATTAGGATTGAGAACGCTGCATATACGAAATGTTTTCTCATGAAATATTTTTATATGTTCTGTTTTTTTGAATAACCGTTGCAAAGATACTTATTTAACATAAGAAATCAAAACATGCCCCCATATTTAATGACAAAACGGGCAGGAATGTACCTGCCCGTTTATTTCCGCCGGTGGAGTATCCGTTCCACCAGCGTTTATATTGTATATATCAATAAGCTTTTTCTTCGCCCTTAAACACATTTGCCACAGTTTTGTATATAATGTACAGATCCAGCCAGAACGACCAGTTTTCTATGTACCATATATCCCCCTTTATTCTTCCCTGCATATCCTTCAGTTCCCTGGTTTCCCCTCTGAAACCTGTCACCTGGCTCCATCCCGTTATTCCCGGCTTCACCAGATGTCTCACCATATATTTGTCTATCAGTTTCGAATATTCTATCGTATGCTTCAGCATGTGCGGTCTAGGGCCCACTACACTCATGTCGCCCATGAATACATTGATAAACTGCGGCAACTCGTCTATATTCGTTTTTCTCATTATGTTTCCCCATTTTGTCTTTCTTGGGTCATCCTTTGTGGCCTGCAGCCTGTCCGCATCGGCATTCACCTTCATGCTTCTGAATTTCAGACAGTAGAATTCCTTGTCGTTCAGTCCGTTTCTTTTTTGTCTGAAGAACACCGGTCCCGGCATTGTGATTTTCGTCACAATAGTCACTATAATCAGTACGATAGGGAATACCGTACATAAGAACAGAGTGGAGAACACCAGGTCGAAAGCCCTTTTCAGCAACTTATTTCCTATTCTCGACATCGGATCCTCTCTCAGCTTCAATATAGGCACGTTCCCCATAAAACCCAGATAAACCCTGTTCTGCAGATAGTTGTGCATATTTGGAACACTGAAAAACCTTATTATATTGTTTTCACACAGAGTTATGATCTTAACAATGTCCTTACTGTGATTATCTCTCAATCCACAATACAGATAGTGCACGTTTCTGTTATTCTTTATGAAATCCTCCACTTCATCCGGCTTTCCAAGATACCTGCACCCCTCAGGCATCATTTCATTCTTTTCATAGTCGAAATATCCCAGAACCTTATAACCGGCCCAGTCCTGACTTACTATCTCATCATACAGTTCCATCATGTTTCTGCTGCTTCCCACCAGGATTACAAATCTCAGATTTCCACCCCGCGTTCTGTATCTTTTTATCAGGAATCTCCAAGTAAGTCTTTCCGCGAACAGAAGTATCATTACAGATAATATATAAATGCCATACATGTATGACCATGAATCCATGAAGTGTCCGTATCTCAGAATAAATACCGATGCTATTCCGAACAGGCATACAGTTTTGAACACCTTCGATATAATTTCATATGCCAGAACTTTTCTTTTAAACAATACCACTCCCACTATAGAAGCACAGATTGCATAAATCAGCATAACCATCATCGCCACCTGTATAGTGGGCGATATCATAACCTTTTCATAGTTTGTATCTTGTGTCAGTTTTACATATACCAGAAACAGGCCACCGCATAGCAATGTCTCGAAAGCTATGAGTACTGTATTCAGATATTTATCGTAACTGCTTGAATTTACCATGTGTTTGATTTTAGAATTATAGAAGTTAAGAAGTAATAGAAGTTAAAGTAGGCAAGATACCTTTATCGGAAAGATAAACGCCGGATTGTAAAGACCTTTTTTAGAAGTATTTAGAATCCGGCGTATTTATTACATTATAGAGTTCTCATCAGGAGAATTATTTGCTGAAAGTAGCTATAATAGCCCTGTTCATTTCTGGTTTGCTGAATTTATCACCCACACCCATACCGGTTGCAGTTATTCTGTCAGCTTCAATTCCATATCTGTTCACAAGGATTTCCTTGACAGTGTTTGCACGTCTTTCAGACAGCTTCTGGTTGAATTGTGCATTACCTTCAGGCGAAGCATATCCTTTCACGTCAAGTTTCACTTCAGGATATTTCTTCATGTAGTTTGCAATGTTTTCAATATTTGAAAGCTGTTGTGCATCCACCATATCCTTACCCTGTCTGAATGAGACTACAGGTTCCATAGACATGTCGAAGTTCTGTTGTTTGGCAGTTTCGGCAATCTTGTTGCAATCATTCAGTGCGCTTACCAGGTCTTCGTTCTTTCTCTTGCCGTCAGCCACTTCTTTTTCCAGACCTTCATTTCTTCTTCTCATGTCGTTGATTTCTCCGTTCAGTCTGTCCACGTCAGCCTGGCTGTATGCCATCATCACTGACGGATAACGCTTTCCGTTGGAGTTCTTGAAGTGATAAACCAAACCGGCCATAAGTTCAAAGTTAGTATTTCTCGGATCACTGTCACCAAGTTTTGTCACCAGTGCCGGTCTCACGCTCAGAGTCCACTGTTTTTCCTTGCCCATGTTGAAGTTAAGGCTCAAACCAGCTCTGTAAAGGAAGTAGTTATTATCATCTCTCTGTCTTGCAGCGAAGAACTCTCTTCCTCCACCTACACCAAGGAAACCTTCCACTTCAAACAGTCTCGGTTCTTCCTTTGCGCCAAGCAGAAGGTTTGAGAAGTTCACCTTACCGTTAATCAAGAACTGCAGTTCGTCGAATGCATTTACGCTGTAAGTAGTGTTGAAACCTGTCAGTGCCTGGAATGAAACTCCCAATACCGGAGTGGCCTGTTTGCCAAGCTCAAAGCCTACCAAACCTCCGTTTCTGTCTGAGTTTTTATAAGTTTCTCCCAATTGATGTTCCCATCCTCCGTTTATACCGAAATACCAATTGTCCAGAAATTTATTCCCCACTGTTACCTTTTCCTGTGCACCTGCAAATCCTGCAAATGCAGCAGCTACAATAGTCAAAATTACTTTTTTCATAATCATTTGTAAATGTTTGATGCCGCAAAGTTATAACTTATTTTGTCTTTGAATAAAAAAACAGACATTTTTTTTATTTTTATAGGCAATTTTCTTTCTTTATATTAAGAAAATCTGTTAATCCCTTTTAAAAATATCCCTTGTATAGACTTTCTGTTTCACATCGTCCAGACACGAGTCATATCTGTTCGCTATTATCGCCCCGGACAGTTTCTTGAATTCCTCCAGATTGTTCACCACCTTCGAACCGAAGAAAGTAGTTCCGTCTTCCAGAGTAGGCTCATATATTATTACCGTAGCACCTTTCGCCTTTATACGCTTCATCACGCCCTGAATAGAGCTCTGTCGGAAATTATCACTGTTCGATTTCATTGTAAGCCTATATACACCGATAACCACGTTCTTTTCGTTGCCCATGTCCCATTGCGAGTTCGCAGTGTAATATCCCGCCATTTTCAGCACCTGATCCGCAATGAAATCCTTTCTTGTACGGTTCGATTCCACTATCGCATGAATCAGGTTCTCCGGCACATCCGCATAGTTGGCAAGCAGCTGCTTAGTATCCTTAGGCAGACAGTAACCTCCATATCCGAACGACGGATTGTTATAATGGTTGCCTATTCTCGGGTCAAGGCTAATACCGTTTATTATATCCACAGTGTTCAGCCCTTTCATCTCAGCATAAGTGTCAAGCTCGTTGAAGTACGAAACCCTCAGTGCCAGATAAGTGTTAGCAAACAGCTTCACCGCTTCAGCTTCCGTCAGTCCCATAAACAGAGTGTCTATGTTCTCCTTCAGCGCACCCTCCTGCAGCAGACCCGCAAAAGCCTTTGCAGCCTCTTTCAGTTCCTCCGCATGGTCACAAACATTCTCCTTCGGACATCCCACTATTATACGGCTGGGGTAGAGGTTGTCATACAGCGCCTTGCTCTCACGCAAAAACTCAGGCGAGAACAGCAGTTTCAGATCCCTTCCGTATTTTTTGTACAGCCCTTCGCAGTATCCCACCGGAATAGTACTTTTTATCACCATCACCGCCTTCGGGTTAACGCTTCTCACCAGGTCGATAACCTCCTCCACATGACTTGTGTCGAAATAGTTCTTCACCGGATCATAGTTTGTAGGAGCCGCTATCACCACAAAGTCCGCATCCCTGTATGCCGCTTCACCGTCCAGTGTGGCAGTCAGATCCAGTTCCTTTTCTGCCAGATACTTCTCTATATAATCATCCTGTATAGGCGAAATACGGTTATTAATTTTTTCTACCTTTTCAGGTATTACATCCACAGCCATCACCCTGTGATGCTGTGCCAGCAATGTTGCTATTGACAGGCCTACATAACCAGTTCCTGCCACCGCGATATTCCTTTTCATATGATTTTGAGTTTTTAGTTGTTAGTTGACTAGTTAACGAGTTGACAAGTTAACGAGTTGACTAGGTCGCCATCCGGATGGAATCCTTGTCCCCTTGTAACTGAAGCCTTGTCAACTTTTTAATTATTAATTCTTAATTTTTAATTCTTAATTATCATCAGCTCCTGCTCACCTCCAGCCCCCTGTCCGAAAGCCTCATATCCACAAACCTCGCCTTGTCGTTCATCCTGTTTTCGTTCAGAATCCTTCTTATTCTGGCAGCCGCTTCCTGATCCTTTGCCACCATATACAGATATCCGCCTCCGCCTGCACCCGGCAGCTTATATCCCAGACACAGGTCGTCTATCATCGCGGTCATCCTTCTCACCGCCTCAGGATTGGTACCGCTGTCCAGAGCCATGTTCTGCTGCCATGTCTTCCTTACCAGACGTCCCATACCATCGAAGTCATTCCTTATTATGGCGTCATACATCTCCAGCGCATGCCCCTTCATCGCATCCAGAATCCTCAGATGCTTTTCCGAGTTCAGAAACATACCCTTGACTATCTCCGCCAGGATACCCTTTGCCGTACGCGTGATACCCGTGTAATACAGCAGATGACACTTCGCATACTCCTCATTCCTGAATATATAGTCCGGCATCCACTTCACTGCAGGTTCCTGCTTCCATCCAGGAGCCGTCTGCAGCAGCTTCACACCCTGCAGCACCCCGCCATACTGATCCTGCCATCCGCCGCCCGTAGTGAGCATCTGTTCCAGAATCAGAGTCCTGTTGCCGATAGCCTGTCTGTCCCAGTTCAGTCCGCAGAAATCATTCAGAGCCCCCAGCACAGTAGCTGCCAGTATAGAGCTTGTACCCAGTCCCGATCCCGCAGGAACCGCAGAAAGCAAAGTCACCTCAATACCCTTGCCGAATGCCCTCAGCTGTTCCTCCAGCGAAGCATAAGCATCCATGCAGAATTCCGGCAGGAATCCCGCCAGAGCCAGAGCCGCCTTAGGAATGGAGAAAGGCGAGCCCACCTTCCTGAAGTCCCTCAGCTCCTCGTACGAAGAAATCACCTCAGCAGCCCCCAGATCAATGGAACGCAGTATAATATTATAATTGTCCGACGGCTTCACATAAGCCTGCAAAGGCGGCTGTCCGTTCAGCTCGATTGCTATGTTCACCACATTGCCGCCCTCCATCACGCTGAAAGGCGGAGTATCAGTCCATCCCCCCGCCAGATCAATCCTCACAGGGCTGCGTCCCCATACTATCTGATCCGCATACACAGCCATCACCGGCCTCTGTCTCAAATCCATCACACCCGTCAGTCCCTCGCGCATCAGTCCGAAAGCCCTGTCCTCCATAGCCTTCGCCTCAGGGTTACCCTTAATCTCCATCACCCTTGCGCGGAACATCCCGTCGCTTATCTTTTTCAGCAGCAGCGTATCCTCCGGCAGTTCCTCCGGCAGATCCATTCCACCCTTTGCAAAATCCTCTGCCGCCTGTTCCAGATCCATCTGATAGAACACACTTCTCTCATGGTTCTTGGCCAGAGTCACCAGGTTCTCCATTCTGAAAGCCTTCCGCTGTGCTGTCAGTCTTCTCAGGTTGGCATATGCCGAAATCCCGTCCGCAGACATCTTGCGTGCCTCCGTCCATATCCTCTTTCCGCGTGCATCATCAGCATTACATGTCATCCACGCCAATACACAGCCCAGATCATCTATATTGTCCGTCACAGGGAAAATCTCCGCACTCTGCAAGTCCGTGCTTCCCGCTATGTCATCAGCCTTCAGCCCCCTTTCCTCCAGCCATTGTGCGGCAGGACGTCCCAAGAACAGGGTAGAGGCATCCCTCATGTCCCCCTTGAACTTGTCCTCAAATCCGTAAGGCCTTGCCACATACGATTTCTCGCCCATCGGCACAACGTCTATGCACACACCTTCACCAAGCGACAAAGCCCAGTCATTTTCCGGCACGCCCGTAATTATATTTCTGCTCGTAAGCTTCCATTCCTTGCCCACGAAGCTGTTCTCAATCCATATCTCCGCATTCTTCTCTGTCAGACCGATGTTTATCACCGCATTCTGAACGAAAGCCGCCGGATGCGGTTTCACCTTATGATGCATTATCGCCCTCTGATCCATCACACAGTTCTGCACCGTCAGCGTAGATGAAATCATCTCCCTGCTCGTTCCGTAATGATGGAATTCCCCTCCCGGCAGCGGCAGCACCACAACCTTCAGGCTGTTCAGTTCCCTGTCCTCAATCCTCGGCTTCTCCCCCAGAGCCAGACCGAATTCCGAGTACATGTCATAGAATTTCATCTCCCCGTTACCGTCCTTCGAACGATCCATCATCAGCTTCACGGCCCTGTCGCTCAGCAGCCATATGCCTATATCCATCATGAACAGATAATCCTTCATCAGCGCCGCCATCTCCTCCACACTCGGTTTCTGCATCATGAATTCCAGCTTCTCAGGCGATTTCCTCGATGCCACGAACACCCCGTGGTTCTTCATCAGCTGCGGATCCTCCCACAGCCCGTAGCACACCACATCAGCCTCCGGTATCTCCTGCAGCTGCTCCTTCGCCCTTATATACACGTCGCCGCTTGCAATCAGCGTGTTCAGCCCCTTTGGAGCCTTCTCCATTATCTCCTCATACAGCGGCAGCTGCAGATCCAGAAGAGTCTGCGTAATCTTCTGTCCGCGCGCCCATCTGAACACCGGTATCGGCGTCAGAATCTTTCCCGACGGAGCATATGCCGGCAGACGTCTGCTCTGTCCCCCCGCATGCAGCAGTATTCTCTTTTCGCGTCCCAGCCATTCCATCACGTCCTGTCCGTCCGCCTCATTCTTTCTGCATTCATCCAGCAGCCATGTCGTTCCGCCGCCCGATCCCAGTTTTTTTCCTACAGGATCCGAAGTGCAGAACCATTCCTTTCTGTCCGCGTTCATTATATCGTGAAAACACTCCACCAGATTGGGTGGGAGAGAGAGTAATTTCTTCATAATATTTATATTTTTATTTAATTTGCCAACAAAATTAATCCATCTTAACGGATTGTGCAATAAATCATTATTTATTCATGAGTCTATCCGGCGATTTTTTCACCAATATATCCTACATAAAAAATCTTCTTACTTTCGTCATAATAAAAGTGTATTCGTCCGGCCCCTGGAGTAAAACGGGAATGCCAAGAACAGTCCCTTATCTTGTTATCTTCGAACAAAACATTCATTTCAGGCAGTCTGCTTCGTGTTACTGATTCCGGTGTCGTTTTATATTTGAAAATGTCAGGAGAGATAGGAACAATAGCATTGGCGGCCACTCTTTCCAGATCCCCCAGTCTGGAATAAATTTGTTCTACAGCTGTTGGATCACTAATATTTTTAAGCTGCTCCAAAGCCTGTCTGGCAAAAGTCAGATGAGGGAACAAACCTGCAGCACGTACAGCCAATACCTTTCCATTCTTAGGTATATCAATTTTTGATTTAAAGAAATCTCTCAGGACTTCTATACCTTTCTCGGTTACTACATGTTTACTTTTGGATATAGAAGAAATTTCCTCTCCATTTTCATCAAGCGAGATGATAT
Source organism: Bacteroides sp. ET336 (assembly GCF_024733815.1). NCBI lineage: Bacteria > Pseudomonadati > Bacteroidota > Bacteroidia > Bacteroidales > Bacteroidaceae > Bacteroides > Bacteroides sp. ET336. The sequence continues at coordinate 63,147 of NZ_JANRHK010000011.1, forward strand.
TCACTTCGTAATTTCCATCTATCCATTTATCTTTCTGTTTTAACCCTAATGCTACAGAGTCCAGGATATCTTCCGAGGCCCATCCCAACCCTTTACATGCTTCTCCGTTATAATCAAACCCTATTACGTTATACTTATTTTCGAGTTCATTTATCGGTTCCAATGTACACAACCTGGCTATAAGTACAGATTTGAATTCTTTATCTATAATAGTTTGATTATTCAGGACTCTGTTCAGTGTCTGACCCTTTAGAATTACTTTACTCATAGCCTCTTCCGTCATGCGAATGTTGGAAACACCCATTTCCGACAATTTCTTCAAGCAATCTTTTAACTGTGAGAATGCTTCTATTGCGGTTTCGTTATCAGTGAAAGGCTGTAAACTTAATTCATTAAAATATGCTTCCATACTTTCAATCGATTAATTTGGTCAGTACGTCATCCCAACTGTCAAAAAATTTTTCAGGTCGAGCAGTCAGTTTCCCATTATCAGTAATCTGAATTTCATCCTTAAAAGTCACATCAATGCCATTATCTGTTCCGAAATCTCTTTGAACAAAGATGATATTAATGTCATCCTTTGATATTATCCCTTTTTTCCTTGCCAGTCTTAAACTGTTCAGTATATGGTCGCTATGTGTTTCAAGAATAATCTGTACCCCATTTGCGGCCGCCTGTGCCATCATTTTTCCCAGTTCCACCTGAGCAGACGGATGCAGATGTGCTTCCGGATTTTCAAAGATAAGCAGATCATTTGCTTTTGCCCTTAACAAAGCTACAATGATCGGTAAGCAATAGGTAAAACCGAATCCCACTTGCAGTGCTGAATATTTCTTACCTTTAGTGCCTGTCATTCCGAATTCAAGTTTTATCTTATCTGTATCTATATCAGTAGTACTGGCTTTTAAAGCAGGCATCTGCATAATTTGAGCCATCCACGCATTAACGTTTTCTGTCAGTTGGGTTTGTTCTTCTTTCAGATGAGGATGTCTCATCTCCTTCAAGCCTATTTCCTCATTAGTATTCAGTGCATTATTCAGATAAGCAGGAGTCAGTTCGCCCTGTATTCCCAAAGCCGTGTTATACGCTCTTGATTCTGTTCTGTTATATACCGCCCTCGGTCCCCATCTTTCCGCTTCCAGAAAAATGAATCTTTGGTCAAACAATGAAAGCTCGTCAATATCCGCTCCTTCATAAGTGTAATCAGTTTCCTCGCTTCCGGCATCACTGGCGTCTATAGTCCATTGATATTCATTATCGCTATAATCTTTTATATAAATACCTACGTTTTTGTCCTCTGCGAATGTATAACACATATCACCAACTGATTCCAGGTTTACAAAATCATGTTTCAGGCGCAATTTCTTTTTGGTATTATATAGAAATCCCAATTCGTAGTTCTGTTTTAGGAACAGCAGAGACTGTATGAGCGTAGATTTACCCATACCGTTTATTCCCGCAATCAATGTCAGTGGCTTTATATTGAACGATTCATCATCAAAAACTTTAAAGTTTCTGAGTCTAATTTCCTTTATCATAATATATTAAATGAACTGATTAATAAAATTTTTCATATCTTTAAATCTCTCTCTGACAGCCTTTTTCGTTCCTTGCCTCAATTTATCTTTACATAAGAATCCTTCACCCCTGAAAAGCATTCTGTATCTCTCTTTAAAAAGCTGTACATTATTCAGCAGTTTTTGATATTCACTATCACTTAAATCAGATATGGCATATGAAAAAACATCAAACAAACTATTGTTTATCCGTTTCTGCCTTGAATTTAAATTTAAGAAAGCGATATCTTCCAGCAGTTCATGACAGCGCAGCATTGTAGTCCTGAACCTTACAATTTCCTTTTCAAAAATATCCCCATACAAGGAATCAAGAGCATTCATTCCCTTATCAATGAAGTCATCCATACTTTCTGTCGAGTCATAAAAATCGTATAGAAGTCTGAATGCGAAATATCTGCTCACCAGTTCCCTGTCTGCCATACCTTTTTTCTTTACCCTATTATGAGTAGCCAGCAAGAATTCCTCCGAATCGGCCAGTTCTTTGATATATTTGGATATATAATCCTGATAAAAGGCATACCTTAGTTCCTCCCTGTTTCTCTGTTTCCCTATCTTGTTTATTCTTCTGAATATATTGAACTTTACAGTATCCGGCGTACCTGGATTAACCACATAAGCCACAATATTTGTCGATTTAATCCTGCTTTTCAGATAAAAAGGGATATCAGAGAAAATCATTCCTTCGCATTCTTTATGAAAATAGTCCAGTCCGTTCAGTACAAATTTGTCTTGAAAAAAACTATGAATGGACATAACGCGTTGTAACCCGTCTATAATAGTCCATGGTGTCTTGCTTCCATCCAGATAAATCAGCTGTACAGGCAGATTAGCCATAATAGATTCTATGAACGAACTTCTTTCTTTATCATTCCATGCGTTCGACATCCTTCTCAGCTCATCAGTTCCGGGTAAGTAAAGTTTGCCTGATTCAATCATAGTTTCGAGTTGCATTATTGATATATATTGCAATCTGATATCCACGTCATTAGGATCGAATGAAGGGAGAATATATTCTAATTTCATTATAAGGCTTGGCTTTTTATTGGTTTATCGTTCACAAATATAATATAATTTTCTGACAAAATATTCAGTATTGTTTCCTGTCCTTTTTAAATATTAGCCATCCTTATAACATGAATCTTTTCATATTCCATAGCCACGTCAATAGAAAGAAGGAACAGGAACACTTCCCTGAAGTTATATTCTATATTAATATTTTCCTCCTTTTCAATCCTCTTTTGGTTTTCATCATATACTGTGCTATAATGTTCCAGTATCTTCCTCACCGTATCACTGCTTATGATATTTTCATTCTCATTCCTTGCCTTCAGACAGTCGGAAAACATCCGCATCCTGTTGTTATAGTTTGCCATGATATTCCGGTCAACCAGTCTGTTTACGCTTACCGTCTCAATATCCTTATCATAAAATTTCATGAGCATATCAGTCGATCTTCTCAGTCCGTCATAAGGAAAATCCACTTTCTTCGAATTCCGGTTCTCGTTTTTTCTCACCTCATTATGAATATCAAAGAAATGTTTCATCGGATTATCAGTCTTATCCTCCTTCACCTTCTTTATATGTTCAGCCATTAAGAACCTTACAGTCTTCTCCAGCAAAACCTTCCTTTCATTATTCTTCAGTACGTTCAGCGATTTAATCCTGTCATCGAGCACCTTTTTCCTGTTTTCGCTCAAATTCACCTTCTCCAGTTCTCTGTAACACTTCTCCAGCTCCGTATCGAATTCCGGATGATACATCAGAAGCGACACCTCCATGATTCTGCTTATCAGATACAGCGGTTTGAAGAAAAGAGTGTCAAGGTCATTCACTATGACATCCATACCTATATCCTTGTTCTTCAGGTGAATCAGTGCAATGTCAATCTCCATGTCATAATTTCTCATCAGCAGTTTCATCTCATGCATGGCATTATACATTTGCGCGTCATGGTTATATATATCCAGATGAATTACATCTTCCGGCATAAGTTTAAGCTTGTTCAAGTGTTCCTCCGACGGATATACCACATGCTCATTGTCAGCCATCAGTTTTCTTCCCATGGCAACAGTACAAACCAGATTTCTGTACAGATGCCTTATCAGGTCTCCAAACTGCTTGTCCTGAATTTCCGGCGACACCCTTATAACATTATCCGCAGTTCTTTTCGACTGTCTGTATCCCTGTGTATCCACAAAAGCGCACCATATACCGGCCACAAGAGCAACAAAAGCAAACACCACATTATACCAGTCCAGATTTATCTCCATAAATTCCGGGCCGTCCGTATTGTTTTTTATGCCTTCTATTTTACTCTCCAGCGAATCTATTTTCACCATTATTCTGTCTATCATCACAGAATCCATTTTTTGTGCAGCCCCGTCACAAACGGTAATACAGATAAATAAAGTAAAAAGAAAACTTCTTATCGTCTTCATATCAATTTATATAGTGAAATTATACAATTTTCCTCCATATCCAGTGCCATATCTTGAATATCGGACTCCACAGCACTTCTTCCGGATATTCCTTCAGCAGCTTCATATTTCTTCCTGTCCTTGTCAGGAAGCTCATTGCCGAATCTTTCTTTATTGTTCTGTCTATCGAGCTGTCGTACATTCCGAAATTACCGCCTTCCATTATCGAGACCAGCAGTTTTTCCCCTTTTTCAGTGTCAGGCTCCACAAGCAGACATTCGTCTTTCAGTCCGAACACCTTTTTCATCACGTACATCACTGCCCCTGCAAATCCATACATATTCAGTTCCTTCATATATCTGGCAAATACCGCCTTATCATCATCACTGCATCCCCTGTTCAGCAGCATTGCATAATCTGTCATTTGCCTCAGTCCTATACCCTCACTGAACACATGTCTGTATATATGCACCAGCAGATACACCCTGTTCATTTCATCCGAAGGCACACACACACGTCCTGCATCAGGCAGTTCAATCTCCCTGCATGAACCTGCCCATGTCCTGAACATCTTTTGCAGCTTCCTGTTCCTGGGATACGAGTACATCCACGACGGTGTGGTATGAATCTCCAGTTCCGTCATCTCCATATTATGAACGCCTATATGATGATACGTGAAGTCCTTTGCACCCAGTTCCTCGCGAGCCAGTTCTCTTATTTCATTTTCATTGCCGGTCACCCACATATCAATGTCCCCCGGCGACCTGTGCAGCGGGTTAGGGTAGAGGCATGCCACACCCTGACCTTTCAGCAATATTGCACCATACCCCTTTTCACGGAAGAAACCGCTCCACTTAACCGCTTCATTGTTTACTAGCCTGTTCTTTTTCTCTATCTCTATTCCGAGAGAAATCAGTTTCATCAGCAGGTCACGGTCCGGTTTCTGTGCATCTTCCTGCAGTCTGTTCACCGCATCCATCATTATCCCTGCCACAGCCTGCTTCTGTGCCATAGAGAATACAGAAGCCCATAATGATCTGTTCATTACGGGCAATTCTATACTGTCATTCAGTCCTGCGCCGAAACGCAGGAGAGAAAAAAACAAACTGTTTATATCCATATTGGAGATGATCAATCCCTTTTGAAAATATCACGTGTATAAACCTTGTCTTTCACATCGTCCAGACAAGCGTCATATCTGTTGGCTATAATGGCAGCCGACATTTTTTTGAATTCATCCAGCGAGTTTACCACCTTCGATCCGAAGAATGTACTTCCATTCTCCAGAGTAGGTTCATAAATAATCACTGTAGCACCTTTGGCCTTTATACGTTTCATTACCCCCTGAATAGAACTCTGACGGAAATTATCGCTGTTCGATTTCATTGTGAGCCTATACACACCTATAATGCATTCCTTCTCATTTGTAGAGTTCCACTGTGCGTTATCAGAGTAATATCCAGCCTTCTTCAATACCTGATCCGCTATGAAATCCTTTCTCGTACGGTTCGACTCCACAATAGCCTCAATCAGATTTTCCGGTACATCCTCATAGTTGGCAAGAAGTTGTTTCGTATCCTTCGGAAGACAATAACCTCCATATCCGAAAGAAGGATTATTATAATGGTCGCCTATACGCGGATCGAGACTGATACCCTTTATTATAGCCTGAGTATCCAGACCTTTCATTTCCGCATATGTATCCAGCTCATTAAAATAAGAAACGCGCAGTGCGAGATAAGTATTGGCAAAAAGTTTCACAGCTTCCGCTTCCTTCATACCCATAAACAGAGTATCAATATTCTCTTTTAATGCCCCCTGTTGAAGCAAAGCAGCAAATGTCCTTGCAGCTTCTTCAAGATGTTCACCTGCTATACTGTTTATAGCCCTGTTTTCCTCGTCCTTGCCCTCAATGAGCTTCGGTATTCCCACAATTATCCTCGAAGGATACAGGTTATCATACAGAGCCTTGCTTTCCCTGAGGAATTCCGGAGAGAACAACAAATTAAACTTCTTTCCCTTCAGCTTCGGATTCTCACTATAAACCTTAGCATATTTCACATACAGACTTCTGCAATACCCTACAGGAATTGTACTTTTTATAACCATTACCGCATCCGGGTTTACTTCCAGAACCAAGTCTATAACCTCCTCTATATGGCTTGTATCAAAGAAGTTCTTCACCGGATCATAGTTTGTAGGAGCCGCAATCACTATAAATTCTGCATTTCTGTATGCGGCTGCTCCATCAAGAGTAGCAGTCAGATTAAGTTCCTTTTCAGCAAGATACTTCTCTATATATTCATCCTGTATAGGACTTATCCTGTTGTTTATTTTCTCCACCTTTTCAGGTATCACGTCCACAGCTGTTACATTATTGTGTTGAGCCAATAAAGTAGCTATCGACAATCCTACATAGCCTGTTCCGGCTACAGCAATATTTCTTTTTTCCATATCAATTCTTTTATTTTTTACAATAATATCCAGCGTACCACTCAGCAAATGCTCTCAGTCCGTCACGTAATGAAGTTGAAGGTTTGAAACCGAAGTCACGTTCCAGTGGAGTAGTATCAGCATATGTCACAGGAACATCCCCCGGTTGCATAGGCACAAGTTCTTTGTGCGATTCAAAATCATAATCCTCCGGTAGAACCTTTGCCCTTATAAGTTCCTCTTGCAGAATAGTAACAAAATCCAGCAAATTTTCCGGTTGGTTATTTCCAATATTATACACCATGTATGGAGGAATAGGCAATCCATCTTCACCATTCATTTTCTCAGGAGCATGCTGCATAACCCTAATCACACCTTCCACTATATCATCAATATAAGTAAAATCTCGTTTACAGTTTCCATAATTGAAAATCTGTATTTTTTCTCCTTTCAGCAGTTTGTTTGTAAACCCGAAATAAGCCATATCAGGTCTTCCTGCCGGTCCATAGACAGTAAAGAATCTTAATCCGGTAGAAGGGATGTTGTAAAGTTTTGAATAAGCATGAGCCATCAGTTCATTGCTCTTTTTTGTAGCAGCATAAAGGCTTACCGGATTATCTACCATATCATCTGTACTGTATGGAACTTTCTTATTGCTACCATATACACTTGATGATGAAGCATACACTAAGTGCTCTATAGAATCACTATGTCTGCATGCCTCAAGGATATTATAAAAACCAATCAAGTTACTTTCTATATACGCATCAGGATTTGTAATACTATATCTCACACCAGCCTGTGCAGCTAGATTTACCACTATATTAGGTTTATATTCCGAGAAAATCTTTTCTATTAATGCTTTATCAGCAATATTACCCTTTATGAAAGTAAAATTAGAAAAACCATTCAGCTTTTTCAGTCTTTCCTCTTTCAGACTGACATCATAATAATCAGTAATTGAGTCAATACCAACAACTGTTACTCCACTAAATCTTTTAATAAGTTCATTGGCCAGATTACTTCCAATAAAACCCGCTACACCAGTAACAAATACGGTTTTATTATTAATAAAAATATTTCTTTCTAACATATGGTATTTATTTATATTTTTCTTTAAATATGTTGATTAAAAACAATGTATTTCCGATTATATATCGTCTCCACATACGTTTTGGTTCTTTTATTAGACGGTACAGCCATTCTAGACTATGCTCCTGCCACCACAGAGGTGCACGCTCCACAGTACCTGCAAAGAAATCGAACACAGCACCTATGGTACCGCAATGACAGTTTATATCCAGTTCCTTCCAGTGAGTGTAAGCCCATTTCTCCTGCTTCGGAGCGGTCATACCTATCCATAGCAAATCAGGCTTTGCTGCGTTTATAGCATCTATTATAGCTTTATTGTCTTCGTCTGTAAATTCCGGCTTGTAGGGTGGGGAATAAGTCTCCACTGTTATGTTAGGATATACCTCTGCAGCCTTTTCTTTAATCAGAGAAAGTACCTTCTCGCTACTTCCCATAAAGAAACATTTTCCTCCGCGAGCATTCAGTTTTTCCATCTCAAACACAAACAAGTCCCATCCTGCTATACGATCTTTGGGCTGAGATTTTGCTTTCAGCCATTTACATGCCATTACTATACTTGCTCCGTCTGGGATAAGAATATCGCCTTTGGTAAGCGCTTCAGCGAATAAGGAATCTTTTAACGCTGTGTTATATGAATGGGCATTTATTGTATTAATAAGTAATTTTCCTTCTTTTAATATTTTCAGTTCATTTTTAGAACTCAAAATATCTATATCTTTAAGTTTTAACATATTTAATAGCATTAATTAGAAAAAAATCTTTTAAATAATGATTTATACTCGGAAGCTAGTTGCTCATAAACAATACTATCTGTATATTTTTCTATAACACGATTGTACATTGCCTCAGATAACTCTTTAACTAAGTCTTTATTAATAACATTCGATATGCATTTTACAAAATTGTCTACAGATAAATTATTGACAATCAAATCCTCATTACCAATTACGCTTTTATTAAAACCTTGAGATGTAGCAATAGGAATAACTCCCCATGCCATAGCCTCAGTTAATGCATTTGAGTGTCCCTCATGAGGTTCTTTAGAAGGAAACAAATAAAAATGTTTATCTGACAAATGTTTCTTTAATTCTTCATGGTTACATGCTGGCCATATTCTTACTAAATTACCAAAATTACTTGAAGATACCTTTTCCTTTATTTTATTTAGGTATAATTCATTTGTACTGTTCCCAACTATATCCAAATAAATATTATCATATGTATTACAAAGGATAAAAAAAGTATCAAGTAAAATATCAACATTTTTTGTAGGTGAAATTCTTCCAAAATAGATAAAATTTATCCTATCTTTGGGTTTACTAGGATATTCTGAGGGATAGAAATCACCCATAACATAATTAGGATAATAAAAAATATGGATAGATTTATTAATTTTTCTAATGAGAGGTGTATTTTCTATACCCTGAGTAAATATAACATCTGCTTTTCTTATAGTTTTGTTAAATATCTTTCTATATATACTTCTTCCTTCATAATAATAACAGTCTGCTCCCCCACCACGCATCTCATATACTACTTTATATTTTAATAATTTGGAAATAGATATTAAAAGATACTCCAGATAAATCATTGGCCCATAAAACCCAGCGACATGTACGATTGATTTTTTTCTTCTTCCAAACATTAGAGTTTTTATAAAGAAAAGAATATTAATAATAATCCTGTATATTAATAGAAAAATATTTTTTAATGAATGATCTGGAACACGTAAATATTTTGGAATTAATATAACGTCTAACTTTGCCTTTCTAAAAAGTTCCAAAGTCCTTCTATTGCCTACTTCACCTCCTCCATAAGGAACTTTATTCCAATCTCCAAAATTTGCAAAGAAATATATTCTATTTCTCATTGTCGTAAGATTTAAATTTAACTATTTTTGCAGGTACACCTCCAACCACACAGTTATCAGGAATATCTTTAGTAACCACTGCCCCTGCAGCAATAGTAACATTATTTCCTATATTTATAGGACCAAGTATTGTTACTCCAGTACTTATATAACAATTATCACCGATTATAATGTCAGAATTTTCTCCTGGACGTTTTTTCCCTAATAATACCATTGGAAGAATAGTACAATTCTTTCCTATTTTTGCCATAACACCTATTCGCCGAAATCCAGGATGCATAATCTGCAACCCAGGTCCTATAGTATTAGGACTTATAAAAATATTATTTTTTAGTATATTTCTTCTATGTAATAATTTGTAATAATAATATGCAATAATATTATACCAATGTTTATTATTTAAATAATATTCATATTTTCTTAATGTCTTTATATACTTATATATTGGATAATTCTCGCTATATGTAAGCTTTTGAAGTAATGGAAATTTTATTCTATTACGTTTTATGTCTTCATTAAGATATAATCTTAAATCTTTTCTAGTTTTTATCATAGCTTTTCTAAAAATGCCTCTATATATAATCTTGCTGATTTATTAATAGAATAGTTAATATTAAAATAATCTTGTAGGTAACTTTTATCAAATTCATTATATGAATTGTATCCTTCTTTTATTGCTTCGTAAAAAGAATTAACTTCGAAGTCTTTCGATAAAAAACCTATTCGCCTGTTCATTATAACATTGGGAATACCACCTGCTGGAGTACATATCGGTATAACTCCGCACGACATAGCTTCTAATAATGATATTGGTAATCCTTCCCATAAAGATGATAACAAAAAGAAATTACTATTTAACAAATAATCACAAACATTATTTCTAGTACCTAACCAATAAATCCCTTCTTCTGCATTTTCAATAATATGTTTATTTTTTTCTTCATCAAAACCATTGCCAATAATGATTAATATTCCATGGTTATCTTCTTTCAAAAAAAGATTGAAAGCATTTATCAAAAGTTCTTGATTTTTAGCCTCACAACATCTTGCAATATGTATAAAGACCTTATCATCTGCATGGGATTTTAACTTGTCTATTTCTTCTTTTACGGTTAAATACTTATCTGTTTTTCTTAATTGAGAACGCCCATTTTCTATTTTAATAGAATTGTTAAGATTATAAAGTCTCCTATATGAATTTTGGCATTCTTCAGATATTGTTATAGGCTTAATTTTATGTTTATAAAACCACCTATATAATGGAATTAATTTTTCTTTACCTTTTATGTATTTATCTGCTACACTATGTAATGTATGAAAATATTTTATTTTAGTTAACAATAATGAAGGTAAAAATAATGTTATGGCATCACCATGAGTATGAACCACATCTGGTTTTTCTTTCTTTATTGTTTTAAAAATTCTCCATAATGCTTTGAGTTCTAAACCTTTTTTACATTTAAGATTAATATATTTTATCTTTGGAGTAACATCTTTAAGATAATAGGAATAGTACGGATCTGAATCATCTTTAATTATACACAAAGTAACCTCATTATTCTTTGATAATTCATTTGATAAATCTACAACAACTCTTTCTGCTCCAGCAGGAGCTGTTGAATAATGTAATTCAAAAATCTTCATTTCATAAGAAATTAGCTAATTAAATCAATATATTTATTTATTTCAAGATTATTATTATTTTCCTCATTTTTTATATTTTCAGATATATAAGATCTTAATTCTAAATTCTCATATAACTTATATATTCCATTAGATAATGCTTCAGGAGTCATATCAGTGATAATACCAGTCTCATTATTTTTTATCACATCATATACTGTTGTATAATTAGTACTTACAATTGGTTTATATAATATCTTTGCTTCATCAATAGCTATTGATTTGCCTTCGTATTTTGATGATTGTACAATTATATCTGCTAAATTCATATATTTATATGGATTAATTTTTAATCCTAGAAGATAAACATTATTGGTCAGTTCTAAATCTTGTATCATCTTTTGTAATTCTTTTTTCAATATACCATCACCAATTATGTACCATACAAAATTGACATTTCTTTTCTTTAGTAAATATGCAGATTTTAAGGCTAAATCAAAAGCCTTTACAGGAACTAATCTTCCAACCGATAGAATTTTAAACTTCTTTTCATCTATAGATATATCTGTAACTTTTTCTAAAGACATTTTTCTGATTAAATCAGGATTTGATATATTTTCAATAACATCAAATTTATTTTTTAAATCAGGAAAGAATGTCAATAGGCTTTCTTTGCAAATAGATGAGATTGTTATTATTTTATCTGCTTTAGAAAAATATGAATAATCAAAACTTGAATTATATTTTAATTTTCTATATTCACTATGAATCCATAAAAATTTCTTATTAGCATTTACCTTATCTATAATATAATAATTTGGAAAACCTTCTAAAAAAGAAATGGCAATATCATATTTTTTTTCATATATAGGAATATCATCTCTCCAATATTTCCAAAGACTTTGTTGTAAAGCATATTCTTTTATATTCCTTTTGCTTTTATAAAGTCTGTATATTTTTTTTATCCAAAATAAAATACCATGATTTAAATAATATTGAAAATCTTTTGGAGATCTAGTTAAACAACTATATGGAAAAGGAGCTTCTATTACATTAATATTATCAGGTAACAATGGATAAAATAATCCCTCTTTTTTAGATAGAATCAAGTCTATTGAATATTTATCACTTGGTAATGTATTCAATAAAGAAACCAAGCTTTTCTCTGCTCCACCAGCAGATAATGAACCTATCATAAATAATATATCTTTCATCCTTTTATGTTTAAATTAAACATCCTTTTCAAGTTCTTTTTATTTACATATTTATCAAATAAGACAAACACTATTAAGGATAATGGCTTTTGAGTTTTAAGCAATTTGTATTGCTTCATATATTTCCATGTATATATTTTATATCCAAGTGATACATCAATTTTATTCCACAAATCCCTATTACATAATTTCTTTATGAATTTATATTTATGTATTACAGATATATTTTTAGCTAATAATAAACGTATTAATAAATATCTAACTCTACCGTAATACTCTAAATCCACATATGATTTTGATTTATTTGTTTTTGGAAGTAATTCGTATAATAATTTTTTTAGGTTTTCTGCTGTTTCAAATTTTTTAATATCAAATGAATTAGAAAGACTATTTGAATTTAAACAATATGTATATAATACATCCGGTATAAACTTTACAATTGAAGCATTACTAAAAAAAGAAATCTGAAAAGGTAAATCTTCTGATAAAATATCACGTTCTGAATAAAATCTAAGATTTATATTCTCTATTAGTTCTCTTTTATATATACCATGCCATACGGACATGAATAATCTGTTATTTGTATTTAATTCTGTTTTTTCTAAAAAAGATAAAGCCAGACATTCCATTTGTGGTTTAGTAAATATTGTAGGGGTATCATAGTCTTTTATGTATAAATATAAATTCGATTCAATTTCTTTTCGTAAACCACATAAAACAGCATCATATATTTTTTCCGTTGTTGCAGATTCGTACAATATTTTATACATATCTGTATCTATATAATCATCAGAATCTATGAATGCTATATATTCACCATTAGCAACTTCTAATCCAGCATTACGTGCATAACCTAATCCTTCATTTTTTTCTTTATGAATAACTAAAATTCGAGAATCCTTTTTTGCCCATTCATCACATAAATTAGGAGTATTATCTGGCGATTTATCATCCACTAAAATTATCTCAATATCTTTTAGTGATTGTGATACAACTGTTTTTAAACACCTGTTTATTAGTTTTTCAACCTTATAACATGGTATAATTATTGATACTTTAGGAATTTCCATAGTTATTTTTAATAATTTTGATTTCTTAACCAGTTGATATGAATGATCAATCTATTTTCACTCCATTTTATCATAGGAGGTAATTTATACAGAAATAATTTATTAATGTATGAATATATAATTCTAAGCCATTTATATCTAAATGTTTTATTAGGAATATTTTTTTCTAAATCATGAATTTTATTTTCTCCATTTTCTAATTTCTCAAATAAACAATCCCATTCTTTGACAGTTTGTTCTATAGAAAATCTTTTTTTTATATCATTATAAACATCTTCAAAATTATTATTTGGTTGCTTTAATGCTTTTATAACATATTTTGCCAGTATTTTAGACTTCCTCTGTGAATAAAGATTTTTCTTATTAAATACAGTATCCAAGTAGCCACAACACCTTCTAGTTATTACATCACATCCCATTATTCCAAATTCTACTGCGCCTATTCCAAAAGTTTCAGTATCTCCTGATGGGTTAGGGACCGCAACCTTTGTTTTTTTTATTATTTCAATTTTTTCTGTTCCCATACGTCCCATAAAATGAACACTAGGTAAAATATTTCCTTCTTTATCAGTGAGGTAAGGCATAAAAACTCTTTCATAACTTTCTTCTGCGATTCCATATTTACCTAATACTTTATTCTCATCATAAACTTTCCCTGAACCTATAACATAAAGTTGCGCATCAGGAACTTCATCTATTATTTTCGGCCAAGCTTTTGCTAATATATGGAAACCTTTAAAGGGCATAATACTAGCCATAAAAGTAACTATGTTACTTCTTTTTTCTATCGGGGTAAATATATCAAGTATTTCTTTCTTTTGCGGTATTGGAAATCCATTATATATATAATCAATTTTTCTAAAAACTTTATGATCTCTGTATAAATCAGCTTGCTCTCGTCCTACCATGATCAATGATTTAATATTAGGACATTTTGAATAAAAATCAAGTCGCCATGATTTTAAAAAGTTATGACACCATGGTATCAGAAATAAGCTATTAGGAAGATTATTTAAATATCCTTCCTTTATCCATTGTGGCTCCTCTTTAAATATAAAGTATTTTGTATTCTTTTTTGATGCTATATCTAAAGCCTCTCCAATATTGTTTATTTTAATAAGATTTAAACCTGTTGGGAATCTTTCTATATAGTGGGCAAATACAATAACTGAGTATTTTTTATATAATGATAATTTATATGCAGTAAGTATAATCTCATATTCTGAACCTCCAACGCCAGGGTTTCCTTTAAGAATATTAGTCCAATTAGTTTTAGACAATTTAGCGTTATCAAGATAAAAAGCTATATTTAACATGATAATTTTCTATTTTCGGATTTTTTTATTTGAAAAAATAAATAAAATGCTAATGACTGTATTATAGGTGATTTATCTATAAATGCTATAGGTAAAGCAATCGTGGATAATAATATAAATAAAGAAAAGGCTCTAATATATACATATTCTTTACTTTTAACTTTACGTATATTCAAAAATAAAAGTCTTAACCAAAAAAAAGTTATTAGTATTCCTCCCATAAATGATAGACCAATAAAACCTAAATCCACCCAATTTATAAAACTATCAATACCTGTAAGATTTTTACCTATAAAACCAGCTCCAAAAAACCATTCGATAGGACTTTTTATATTGTCATAAAAATATTTAAATTCAATTATTCGATCCAATTCAAAAATACTTTCTGATGATTGTGCTAAATTCTTTTCTTCAAATGTTTCTAATACTTCATTAAACAAAGAAGTGTTTTTTATCAAAAAAGTTAAACATATGATAACTATTAGAAAACCAACTGCCGTACCATTAAATCTAAATCCGTGCATTTTATAAAAAATAAAGCAAGAAGATACTATAAAACTTATAATGAGACTTCTATACCCATGTAAAATACACATAGAAAAAACAAGTATATATATTATGATAAATATTTTTCTCTTGTGATGAAGGTATTTATTCAGACACAATAATCCACATAAAAAAATTAAGACTTCTCCTGTAAGTGTAAAGCGTTTTATATCAAATTCTGAAACTTCATTGATAGCTCTCCATCCTGAAGTTAGCGACTCGACTAAAGGTTTAGGTAAAAGCATATATTGAATATAATATATACCTAATCCTATTACTCCTAAATATAAAATTATTTTTTCTATTTGTTTTATTGAAGGTTTTATATACGATATAATATAAAAAAATCCCAAATCATAAACAAAAAAACCTTGAAATAAGGATGATGAAAAAGGTTGTTGATTAAAAATAAATGATGATATTTTATTTAACCCTAATGATAGCCATAGGTATAATAATGTTCTTGTATATTCATTTTGCTCCCTATTTATTTTTAATGCAAAAAATAAAAATATTATGCATCTAATTAGGATAGCAGGCTTAGATGGAGAATTTACATAATTTGCAACAGGCTGCAGACCAAAAAAATGAATACCTATGAGTATAATTATAAACAACAATACATAAGATTTTTTTGATTCTTTTTTATGTGGTATATAAAAATTCATTTTTTCTTTAAAAATTTAATTTTATTATTTATAAATACTCGTTCATTTTCAGTTATACCTATATAATATACAGAAAATAGTATTATCAAAATTGATAATATAACTATAAATACAAAAGTTATAAAATTTTCCGGTAAAGATATTTTTAGTAAAATAGGAATAGGTACAGAAATAAATGTAATCTTTATACAAGGTAAAATAAATTTTCTCCAATAAGATTTATAAGATAGTGATATTTGTGGACATACAACAAATAACCTAATACACTGTAATATAATACACATTATAATTTGTATTATAAAAGCTAATTCTGAAATCGGATATATTAACAAAATAGCCCAAGTAATAGGTATTAATAATAAATTAGTGGTTCCTTCTAAGATCTGAAATTTTCTAATATTTCCAGTCGCACCATTTGCACTAGATAAAGGCCGTCCTAAACAGGTTAACATAGATATACACAACATTAATGATACAAATATAGGAGTATGTTCTGGAACGTCCTTTAACCATATCTTTAATATAAAATTAATGTTTAGTATAATAGGAAAAGCAAAAATAAATAATAAATAATACATATACCTTGAAGAACTTAAGATTAAATTCCTCATATAATCAAGATCATTTGAGGCATATGATTTATTTATTTGTGGGGCAACTGCATTATAGAAATTACTAGCAAAAGATTCAATTGCTGTTTTAACTTGCATAGAGATTCCTCTTGCTGCATTTACAATTGGGCCAAAGAAAATATTTAATATTATATTCTGCCCTTGATTAGCAAAAACAACGCCAGCACTTCCTAATAAACTCCAGCTAGCATAACTAATCATTTCTTTTAGTGTTTTTTTATCTTTTACTTTAACATAATGTACATCTTTAAACTTTCGAGTTGTATATAGTTGGTTCAATATTCTAACTAATAAACTTACCAAAAATATTAGAATTGAATATAATATAAGTTTATCTTTGCCCCATACTACTAATCCCCATATTATTATTAATTTTAATAACGTTTCTATTATAGACAATATTGCGTAAAAATTCATTTTCTCGTATGAAATTATTAAAGCATTATATGGGACACTCATAATATTTACCATACATGTAAAAATAGAAAATTGATAAACCCATCTAGCTGCATCCATACGTTCAATAGGAATATTCATATGTGAATTAAGGAACCAAAGTCCAATAGTTTCTCCTATAATCAAAATTATAAAAGCAATTACTATATGAATAATTACACTATATGAAAAAACGAGATTAAGTTTATCATAATTTTTCCTACCTAATTCAAACGTTATAAAACGGTTCGTCGCACATCCCATCGCAAAATTTAGAAATGTAAATAAAGTAACTATACCTCCTACAACATTATAAATACCATAATCTACTTCACCTAATGTTGCAAGCACAACTCTAGATGTATATAGAGATACTACCATAACAAAGATTTGGCGTATATATAAATATATGGTATTTTTAGCTATTCTTTTATTATTATCAGATGTATTATTACTCATAAATAACTATTGTCTTTACTTATTTCACGCATTATCCGTTCTTACATACAATAATAAAACTGTATGTAAGAACGGATTTCCTATAATTTAGTTACTAAAAAAACTGTTAATTATTCACTTCATGTTCAAAACCATAGCCGTATCCGTAACCATATCCCTTTCCATAGCCGTATTTCTTACCATAACCATAACCGTAACTATGCTTACGTTTACTCATGTCTATACCGTTGATAACAGTAGCCAGTTTCGGGAACTTCTTTTCACGTTTCAAGACATTGATATACTCGAAACCTGCCTTTGGAGTGAAATCGGCACGACATATATATACGCCTATATCCGCTACACGGCTGATAATGGCAGTATCAGTTACCATACCTATAGGTGCCGTATCAAGCACAATATAGTCATAATGCTCCTTTAGCTGGGCTATAGCCTTGTCAAGGACTTCACGTGTTACCAGTTCTGTTGGGTTAGGAGGGACGGTTCCACCCGGAAGGATATCAAGGTTTGAACTGACATCTGAGTGCTGAATCATATTAAATAGATTAACAGTGTCTGGTGAGGAAAGATAATTGGTAATACCTTCGGCATGACGACTAAGCTTAAAGACCTTGTTCAGTCCCGGTTTACGGATATCAAGTCCTACGATAATGGTTTTCTTGCCAAGGAAGGCAAGACTGGCAGCCAAATTACCTGCCACAAAGGACTTTCCTTCTGCCGACATTGTTGATGTAAACAATATGACTTTCTCACCTTTTTCAAGCATAAAGAGAAGGTTAGTACGAAGGCTGCGGAACATTTCTTCCATAATATTATTATGGTTCTCACGTACAACTATGGCGCCTGCACCTTCAGTTTTAGTTTGTGGTATATCAGCCAATATACTTACATCGGTAAGCTTTTCAACATCTTCATGGCTTTCTATCTTATATTTAAGCAAATCACGAAGGAAGATTACTCCTACAGGTATCCCTAATCCCAGGACAAGAGCAGCTAAAGCTATTATCTTTTTCTTTGGAGATACAGGAGCTGTTCCCGGTAATGGGGTTTCTATAATTCGGCCGTTGTTTGCTGTAGCAGCTAGGGTGATGGCATTTTCCTCACGTTTCTTAAGAAGCATGATGTAGAGTGATGCCTTGATTTCCTGTTGACGTGAGATGGTAAGGAATTCCTTTTCCTGCTTAGGAGCATCGCTTATACGGTTTTCAAACTTCTTTGCCTGACGTTCGATATCAGCCTTAGCTATCTGAAGGCCACGAAGAACGCTCTGAACAGTAGTCTGCACGCTCTTGCGCATGGACTCAATGCCGGTATTCATATTCACTACGGCAGGGTTACTTTCGGACGATGTACGCAAAAGGCGGTTACGCTCTATTATCATAGTGTTGTACTGATTGATAACAGAGGTAAGATTTGCGTCCTGAAGACCTACATTGGCGGGGATTACCTCATTGGCATTTACGGGATTGTTTATATAGTTCTGAAGAAACTCTACCAGGCTTATCTGTGTCGCATTCTGGATACGCTGCTGTTCATACTGAGAGTTCTGCTGAAGAGCCAACTCTGCGTCTGCCTTTAAATCGGTTAACCCTGAACGCTGCTTGAATGCCGCAAGTTCTGATTCTGTAGTGCCAAGTTCGGTATTTATAATAGCCAGACGATCTTCGATAAACTCGGCAGATTTGCGTGCCACTTCATTCTTCTCGTTGTTGGCATCCTTATTGTAATTCTCTACCAGACTGTTGATAAAGTCAATACCTCTTTGGGTATTGGAATTGTTGACAGATATTTGGGCTATAGTGGTAGTTTTGGATGTAGGCTCTACACTAAGACTGGACGCATACGACATGGCGACAGCTGTAGGAGACGCGACATATGCAACCAGTTCAACATCTTTAGCCAAAGAGTCAACAGCCTCATTACGTGTGAAGCTGAACACTCCTACAGGGGTAGGAAGGACTGCTGGAATACTGTCAAATTCCTGCTTGAATTCATATTCTTCCTTATTGACAGTATATTCTGCTTTCACGCTGAGTTTTCCGGATGTAGTATATTTTATATCCAGTTTTACCCCTCCACGGAGCTTCTCGGCTTCGTCGGGAGTAAGATATACATTGACAGGAGAATTCTTATACAATGGGGTGTTGTATCCGAAGAAGCGTTTCTGTGATATGTTGACATAAAGGCCGAGGTCAACTACAGCCTTGCGGACAAGAGTGCGTGACTTGAGGATCTCAACTTCATTGTCGAATGTAGTGGTCATGGAAAAACCGCCCATATCCTGAAGGGCAGCAAGCGCTCCGTTGGTATTGTTCATCATCTTGGTACGTGGGTCGTCCTCCTTGATAAGTACACTGGAAGAAACGCTATATACAGGCACCTGGTAACGCATATATATAAAGGCACAGACCAGACAGATAATAACGCTGGCTACAAACCACGGCCAATATACCAGATACTTGAAAATTATCTCATAAATATTGAAAGACGACTCTTCCTGAACTTCATTGAATTCTGACATGCTGTTTTCAACCATAGCTGTTTATATCTTTATTTTACTGATTTTTTGATTATCTTACAATGTTTACAATAAGGCTGGCCAGCGAAATAAGGATGGATGTGGCCGAAATCCATGTGGTAGTGGTGGTTCCTATATCAGAACTCTTTGCCTTGGTTTTGTTCGGGGTGACATAAATGATATCGTTCTGCTTCAGATAGAAATAGGGAGATGTGATAAGCTGACTGTCGGTAAGATCGAGAGTAATGATATTGCGTTTGCCTTCGGCATCCTCACGAACTAGCTTCACATTAGTACGTAAACCATACACAGTCATATCGCCTGCCATAGCCAGGGCTTCAAGGACATTGACTTTCTCGTTGGTAACAGTGAAACTGCCGGGACGGGCAACCTCACCAAGTACGGAAATCTTATAGTTAACCATACGTACTGTAACGATAGGAGTTTCCTTAAGGTATGGCTGCAGCTTCTGTCGGATAAGATCCTCAGCCTGATTCTTGGTCATACCGCCTACTTTGATACGGCCGATGACAGGGAAATCTATCTCACCGCTGTTGTTTACAAGATATTGTTGAAGTGTAGGCTGCATTGTTGTATTCATAATAGATGATGCAGCATTCAAAGGCGACTGTACAGTAAGATTAAACGGTGCGGCAGCCATTGGGTCAGTGGTATTCACTGTAATGCTCAACAAATCCTTAGGCATGATAGTAGCATCGTAGAGAGGGATTTCCTGACCATAGGCGTTTACAATTTCAGGTTGCTGAAGATAAGGTACGTTCTTGTATGACGTACAACTGCTAAATAATGCAGCAGAAAACAATAAGGAATAGATTAATTTTCTCATATTATAAAAATACATTCGATTTCTGAAAACACATATTTTCGGGTGCGCTTCGCGGCTCCCTGTCACATCCGTATTTCCACTGAAAAGCGGATGACAGAGAGTCCGTATGACTATAATCGCGCACAAAATTACAAAAAAAAGTTATGTTGTAACAAAAAATCTGACAATATATAAAAAAATATAGTCCAATATAAAAAAATAATAGCCCAAGAACTATTATTCTTAGGCTTGATTTGATTATGTTTTGTCTCAACCGTGATTTTTTATGAAATCGTCAAAATCCTTACATTGGATAAAAAATGTATTATTTGTTCCCAATTGGTCCTTAAGATGATTATACATGGTCTCGCTGCAAATCTTCTCCCAGCTGGTAGAAGTGTTTGCAAGCATAAATAATTGTTCTGCAAACGATTCAATAGGGCTGGTTGCAGGATTAATGTCAGTTACCAGAATAAACTGTATCGGTACATCCTTACCTATATTATTCTGACCTGAGATATTCTCGCATAGGATTATGCTGTCAAGAAGTTTTTTCTGGTAATCGTAGCTTGCTGATTGCTTGTCGATTTTCTTTTTAAGAGTATCTGTATCTTTTTCCGTTAAACTGTCCTTCTTTAATATTTTCTGATTCTCCAGAAACTTTATCCAACCTTTGATTTCAACAAAACACAGTTTCTTGTTATATGCCAGTGCGTCAACGGACGAATGGGATGAATTTTTATGTGCTTTATCCCATTTTTCCTTTACACTGTCAAAATCAATTACCTGAGTGTTTTGAGGTAAGCTGCAATAGTTTCCCTTACATGGTTTATGCAATGAACATAATAATACTGTTCCGTTGCCCGCATATTTCAGAACGCAGTCAAATATATATTTAGGCGAATACATATCCATTATAAACCTATATTGATTATACTGTTCATTGGCTGAGCCAGTTTGAAGAAAATCTTGTTTAGGTCTTCTGTATAGTCATTCATTATACAAGTTCCGTTTCCCTGTTCGTCGGCCATGTAATAATTCACGAACTTTTCCATTTTCATTTTATTGGAGAAGTATCTTATAGCTTGAATGAAATACGGACTATGGGAAGTGACAAGAATCGGAATACCTTTCGAAGCCTGCTCCACCAACAGAGCTGCAAGCTTTATCTGCCATTCGGGATGAAGATGATTTTCGGGTTCGTCCCAAATGAGAATTTTTCTTTCATTTATAGAATCAATACCTTTCAGCATCTGCATTACGCCGAACGACTTTATACCCGAAGCCACATTTACCACCTGGAACTTCTTGTTATCCTTTATCCATAAAATATTTTTACTGTCCTGGTCGAAACTGAAACTTCCTCCTGTAATATTATTAATGTTTTGTAAATCGTCGTTATAGGTTTGGGAATTTACAATACTGTATTTGAAACTTTCCAGTTTCTTGGCGAAATCCTTTATGTGATAGTTCACCAAAGGCCTGAGTGACGAAAATACATCCCTTTCGTCTTCGTTGAAAGTCCTGGCAGAAGACAGAACATCGATTATGTGAAGATATAAAGGAGACTCTATCAGGGTGATGTCATCAAAGAAACATCCGTCGCCACCTTTTATTTCAGTAATATTATTATCCGACAGATATACACTCAGCTCCTTGCTGCCGCTTTCATCCGAAAACACTATTGTGGACTGCTCTGTGTCATACGTACATACCGAGTTCATGAATTCCGCTTTCAGGATCGCCTGCAGCTCACGTTTCAGCATACCTTCGTGGGTGCCGCTTTCTTTCATAAGATCCAATATCTCTGAAATAAGATTGTTTACCACTGCTTTGTGGAGTGGCTTGATTTCCGCTTCTTCCATTGCTGCGGAAATTCTACCCATAATATCGAAAACCTCTTCGCTTTGGGATTTGATCAGTTTTGCAATATTAGTAGGGGGAGTCCTGCCGAAGATGTTTCTTTTAATAGAAGTATGATATAATTGGTCAAAACTAATCAGATTTCTATAAAGTGCTTTTACTTTCGTATTTATAGTGTCATCTATTGATTTTGAACTGTCCTTGCTGTTTGTCAGTGCTTTTATTATCGAGAACAACATCTTTCCTACGGTACTTTTACCGGAGTCGTTTGTTCCTGCAATTACTGTAAGCCCATTGATTTTTATATCTGCTTTTCCTATTTTGTTTATGTCGGATATTGAAAGTCTCATATTGATAATATTAAATTCTATACAAAAATAATCCAAAAATGGAGAATGGCAAAACAAATACGCAATTATGTGAAAAAGTCTCCGACACTTATTTGCAGCGTCGGAGGCTCTAATGCACTTATTTCATTCCCAATCTCCTTTCTATCTCCATCAGAAGACGGTCGAAACGCTTCCTTATGCTTTTCAGCTTTGCGATTTCGTATTTTCCTAACTTTTCCTCTCCCAACAGTTCATATAACAAAGGGAAGCATGATTCTACAATCTTGAATACTGTCTCTACTGAATTTGCTTTTTTTTCATCTTGATTTACTTTGATTTGTTAATAATATATTTCTTTAAAATATCTCTTCTGATATGACAAAAATCTGTAAAAATGACATAATTTATTGTATTTAGAAACTTTTATGCTGTAAAACATATAAAAAATTTCGTGTTAAAATATTCTTAAATATCATATGTAACGGGGATAAAGACGGCTTTAGAGGGCTTGAAAACGTAACAAGAGGCGTATTTTTTAACTTTTGTTATCTTAATTATATGTCGTACATTTGCGCCATACAACTAAATGAGATTTTAAAATGAAAGTAACAGAATTTTCAAGCCTCTACAGCAAAGAGGCTAGCGCAGTAATCGATGCAAGCGAGTGGGTGGATGCCATACGTAACGGCAAGTACAAATCATTGGTGGAGCAGATCCGTGCCCTGGTGAATGAGGGAAGGAAGGATGAAACTTCGGGACTGAAACTGAAGCTGCCTGCAGTGGTATATGGGGGAGTGTGCCGCATGGGGCGTTTCTTCAAGGATACGACAGAAAGGACGGGATGGGCGATGTTCGACATTGACAATATGCTTCCGGAACAGCTGAAAGCGGCTCGTGAACTGCTGGAGGTGTTTCCGTGGGTTGTCATCCTGCATGTGACTTCTTCGGGCAGGGGACTGAGGATAGTGGTGAACATTGGCGTGGTGCATATAGATGTGTATCGTAATGCATACGAGTGTGTGGCGGCCCGTCTGAAGGAGCTGACTGGTATGGATCTGGATATGGCATGCAAGGATTTTGCCCGTGCCAGCCTTGCTTCGTATGATCCGGATATCTATTTCAATCCTGACGCTACGGTGTTCGACTATGACGGGGATTATAATCCATTTAGCTATGTTCCTGCGAGCGGTCCTGACACTTCGGAGGATTTCCGATACCTGAACAATCCTGTAACTCAGGCTTTGTCGCTTGGATATGAGTCGGAAATGGATAGTTCCTCAGCTCCCGATGTGACTAAGATAATGGAGCGCTTCTTCGCAAAATATTCCTACGTGCGTGGCAGCCGTCACAGCACCATGCTCTTCCTCGGGAAATATCTCCGCTGGCACAAGGTACAGTCATGGCAACTTGACGAAGCGATATCCTTGGCGTGCAGTCGCGGGGTAGAGTCCGGCATCACGGCAAAGGAGATAACGAACGCCGTAAAATGGGGGTACGAGAACGGTGAGGAAAGAGTGCAAACACCGACAAACAGTGCTCACAATGCTCAAAATGCTCCTATGAAACCATTTCAGAGTGCACAAACTACACAAAATGCGGATAATGAGGAAGTTATGGATAACGATAAGGATGAAGGGGAGCTGATAGACGAATTCTGTCCGGCATTACCCGACGAGATTTACGACCATCTTCCGGAAGACCTCAGCGAGCTGCTCGTTATAGCCAAAGACAAGAGGGAGAGGGATACAATCCTGCTGTCGTCCATCAGCGTCCTGAGCAGCTTGTTCCCGGCAGCAAGGACAATCTACGGCAACCGTAAATATTCGCCACATCTCTATACATGCTTTGTAGCCGAAGCCGGAGCAGGAAAAGGAGCTGCCATGTACGCCACAGAACTTGCCATAAAGGTAAACGAGGAATTTGCCAACATCTATCACGCTGCGAAGAGGGAGTTCGAGAAGAAGATGCAGATATGGGAACTGGAGCAGAAAAGGGCCATAAAGGAAAACAGGACAGCCAACATAGAGCTGAAACCTGTGGAACCTCCCTACCAGGCATTTCTGCTGCATGCCAACATATCGAAGAGCCAGCTGATCAGAGATATGATGGTGGCCAAGGACGACGGCAATATCATGATACTGGCCGAGATAGACATGATGTGCGAAGCCCTGAACACCGATTATGCACGACATGCCCCCGAGCTGCGTATGGTATTCGCTCACGAGGGCATAGGTCTGCGTTTCAGGACAGACAAGGAGCCTATCGAAGTGAAAGAACCCCGACTGGCAATACTGATGAGCGGTACTCCCGAGCAGTTCGTCCGGTTCTTCAAGTCACTCGAGGACGGTATGTACAGCCGATTCCTCTTCTATATGATGGGAACCGACAACAGATGGAAGTCGCAATCGCCACTCGACGGAAACGGAAACATCGACGCTAAAGAACTGTTCGGCAAACTGGGCGAGAAGCTGAAAGTCAATTTCTTCAACACCCGCGGCAAAGAGATATTTATACATTTCACCCGTGAGCAATGGGACATACACAGCGAGACCTTCGATGCCGAGCTGGGTATAGCCACAGCCGAAGACAGTCCGCATTCGGCAGGTATAGTGAAGAGGTCCGGTCTCATCATGATAAGGATAGCCATGGTGTTGAGCTGCATGAGAATAATGGAAGCCGGATGGCAGGTAAACGAATACACATGCTCGGACGAAGACTTCGACATAGCCATGAAGATAGTACTCACCAGCCTGAAGCATTCCGCCAATATCTCCACCATGCTGATGAATACAGCCGCAAGAAAGAAGCTGACCAATTACTACAAGCTTCTTCCGGTGTTGGAGAAGATGCCTGACATATTCCGTTACAGCGAGTTCCGCGACGAAGCCCTGAAGTGTGGATCCAATGTCTCCGCAGCCAGACGAGCACTTGAAAAATATCTCGCAAGCGGCCTGATAATAAGGGTTGAGACAGGCTTCAAGAAGACAGGCAAGCTGAAAAAAATGTTCAAACGGACAAAGTGAGCACAATGAGCACAAAATATAACTCACGCAACAGGAAATCCCCCCTTGAAAAGTCCGTTTTTAAGCGTGCGCACGTTCGGTTTCAAGCGTGCGTCCATTCGATCTTAAACGTGCGCACGCTTTACCTTAAATGTGCGCACGTTTTTTCCGGAACACAAGAAAGGAAAAATCCGCACAATGGCGGTCATACCGCCGATATTGTTCTTTCATGGTTTGGTTATCTGCCTGATTTTTAGTAACTTTACGTAAAATCAAAAACAAAAGGCATATGATCAACGGACAGAAAGAGCAGGCTGAACAGGAATTCCGTCTGCGCACATACAAGAAGAATGAGCTGGCAATGATGTATTTCCCCGACGTGTCGAAAGCGGCTGCCTCAAGGAATTTCCGGAGATGGATAAGGAATTGCCCTCCGATGATGAAGGAGCTGGATGAAATGGGGTACGACAAGAACCGTCAGTATCTGCTGAAAGCGGAGGTGGCGGTGATAGTGAAGCATTTGGGGGAACCGTTCTGATAAGTTACTAGGCATCAGTTACAAGGGGACGAGGTTCTCCATCCGGATGGCGACCTGGTCAACTTGTTAACTAGTTAACTAGTCCCTAGTCTCTAGTCCCTCGTCACAATTCCATTTTCAATTCTTCATACAAATCTACAGGGCCCAAATGCCAATATTTGGTACTTTCTGTCGATAATTTTTTGTAGAGATTTGAGCTGTAGATACGGTTCAGACACTCTTGAAGCGTGAAACCGTAGTCATCATGCAGATATTCCACCAGCCAGCTTATTTTCCCGGGCAAAAGCAGGTGAAGATTACTTTGGTTTATCTGGAACATATCGTTATACTATTTTAATTGCTTCTATAAAATTTAAGGCTTTCAGCGCTTTTTCTGTATGAAAAAGATACTGATCAACCAATTTGTATGTCTTAAGTTCACGGATAAGCGTTTCAATACTGATAACGCCGGACTCATATAGACTAAACTGAATATAAACCTTATCATTGGCCACCGGTCCATAAACTATGTCATAGTCGTGTGTAAAGCCTTTTTGTGTTCTGTTCGCCAAAACAAACTCTGCCCACTCCTTTCCAGGTTCAGTGAAAATCAGGCTTTTGAACTCCGATATTTTTGTTTCGTCAAACTCATATATATTCACATATCCACAGTCGGAGTGTTTCTCAAGCATACGCCTTTCCGCCCATTCTTTGGATTGTTTTTCCGAAGTAGTGGTATAAAAACCCTCGCCGTAGTCAAGTTTACGGTTAGGACGGAGTATCATAGGGTGCTCCACTACCTCTAAACTACCGTGATATACCTTCATTCTTCCTTATTCTTTCTTATTTGTATAAATTCGTCTATCTCATCAATTAACCAATCGCGACCTTGGGTGTGAAGCGGTTCAAAGCACTTACTCAAATAATCGGTCACGCCATACCTGGAAAACAGATCAAGAACTTCCTTACCACTCATACCTTTGTCTGCCCCATATTCTTCAATGCAGAATGCAACGAATAAGGCTATGTCTTTTTCTTTCTTGTTCATTTTAATACAAAATCCCTTAACTTTTTAGAATTTCATCAATGTGACAAAAATAAACATTATAACACAGAAAAACAAACGTAATGAGATAATTTAGCTTGGGGAAATACCTCAAAACTTCTTCAGTTCAAGACGGGCATAATCTGACTGGAGTGTCATGGTCTTGCCGTCGCAGTGGATGATTTGGAATTTTGTTTCCGACTGGGAGTTTATTCCGTAGTGACGGAGGCCATCGATGGTGGATACTAGTTGACGAGTTGTCACCTTTTATTAATAGCATTCTCTTGCGATAACGAACGCCTATAAGATGTCTTTTCATTCTGAAAACCGATATATTTTTGTGGAATGGTAAATTTAGGCGATTTATAGTTTAAAAATACAAGAACTTATAAACTAAAAAACTTATAATTTGGTTATATCGGGAATAAAAATTACTTTTGTGGAAAGAGTATTTGTAAAAAACGAAAATGTATGCGTTTGAGCAGAAAGGAAATAGAAACAATACTGAAAGTTGCGGACGAGATATACGGCAAGGGTGTGAAAGTATATCTCTTCGGGTCACGCACCGATGAGAGTAAACGTGGTGGTGACATAGACCTTCTGTTGCGAACCCCTCAAAGCGATGGAGGCATACTGAAAAGAATACGAATGGTAGCAAGGCTGAAAGAACTGCTTGGAGATCAAAAGATAGACATTATCGGTGATCACGAGACATCCGTAGTAGCACGTGAGGCTTTATCAAAAGGTATATTACTGCAATGACAGAAAGAGAAAAAGAAATAAGAGAGCGTATAACACGCGAATTTGAAGTATGCGACAGACATATAATCCGAATTAAGGAAGCATTGGACGAACTGTCTGCAATACTTCCCATACAGTGTGACAAGTATCAGACATTGACCTCTGACGAAGTCCGTTGTCTGGACCAGTTTATATTCCGCTTCTCAAAACTGCAGGACGCAATGGGAGCCAAACTTTTCCGTTATATTTTGGAGCATCTGAATGAAGACATAAGTTCATTGCCTATGCGTGATATACTGAACCGGCTGGAAAGATACAACATCATTCCTTCAGTTTCAGAATGGATATATGTCCGTGAACTCAGAAACGAGATTGCTCATGACTACCCTATAGACGATCAGGAAGTGGTACAGGCAATAAACGAATTGATAAACAAGACAGATATACTGCTGGAAATATACAAAGAACTCAAGAAAAGGTTTTATAGCGAGGAATATACTGGATACTAAGAGACTAGGAGACGAGTTGACAAGGTTCCCCATTCGGATGGCAGCCTTGTCAACTCGTCAACTTGTAACTTTTATATCCTGATATAGACGATGTTTTGCATGATTGCTTTGATTATAACACAGAAAAACAAACGTAATGAGATACTTTAGCTTGGGGAAATACCTCAAAACTTCTTCAGTTCAAGACAGGCATAATCTGACTGTAGTGTCATGGTCTTGCCGTCGCAGTGGATGATTTGGAACTTTGTTTCCGACTGGGAGTTTATTCCGTAGTGACGGAGATCCTCGACGGGGGCGTTTTCGCCATTATCACTGGTATTCCATCTTACCTTGAAATCGCTGAGTACAAGGACTGTTTCATCGTCTTCATATCCTGTGCGGGAGATGTATGATCCGTATCCGTTACTGCCATTTCGCTCGGACACTTCCGTTACAAGGCGGGTAATGCTGTAATACAGGTTTTGGCATTCTACAGTCTCGTCTGTGGAAAGGACGGTAAATCTCTCCAGCTTCCAGAAGCCTTCTACATCTGAGCGGATAGGGGCTTTCTCGCAGGAGATAAGCTGAAGACATAAGAACAAAAGAGTTAACAAGATACTAGTTGACGAGTTGATCAGGTTATTTATTGATAGTTGTTTCATAATGAGTCGTTTTTTAGTTGATTAGATACTAGTTGACAAGTTGACGAGTTGACTAGGCCGCCATCCGGATGGAACCAAAGGTCGGTGAAGCCAAACCTTGTCAACTTGTAACTGAAGCCTTGTCACCTAATAAGAAGCCTTATTACCTTTTAATTCTAAATTGAACTCCGACTGTTCCTCCCACAGAGTTTCCTATATAATCGCCGTTATCTACTCCTAATGCAGCTTTAAAGCTCCAGTATTTCAGTTTGAGAGGGGAGTATCGGACTTCGGCCATTCCGCTGAACTGATGTTTCACTTCATCGAAAGGCGAATCATATGTTCCCCAGTGACGGGCAAAGGAAGCCAGAAGTCTCCAGCTCCATTCTTCGGTAGGCTCGCCCTGCAATCCGAAATGATGGGCTTTCATACGGTTGCTGCGGAATGTTATGCTGTGATCCTTGTTGTATGCAGGTCCTGGAAGGAGAGGTGAACCCATTCCCTGACCGTAGTATTGCCATGATTGATATATATAATGATTGAAATATGAGTCACAGCCGCTCATCTGAAGGTCGCTGAAAGAACCTGCAAACCCGTCATAGAGCAACGGGCCTGTCTGATCCTTTGTAGAAATACCTTCCCAAAGAATGCTGCTTACCCATCTGTTTTGGGGAAGAGTGATGTCAAGACCTATCTGTCCGTCTTTCCATCTGCCGTACTGCCATACCAATTGTGACTCATCTTCAAAATAATGATCGAGATACAAGCGGAATTTCCAGTCGCGAAAATAATAATTCAAGGCAAAGTTCCAGCTACCCAACATGTTACCTTCTACGTTTACCTGTTCGCCCCATGTGGTATCGCTGCCTCCGGCTGAAGGGAAGAAAGCATTTATATAATTACGTAATCCGTCAGGCATATCTAATACAAGTTCACTGCTTCCGTCAGCAAGCTTGCGCATCTGGTCACCACAGAACTGTGTTGCCATATGCAGACCGAATTCGAACTCTACAGGCAGTTTCTCCTTGTTTCCCAGACGGAACATCAGGGCCTTGCTGTGATATTTTATATCTCTTCCGTAGAGTGTACCGGGAGCTGTAAAATCTTCCTGCCACTTGCCGTCAAGGAAGGCTCCGTATGCCAGATGACCTTTCAATGCTAGCCAGTGACCGGTGAACGGCAGACTGTAGAAGTCGCGTATCTCAACACGTACCTGAGGTATGGGGCGTGTGTTCATTCCCTCGGTCATCCATCCAGAAGTAAGGTCAGCATTTTTCTCAAGGGGAGAGCTTATGCGTTCTTTGCTTCCTATGCTCAGTCCGAGCATGCGCCATGATACGTCGAAATATGCCTGCTGTACCCAGAATTTGGACACTGTACCGGCTCCGCCTGCCAGATCAAGGCCTGCACCGATTTTCCATCCGCGACGGAAATCTTTTTTCCAGTCGGCACCCGTACGCAGATAAAAGCTGTTGCTTTCAGCGCTTCCCATACCATACTTATTGGTAGAAAGCCAAAGGGGAGCATAATCGCCCCCCGAAAAAGTTGCTTCCGTCTCCACCCTGGCGGAAATACTGTCGTTTGCAGCATGAGCACATAACGGGAGGAGGGAAAGTATGAGTGTATATAGTTTCATGTAAGTTTTTAAGTTGATAAGTTGACTAGATACTAGTTGACGTTTTTTAAAAAAAGTACAAAAGAACATATAGTTCTAATAAACTCAGTTTACGTACTGTCCTTAATTTTTAATTATTAATTTTTAATTATTAATTCTTAATTGTCTTCCTCTTATTAATAATCCTGTTAAACCATAAATTCAACAAAGTCCATACAACGATATCTATCACAAAAACAAGAGTGTTGTTCATGTGTCTTACAGCAATAAAAGAGAATGCACAGAAACATGCCGACATAGTCTGGATAGTAATAAGTGCACGCCTTGGAGTGAAGCCCATATCAAGGAATTTATGATGGATATGATTCTTGTCAGGCATAAAAAGCGCATGTCCCATACGGGCACGTTTCAATACCACTCTAATGACATCAAGACAAGGAACAAGAAGAACGCTGAATGCCACTACTACAGGAGCACCGTACGCCTGCATATCTTCGCCAGGTATGTACATACAGTACTTTATAACAAAGAAACTTATGATATATCCAAGGCTAAGACTGCCTGTATCGCCCATAAAAATCTTGCGTCCCCTGTCGGCGTTACCGAATACATTATATGCAAAAAAAGGAATAATCACGCCTACACATATAAATGCAAGAATGGCGAAGTTCCACAATTTATAGTGCATGAATATCACTCCGAATATTACAAGGGCCACCATACTAAGTCCGGAAGCTAGTCCGTCAATTCCGTCGATAAGATTGATGGCATTGGTAATGAATACCACCAGAAGAACTGTGAACGGCATACCTATCCATGCGGGAATCTCAGTAATACCAAATACTCCGTAGAAATTATTTATATAAAGTCCGGCGATAGGGAAGAGTGATGCGGAAATAATCTGCACAAGGAATTTCTTGCGATAACGAACGCCTATAAGATCATCGCCTATACCTATGATGTAAAGAAGGGTAAGACCTGCGATTAAATACAGGAATTCGCACGCCATTTTTGCCGTGAAGACTTCATATTCTATCTCATTCATCATCACCCTCAGGGCGGTAGTTACAGTAAAAGTAAAAACGATGACAGGAAAGAATGTGACACCTCCCAAACGCGGAATAGGACGGTTATGAACCTTTCGTGCGTCAGGCTGGTCGAACAACCGTTTTCTTAAAGAAATTATAAGAATGTTAGGAATTATAATCCTCCCCAATACTATAGCGGCCAAGAAAGCCCCTATAAGAATATAAACATTCGCCATAAAAATTAAATTTTTGTTAAATCCATTTGTTTTTCATCTTGTCGCAGCAAGTGATTGCAAAAATATCGCATTTATCTGACAAAGCAAAATCTTTTATGCTTTAATTAAAAAACAGAAGAGTTTTTTTACCCTGAAAACCAACATGTTTTTGTATAATGGTAAATTTATAGTGATTTATTATGCCGGACAACAGAAAACCACGGTTTATGTTGGTTATATCGGGAATAAAAATTACTTTTGTGGATAATTTTGGATAAAACACGGACTATCTTGCACATTAGTTAGAACGAAAAGAAAGATGTGGGAGGTAGCCGCGAAGCGTGTCCAAGAAGAAATGTATATTGACTAAATGTGTTGAATATATTTAACAATATTAGAGTGTATCTAAAGATATTAAAAAATAACAATGAAAAAAATTGCAATTATAGGTGGCAGTTATTTGCAACTGCCTGCAGTACTGAAAGCTAAGGATTTAGGATATGAGGTTCATTGCTTTTCATGGCGGGATGGAGCTGTATGTGAAAAGTATGCAGACTTTTTTTATCCGATTTCTATAATTGAGAAAGAACAGATACTGGAAGAATGCCAGAGGATAAAGATTGATGGCATAACCACTATAGCCAGTGACGTGGCAGTGCTGACAGTAAACTATGTGGCATCAAGAATGGAACTTATAAGCAATCCTGACGAATATTCCCAAATCACTACAAACAAGTACATGATGCGTAAATGCTTCATCGAAAACGGTGTGCCTTCACCACGTTTCACGATAGCTGACAGCAAAGGCACTTACAATGTGAAAGGTTTCAGCTATCCGATAATAGTGAAACCTACAGACCGTTCAGGCAGCAGGGGAGTGGAAAAGGTAGACAATCCTTCTTATCTGAACGAAGCAGTAGAACGTGCACAGAAGGAGTCATTCAGCGGTGCCGCCATTATAGAGGAATTTATTTCAGGACGCGAAATAAGTGTAGAATCGATATCATACAAAGGAGTTCACTACATACTTCAAATAACTGACAAAGTAACAACCGAGGCTCCTTATTTTGTTGAACTGGAACATCATCAGCCGACTACACTTCCTGAGGACATCCAGGAAAAAGTCAAAAATATTGTCCTTCATGCCTTGGACGCGCTCCACGTTGAATTCGGCGCGTCTCATTCAGAGCTGAAAATATCCAGCAATGGTGATATACGGGTGATTGAAATCGGAGCACGAATGGGAGGTGACTTTATCGGTTCGACATTGGTCCGTCTGTCAACAGGTTATGATTTCCTTAAAGGTGTAATAAAGGTTGCAATGGGAGAATTTGAAAAACCGGTTATCACACAACACATGTGTTCTGGAGTATATTTCCTGAGTAAAGAAACTGAACACATAAAGAAATATATCGACAACAGCTCAGAATATCCTGAAATTGTAGAGGCACAGATTACTGATCCGGTTCTGAAAAATATAGAATGTAGCGGTGACAGAAGTGGCTATTTTATATATCAGTCTGACAAACGTTTTTTATTATAAATAGCCAGTAGATGAAATGATTGTGATAAAGAAATATATTTATTATCTGCTTCTGGCATGCCTTTGTCTGTCATTCTGTTCGTGTGAAAAAGATGAGGATTTTCTGCACATCAATAATGAGACATTCTCTGTCGGACAAAGTAAACTGAAGTTCTGGCTGGAGTATTTATGTTCAGCAGAGTGCGAAGGCCGTAAATCCGGAACCAGAGGCAATGAAATGGCCAGAAACTTTATTATATCCGAATTGGAAAACATGTCATATATCCCAACTGTACAAAAAGCTGTGGACAAAAGAAACAAAGATTACTACAATATCATTGTAAATATTGACAATAATTCGGACAAGACTATAATCATCGGTGCACATTATGACGGAGCTGTTGAATCAAGTAAGCATCCTGCCGCAAATGACAATGCATCGGGAGTGGCGTCATTATTATTACTCGCTGATTTACTGGTAAATACTAATGATGATCTTATATATGACTATCAATTGGTATTTTTCGATGGAGAGGAAACACAGGATAGCGGAGTGTCGTTTAACGGATCACGCTTCTTTGTTTCGACATTAAAGAAGAGCCCTTTGTTCTATTTGAATATTGACATGATAGGAAATGCAGAAATGCTTCATCGCATAGAAACGACAAGCGACTATCTGGCTAACTGCATAAGGGAGATTGGAAAAAAGCACAAGAAGCTCAATCTTGAAATAGATAACAAAATAGTCAAGTACAGTCAGGATTTTGTTCCGTTCGATGCAGTCAATATACCTGTCTTTACCTGGAAAAATCCTTTGAAAAGCAATCAGGGAAAATTCAACCATACTCAAGAGGACAAGATGAAACATCTGTCGCTGGATAAAATGGAAATTATCACATTGATGAATTTTGAATTGATTACATTCCCTTTTGAGCAAGCTATATATAAGAATAATATTGAAGTGGACAATTAGTTAATATAACAACAGTACAAACAATGGAAAAGAAAGTTATGATTATCGGAGCTGGTGCAGGTCAGGTTCCACTTATTAATTTATGTAAGCAGGAAGGACTGCATACGTATGTCGTGTCTCCTTTCGGCCCTTACCCTGGCATTGAACTGGCCGATACACATATCAATGAAGATATTTACCACGTGGATGCACTGGTGGAAAAAGGAAGAGAACTGGGTGTAGACTATGTGATATCAGACCAGTCGGATTTCGCTGTTCCTCTTGTAGCATATATTGCAGATAAGTTGGGCGTGCCGGGAAACAAGCCGGAAGTGGCACAGACATATTCATACAAGAGTAAGTTCAGGGCATTCTGCGAGAAAAACAATATCCCTTCACCAAAAGCAGTGGAGATACATAACGCCGACTCTCTGCCAGAGGGCCTGAGATTTCCTGTTGTAGTAAAGCCTGCAGACTCGCAAGGCAGCAGGGGTATATCAAAGGTTGAGTCATACACAGATCTGAAACAGGCAGTACTGGACGCAATGGCATACTCAAAAAAAGGTTCGGTGGTTATTGAAGAGTTCTTCAAAGGACGCGAGGTGGTGTGCGAAGGATTTGCTATCGATGGAGTGTATTATCCCGTAGCTTTTGGCGACAGAAACTATTTTAATCTGGAAGGCAAGTTTATCCCTTCACAGACTATTTTCCCTTCTTCCATATCCACGGAAATAGAGAAGCGTATCATAGCAAACGAAAGGCTGATAACTTCGATATTAAAACCCGGATTCGGTACTGTACATTCAGAGTATCTGGTGAACGAAGAAACAGGCGAGTTTGTAGTGGTTGAATCTGCATTAAGAGGAGGGGGCGTATATATCGCATCCGACCTTATTCCGCTTTCAGTGGGTGTGGAACTGACAGAGATACTGTTCCTGGCTATGACAGGACAAAAGGAAAAAGCCATTGAGAAGCTGGGAAACAGAATAGAACGTGCTTCTGCATATATCTGTTTCTACCTTAATGAGGGTCGCATCACTTCTATTGAAGGAATTGACAAGATAAAGTCAATGCCACACGTAAAGAAAGCCGATGTAGAGAACCTGCATATAGGAGACAATGTTCCGTTCATCGAACATAAGGGAATGAGAAAGGGACCTTTCATTGTAGAGGCAAATTCATTATCAGAACTGAACAGATACATACATGATATACAATCGGCCTTCTCGGTCAATATTGATGGGAAGGCAGGTATTCACTGGAGTTGAACAAACAAAGTGTCTTATCTAAGGTATAGCTATTTATGAAAGAAAAATATTATTTGGTAGCAAAAACCATTACTCGCTGGAAGATGGATAATTCATTCGAAAACTGGCTGGGATATAAAGCTGACAGAAATGAGTTCTGGAAAAAATTATATGTACTTTATTATCAACTGTTTGATCATCAGTATTATTCAAAGGGAAAAAAAATCATTGATGATGAAATAGCAAAGCAACGTCCGAACCTACCTGAGACAGCCGAAGATACCCCATTGTCCGACGAGTATCTGCGCCGTGATATGATTTATAGCCTCCACAGGTATGGGGTGAACTTTATAGAATATTTCGTATATGAATTCTATAAAAAGAATTATATAGGCAGGTCTCTAATTAATAATTTGAGAATCCAATACGGTTATTGTGAACAGGTCAATGACCCTAATGTAAGAGAACTGTTTGACAATAAGGTAGAAACATATAAGCATTTCAAGCCATTCTACAAAAGAGATGTTGTAGCCGTAATAACGCCCGCTAATCAGAATGAGTTTCAGGATTTCCTGAAAAAGCACAAATCATTTATTTTTAAGCCGTTGAGAGGTGTGTGTGGCCGTGGTATAAAGATATTTAGGGATTTCAATGAAGATCCTGTTTCTTTTTTGTCAAAGGCTGTATCCAACGGGCCATTTATCGTGGAGGAGATTATCGAACAGGCTCCGCAGATGTCTGTATTGCATCAAGAAAGTATCAATACAGTAAGAGTAGCGACATTTAAAATTGGAAATCAGATTACAATATATGGTGCGGCATTACGTATGGGAGTTGGAAAATCTATAGTTGACAACGCCGGTTCGGGTGGAATTTTCTGCCATATAAATCATTCTTATGGTTTTGTTGACTCATACGGAAAAGATTATTTAGGAAATAAATATATATATCACCCTGATACTAAGATTGATTTGTTGGGATTCAATATACCCGAATGGGACGAATTGCAGACTTGTGTAAAAAAAGCCGCACAAGTATTAGACGGAGCCACTGTGATATCCTGGGACTGGGCATACAGTCAGTCCGGTTGGGTAATGTTGGAAGCTAACGATGTAGGCGAACCACTTTTGATACAGAATCATGAACAAGGTAACAAGAATGTTCTTCACGAATTAATGGACAAATATTTCGAATATAAAAATCAATCTAAAAAATAAAGATTATGATACCATTTAACAAACCATTTTTGACAGGAAAAGAAGCACATTACATGTATGAGGCTGTATATACAGGTAAACTTTCAGGTAACGGCAAGTTTACTAAATTATGCCAGAAATATTTTGAAGACAGATATGGCTTTAAAAAAGCCCTCATGACCACTTCGTGTACAGACGCGCTGGAAATGGCTGCCATACTTTGTGATGTAAAGCCCGGTGATGAGGTTATTGTCCCATCATACACTTTCGTTTCATCAGCATTGGCTTTTGTACGTCAGGGAGCCAAGATTGTATTTGCTGACAGTTACAGTAACAACCCTAATATTGACGCCGACAAACTGGAATCATTGATTACAGAGAAAACAAAGGTTATAGTGCCAGTTCATTATGCAGGTGTGGCTTGCGATATGGACAAGATTATGGCAATAGCCGAAAAATATAATCTGCTGGTTGTGGAAGACGCAGCTCAGTCTATCGATTCGTTCTATAAAGGCAGACCTCTGGGAAGCATAGGACATCTGGCAGCATTCTCATTCCATGAAACAAAGAATGTAATTTCTGGTGAGGGAGGCTTGCTGGCTATCAATGACGAACGTTTCATCCGCCGTTCGGAAATCATCTGGGAAAAAGGAACAAACCGTTCTGAGTTCTTTCGTGGTGAAGTAAACAAATATGGCTGGGTGGATACAGGTTCTTCATTCCTTCCTTCTGAAACGATATCAGCATTCCTGTACGCTCAGCTGGAAAATCTGGACATGATACAGAACCGCAGAAAGGAAATCTGGCAGCAATATCACTACGGTCTGTCTGAATTGAAGGAAAAAGGCATGATTCATCTTCCATATATCCCTGAATATGCTACAAACAATGCACACATGTTCTATATAATATGCCGCTCACTGGAAGAGCGTACTGCACTTATCAAACATCTGAAAGAGAATGGTGTTTGTGCGGTATTCCATTATCTGAGTCTGCATTTGAGCGACTACAACAGGAATCACAGTGACTATATTCCTGATTTGCCTTCATGCGACAGATTTGCTGATTGTCTTGTCAGACTGCCTATGTACTACGAATTAAAGGACGAAGAGGTTAAGATGATTATAAAGCTTATTGTTGAGTTCTTTAATTAACGGAATGCCGCTGGATAATGATAGATTCAAAACGAATAGCTAAAAATACAGGATTTCTTTATGTAAGAATGCTGATTATCATGTTTGTCTCGCTCTATACATCAAGAGTCGTTCTTGATGTATTGGGTGTGGATGATTATGGTCTATACAACCTGGTAGGCGGTATAGTAGGTATGTTGACATTCCTTAATGGTACTTTATCGACAGCCACTTCACGTTTTCTTACATTTGATATTGGCATAGGTGATTTCAAACGGCTGAAACAGACTTTCAACACCACTCTGATAGCTCACTTGGTTTTGGGAGTGTTGGTAATATTGATTATGGAGACAGTAGGGTTGTGGTATGTTTACAACAAAGCTATCATACCTGTAGAGCGACTGGATCCGACATTGTATGTGTTCCATATCTCCGTGGCAACCGTACTTGTGACTTTTACTCAGGTGCCATATACCTCACTGATAATGGCACATGAACAGATGAAGGCTTTCGCATATATCAGTCTGCTGGAGGCCATATTAAAACTAACAATAGCATATCTGATAACGATTTCCCCTATAGACAAGCTAGTATTTTATGCTATATTGATGTTTGTCTCACAGATGTCTGTAGCCATGATTTACCGTTCATATTGTTACAAGCACTGGAAAGAGTCGCATATTTCATGGGAAATAAACTTTTCGACTTTGAAAAATCTGTTGAGTTTCTCAGGATGGAACATCATTGCCCATATAGCTGAGACATTCAGGGTACAGGGACTGATAATGCTGTTTGGTATGTTTTTCCAGCCTATGGTAATTGCAGCACAGTCTATAGCGACGCAGCTGTCGAATGGCATCACACAGTTTACCAACAATTTCCGTTCAGCCATTAATCCACAGATTATAAAACTGTATGCAACCAAAGATTATGAGGAGTCAAAAAAACTGACAATAGAATCGTCAATCTACATCTATGAATTATACCTGTTGTTTGGAATTCCTATTTTCTTGTTAATAGAACCTATCATGCATTTGTGGCTGAAAGAAGTGCCTGAATATGCTGTAGCCTTTTCAAGATGTATCATAGCTTCGGCCATGTTCGGTGTGTTCAGTGGAGGATTTTATACTCCACTTACCGCTGCCGGAAAATTAAAGGGAAATTCAATTGCTGCCCTGTGTATTTGCGGAGGACAATTTGTAATAGCTTATATATTGCTGAAAACAGGCCAGGATGTTATGTTCGTGCAATACAGCTATATTCTGGTAGCCATGATATTCGGCCTTATCGTGAAACCATATTTGCTTATACGTGAGGTTAATTATAACATCACTGATTTTACAAATTGCTTTAAAAAGACTTTTACTATATTCGTATCATCCTTCATATTACCTTTCATTTTATTCCTGATGGTAGATGTAAACACTATAGCAGGGTTTATCCTTGTAGGAGCGACCAGTGTATTGAGTGTGATTACAGTTTCATATCTGTTTTTACCTAAGAAGATAAAGATAATGATACCATCACTGATAAAGAAAAAATTTGGTATAGGACAGTAATCTATAAGCAGAAATGTGACTTTTATGAGAAATAATAATCAGACTGATATTTTATTAATATCATCGGCTTCATTAACTACAGGACCGGGAGCCATTGCGATGAATATATACAACACTTTGTGTGACGAAGGTTGTAACGTTGATGTACTTACGTTATATGAAGAGCCGAAGTTTCCCAAAGCAAAATATATCTATAAAAAGAAATCACGTTTTAATGCTATAGCATTCAATCTGCGCCGTAAATTCTGGAAGAAGCCTAAGGATGGATATTATTTCTTTTATCACAAAGAATCGATTCCACCTGTATCTACGGAACAGGTTTTGAAACAGGTAGATAAAGATTATGATGCGGTTATAATATATTTCTGGCAGAATCTACTTTCGTTTAAGACTGTAGAAATGCTTTATGACAAATTAAAATGTAAGTTCGTTTTCGTCTGTGCTGATTATTCGCCTATGTCTGGCGGATGCCATTTTACGAATGAATGTAAACGCTTCATGACCGGATGTGGCTGCTGTCCGGCTTTCGATTCGACAGATCCGAATGATTTTACTCATTGGAACGTCATGTACAGAAAAAAGGTGTACGAAAAAGTTAAACCGGCTATTATAGCCAATCACTATATGGTGGAATACTTCTTCAAGAAATCGTATTTATTGAAGGACTGCAAATTCTTCCTTTCAAAAAACAGTATCGACCACAAAGTTTTCAAACCTATTGAAAAAGAGGTGACATACAAGAAATTCCAGATTCCTGAAGAGAAGAAAAAGATAATCTCTTTCGGATGTCAGTCTTTATCGGACGAGAGAAAAGGGATGTCTTACTTGTTGGATACTCTGGACATGGTGTACGAACAAATGACTGATGAAGAACGCAAAGAGACGATGCTTATGTTTATAGGTAATAATGGAGATAAGATTATACCGCGACTGAAGTTCGATCATAAGGATCTGGGGTATATTCCTATAAGTGACTTACCGGCTTTTTATTCAATATCAACTTTATTCGTCTGCTCATCAGTAAATGATGCCGGTCCTTCCATGGTATCGCAATCACTAGCATGTGGCACTCCTGTAGTATCTTTTAAAATGGGAGCTGCATTGGGACTTGTTCTTGGACAGGGAACAGGTTATTGTGCCGAACTTCGCAATTCGGCAGATCTGGCAGCCGGAGTTTTAAAGATTCTCAGGATGGACAGTGAGGAATATCAGAAATTACGTACACACTGTATTGACTTTTCAAGAAAGGAATGTTCGAGAAAGGCTTCCGGCCAGCTTATGCTTTCGGCCATTCAATCATAACAGGAAACTGAAAGAATCTCAAGAAAACATGAAATAATGTAATTATGAAAGTTATCTTAAGAAAGGCCATCAAATTGATCCTGTCGGTAGCAAGATTGCTGTGTCTAAAGAAAATTATAAACCAATTCGACAAACTGGCGACTCTGATTCGCAGTGAATGGTATAGTCTGGATATAGCAAAAACAGGTAACAATGTAATATTCAAGTCTTCATTCTACCTGTATGGAGGTGACCGTATATCTATTGGGAATAACGTGTCATTCGGAAAGAACAGCGTACTGACAGCATGGACCAGCTACAACGGCCAGAAGATGAATCCACATATAACTATCGGATCGGATTGCCGTTTCGGAGAGTATAATCATATCACATCTACGAACAACATTACAATAGGAGATGGTCTGTTGACCGGCCGATGGGTTACCATATCGGACAATTCTCATGGAGAGTCCGACTATTCATCATTGAAGACTCCGCCAGCCGAAAGGGAAATGTACTCCAAAGGAGAAATAGTGATAGGCAAGAATGTCTGGATAGGAGATAAGGCAACAATATTGGCTGGAGTTACAATTGGAGATGGAGTCATTGTTGGCGCCAATTCCGTAGTTACTAAGGATATACCTCCTTATACAATAGTGGGCGGTATCCCTGCAAAAGTGATAAAACGTATAACAGTATAAATTCTATACAATTATAAGTATGACAGATACAAAAATTATTGCGATGTATTTACCGCAATTCCATTGCATTCCGGAAAACGACGAATTTTGGGGTAAAGGTTTTACCGATTGGGTAACAGTAAGAAAAGCCAAACCGCTATTTGAGGGACATAAGGAACCAAAAGTACCGCTAAATGACAATTATTATGATTTGTCAGTTAAAGAACATGTGGCATGGCAGGCAAAAATAGCCAAAGAAAATGGTATATACGGTTTTGGCGCTTACCATTACTGGTTTAACAACGAAAAAAACCTTCTCACAAAACCTACAGAAACAATCAGAGACAACAAGGATATAGATATTAATTATTTCTTTGTATGGGACAACTGTCTGTGGAAAAGAAGCTGGAGCAACGTAAGCGGAAATGCATGGTCGCCTATTGCTGATGAAGAACAGACCAAGGAACAAAGAAAGGGACCTCAGGTTTTAATCCCTTATATTCTGGGGGAAGAACCTGATTGGGAAAACCATTATAATTACGTTAAGACACATTTTAAGGAGGACAGATACATAAAGATAGACGGTAAACCTGTATTCTGTATTATCAATTACGGAAAGGATATCCAAAGAATGTGTGATTTTTGGGATAAACTGGCCAAAAAGGACGGTTATCCGGGAATGCACTTTATCTTTAAATTCTCCCAGTACATAAAATACCCTCAGAATACTTTCTGCTATAATTATGAGCCTCATTCCGCAGCATGGAATACTCCTTCAACAGTACAGAGATACATCAATTTCGCAAAACGAAAGTTAGGCATTAATTTCAGATATCTTACTTATGATTATGATAAGATATGGAAGAAAATGATTAAATATTATTCTAACTCTTGTCCTAAGAACGTTTATCCAGGGGCATTCATCAATTATGATGACTCTCCAAGACGCGGAAACAAAGGTTCACGTCTGTTCACAGGTTTCTCTGTAGATAAATTCCATAAATATCTGAAAGAGCTGTATAGTATAGCACGACAGAATAACAAGGAGTTCATTTTTCTGACAGCATGGAACGAATGGGGTGAGGGAGCTTATCTGGAACCTGACAATGAAAATGGTTACAAATATCTGGAAGCGATAAAAAGTATTGTAGAAGAGAAATAATATTATGGTAGATACAATATTAAGAGGAGTGCCATATTATTTTGTATTTATCCTATTATTCGTTTTATATAGAAAATACAAAAGGGTTTTGTCTTACGCTGGAGAGCGTGAGACAAATATCCTTTCGTACAACTGTGAAACAGATATACCATTATCTACTGAAGCGACAGACAGAAGCAGGAAGCAGCTCCTTAAATTCGCATATCTGATACTTGTTATATTTCTGGGACTAAGAGGGTATGTATATACAGATTTTGTAAACTACAAACCATTCTTCGATATGCTTGAAGGTTTTCAGAATCTTCCTGAGGTTTTGTTACTCAAAGGCTGGGAACCTGGTTTTGTGGTATACTCAGCATTGTGTAAACTCCTAATTCCAAATTATTTTGCATGGAATGTCATTTCAACAACAATCGATCTGTTTTTGCTCTACAAGATACTAGAACGATATTCGAGCAATCATATCTTATCATTAATAGTGTTTTTCATTATTGGAGCTACAGCATTGGAATTTAATGTGCTTAGAAATGCAAAAGCAATATTTCTTTTCCTGTATGCATTGCGCTATATTGAAGAGAAAAAGAAGTGGAAATACTTTGGTGTCATATTTATAGCTTGTCTTTTCCATATAAGTTCCATAATGTATTTTCCTTTATATTTCGTGCTAAACAAAAAATGGCCGAAATGGATATTATGGAGCATTTATATTGGTGGAGCACTGATAATGTTTCTGCATATAGGAATCGTTTCTGATATAGTATCACGTGTTTCTTTTTCCGAAGACGGACGTCTGGAACATTTGGCCGGACATCTGGAGAACAGTCAGGCGTATTCGTCCTTATTCGGTAACATAGAGCGTATGATTACCATGTTTATTGTTATCATATTATATAATAAACTGGCAGAATCAAAAAACTGTAACCTTCTGTTTCTGAATATGTATGTACTTTTATATGCCGCATTTACCGTTTGTTCCGAATCGGCAGTCATGGTTCAACGTTTCCAATATATGTTCATAGCTTCTTTCTGGGTGTTATACCCTATGCTTATAGAATATGCAAAAGAGAACAGGAATAAAATCATATATCTGTTTATTGTAGCTTTACTATCAA
Organism: Bacteroides sp. ET336; assembly: GCF_024733815.1. NCBI lineage: Bacteria > Pseudomonadati > Bacteroidota > Bacteroidia > Bacteroidales > Bacteroidaceae > Bacteroides > Bacteroides sp. ET336. The sequence goes on from NZ_JANRHK010000011.1 coordinate 107,171, forward strand.
TGAAACTCGTTCTAATAGCCAGCGATCCGAATCTTGAATATGAAAATGTACTGACAGGTGTCAGTGATTTTGACACCCGCGCATATTATACTGAAAAAATTTTAGGAAGATGAAGCAGATTATATGTCTAAACAGTCATGAGAAACCGGTGACAGGAGGCCATAAATACAACAATGCCTTCAAGGCACATCTGGAGAAGCTGTCCGGAATAAAGGCAACCGTTTCATACAGAAACAAAACTAGAGGGTGGAAAAAGATAATCTCACCACTGGTAGAATTGAAAAGCCTGAAATATTTCAACAAGGAGACTCTTGTTATCTTTGGAGATACTTCTTTCAAGCATCATTTTTTACTGGCTATATTCAACAAATGGTTTAAAAAGGCCAAATCTACTATAGTAGTACACCATTTCCCTTTTCTGGAACAGACAGGGATGCTTTCGAAGATAGATAAATGGCTGATGTGCAAATACGTATCCTATATGGACAGTATAGTTGTGCCTAGTCCTTTTACACATGATGTGGCCAAATCATTATTTCCACAAAAATCAATTTATTATATACCTCTGCCTTTCGAAAGAAAATATATAAAATCCGAAAAATATGAGGAAGGAAACTTATTGTATGTAGGGACGATAGAAGAACGTAAGGGGTTATCGTACTTAGTGGAGGCTATATCCTTGCTGGATAATAAGACAAATATAAACCTTAATATAATAGGGAAAATAGTGGATCAGTCTTATTTTGCTATGCTTCGACAGAAAATTCATGATCTGGAATTGGAAAATAATATACATTTCCTAGGAAGAGTTTCAGATGAAGAATTGGAAGAATGCTACAAAAAAGCTGAAATATTTACGTTCCCTTCTTTACTTGAAGGATATGGTATAGTATTGATAGAAGCCTTCAATAACGGGCTTCCTATTATATGTTTTGACAATACAGCTATGCCATACACAGTAAAAGACAATGTAAACGGACTCATAGCAAAAAATAAAGACGCAAAGGATATGGCCTCAAAAATTCAACAGTTGACAGGTAATCATGAGTTAAGGGAAAAACTGCAAAAGGGGATACAGGAGACTGTGATGAATCTGAAGACCATAGACGATTTTGAAAAGGGAATAGTTTTTTTTTACAAACAGATTAATCTGTCATAGGAAACATTAGGAATGAAAATATTGCATGTTATCACGTCTTTGGAAGTAGGTGGGGCACAAAGGCTTCTGGCCGATTTATTGCCTTTGCAGGCTGTTTCAGAAAATGTCACTCTGCTTGTTTACGAACGTGTATGTAATGATTTTGAAAAGGCCGTTGAACAGGCCGGAGTCAATATCATTTGTCTGGATGAGCATAATTTCTATAATCCTAAAGTTGTCCTCAAATTGAGGAAAATTTTCAAGGATTACGACATAGTACACGCTCATCTGTTTCCAACAATATATTGGGCTTCACTGGCAGCAAGGGGACTTAAGACCAAACTGATATATACAGAACACTCTACATTCAATTCAAGGAGAAATAAATGGTATTTTAGACCTATAGAACGGTTTATGTATAAAAGATATGATAAAATCATATCAATAAGCCGACAAACACAAGATGCGTTAACCTTGTGGCTGGGTGAACATGACGAACGTTTTAGAATTATTGAAAATGGTGTAGATACAAAAAAGTTTTCTTCAATAAAGACTCCTGTAATTCCAGGATCGCTGATTATGGTTTCACGCTTCGCAACTTCTAAGGACCAGGAAACCGTTATCAAAGCAATGAAGTATATTGATAAGAAAGCAACACTACGTTTCGTGGGTGATGGCGAAAACAGAATTCATTGTGAGAAAATAACTGAGAAACTGGGACTGACGGACAGAATTCAATTCCTGGGTGCCAGATCTGATATAGCAGAACTGATATCTTCGGCATACATCGGAATACAATCAAGCAAGTGGGAGGGATTTGGTCTGACGGCTGTGGAAATAATGTCATGCGGCAAGCCTGTGGTTGCTACTGATGTAGACGGACTGAAGCAAGTTGTTGAAGGTGCAGGTATAATCTTTAAATGCGGTAATGAAACTGAACTTGCCGACATAATAAATAATCTTCTGAATGATAAAGAATACTATCAGAAAGTCTCAGACAGATGTTTGCAAAGGGCTAAAGAATATGACATTTCTGTAATGTCAAAAAGATATTTGAGCGTATATAAATGATTATATTGATATATGAAAGAAGAAAATGTTATTCCTGTAAATAGTGGTAAAAGATTAGCTTATTTCGACACACTTAAGTGTCTGGGAATATTATTGGTCATAAGCGGACATGTACAGTTTTTTGGAATGAACATAAAAGCATACGATTCTCCTCCTACATTAATGCTATACAGTTTCAATATGCCATTATTTTTCTTTATTAGCGGATATTTAGCTTTTAAAGAAGATATGATAGGCAATATGAAAGGGGTAAGAAAAACAGGAAATAAATTCCAGTATCTTGTTTTACCTGCAATTGTATTTTATGTTTTTTCAAGTCTATTGGAACAAGGTGGCAACATTTTCGGATTCTTTGAATATGGTCTGGGGAAATATTGGTTTACATTTACATTGTTTGAAATGTTCATGATATACTATTGCGTAATTTCCCTGATAAAATCAAAGACAGGACTTGCCATATCATTAATATTACTATCTATATCAGGACTCTGTTATCTGAACTTCTTTAGTAAATATGATATTGCATTCTTTGATTTTAACCATTTAATGAAATATTTCCAGTTCTTTACATTAGGGGTACTGTCAAAAATGTATTTTCCGCTTTATGACAAAGTGATGAGGAGTGAGTGGATAAAAGCCACTTCCATCATATTATTTTTTACTATACTCTTCATGTTATATAAAATAACATTACCAAATATTGTTCATCATTTGTTAAGGGATATTGTATTGAGATATTTGGGCTTATATATTGTTGTATCACTCTTTTACTGCAAGCAGGAAATATTTAGCAAAGACAACAGAATCAACAGTATAATCCAGAATATCGGGAAGAATTCACTTGCTATTTATCTTTTACAATATTTCTTTATGCCTGATTTTTCCGGTTATCCCCAATGGTTAAAATCCCTTGACTGGCTAAGTATCTATGCTATAAGTTTCGGATATACAGTCTTTATTACAGCACTTTGCATGCTTTTCATTTACCTTTTATCAAATAGCACATTTGTCAAGAAATATGCTTTAGGGAAAAGATAGAATTTACAAATCATATAAATATACTGGAACATGGATAAACGTAAAATAAGAGACAGTATCAGGCTGTTTGGCTCTATTTGCTTCTTCTGGTTATATATACCTCATTTTATAGTTTTTATCTATAAAATGAATTACATAATCAGTGACCTGAAAGCCATTGAACCACAATTAAATATCAGAATACCAATAGGATTGCAGTTATTATACCAGCTGCACAACAACAGATATTTCCGCAATGTATTCTACTATCGGATTGGTCCGACCCTTGACTTGTTAATCAGCTGGTATCGTCCGGGAGACAAGTATTTCTCTTTGCCGTTCTCAACTAAGATTGGTAAAGGACTAAAATATGCTCACCCATATTCCACTATTTTGAACGCTGAATATATTGGAGACAATTTCAGTTGTATTCACTGTACGACAATTGGAAAAAAGGAACCTTGCGTCCGAAAATAGGCAACAATGTAAATTTAGGATGCAATGTTACTATTATAGGAGATGTAACTATCGGGAACAACGTAACGGTAGGAGCAGGTGCTGTAGTGGTAAAAGACATTCCCGACAATGCAATAGTAGTTGGAAACCCGTCAAGAATTATCGGATATAATAATTAATGAGTTTTACATGGTAAGGAAACTGCAAATCCAACTGATGTATGGGAATTATACAAAAACACCAGTAAAAATCTTTTTTATCGTATAAAGATTGTGAGATATAATTCTTTTGTCATACATTTGTAAATAGTGATTTTTTTTAACAGGAGTGCAGTATTTATTTTATTAATGCGTAATTATATATGAATAAACTATTTATTGTAGTTAATGTTGATAGTTTTTTTCTTTCACACAGGAAAGATATTGCATTAAGAGCAGTAAAAGAAGGATATGATGTTACAATCATTGCCAGTGATACAGGAAAATCACAAGAAATAAAGTCATTGGGGTTGAAATTTATTAACTTGCCTATAAATAAAACGGGTACAAATATATTTCAAGAACTAAAAACCTTTAAGTTTCTATATTCGCTGTTCAAGAAAGAGAAACCTCATATTGTTCATCTTGTAGGACTTAAAACTATATTATGGGGAGGACTGGCCGCCAGATTAAGAAAGATAAACGGACTTGTTACTGCTGTGAGCGGTTTGGGAGTCATGTTTTCTCCGGAATATAAACATGGGTTGATGTCGGAATGTATCCTGAAAATGATGAGATTTATTCATCACAGAAAAAACACATACTGTATTTTTCATAACACAGATGACTTGGATTTGTTCGTCAGCAACGGAATTATTGACAGAGAACATTGTATCAGGACAATGGGATCGGGAATAGATCTTAATATTTTCAAATATGTTGAAAAACAAAAAGACAGCAAACTAAGAGTATTGTTTACTGCCAGAATGGTGGAAGACAAAGGTGTGCTCATTTTAATAGATGCAGCAAATATTCTGAGAGAGAAATACCATGATAAAGTAGAATTCCTGTTGTGCGGTGGTCTGGAAACCAATCCTCTTGCCATTAAAAAAGAAACTTTAAATAAACTTTGCGACGGTACATACATAAAATGGCTGGGCAAACGTGACGATATAAAGCAACTTCTGGAAAGTTCGGATATTTTCGCATTCCCATCATATTATAAAGAGGGATTACCGAAATCATGTATAGAGGCTGCAGCTATTGGAAGACCAATAATAACCTGTGACTCTACAGGATGCAGAGATACGGTTATTGATGGAAAGACAGGATTTCTTATACCGATAAAGGACAGTACAGCACTGGCCGATAAATTACAGATTCTATTCGAAGATGAAAATCTCAGAAAGGAAATGGGATATAATGCAAGAAAATATGCAGAGAACAAATTCTCGTTGGAAGATGTAATAAATGCACATATAAAAATTTATAACAGTTTGTAAGGATATTTTAAATTAAGTTATTATGAATATTGCAGTAGCAGGAACAGGATATGTGGGTCTATCTATAGCTACATTATTGTCACAACACCATAAAGTGGCAGCTGTAGATGTCATCCCTGAAAAAGTAGAAAAGATAAATAAAAGAATCAGTCCTATTCAGGATGAATATATAGAAAAATATTTGGCTGAAAAAGAGTTGAATCTTACTGCAACTTTAGATGGTAAATCAGCATATAAAGATGCAGAATTTGTTGTTATCGCAGCTCCTACAAACTATGACGCTGTGAAAAATTATTTTGACACCAGTCATGTAGAAGAGGTTATTGACCTGATTCTGGAGGTAAATCCTAATGCCGTTATGGTTATAAAGAGTACCATACCTGTGGGATATTGTCAGAGTCTGTACAAGAAATATGGCAGAGAACTGAAGTTATTGTTCTCGCCGGAATTTCTTCGTGAGAGCAAAGCTTTATATGACAATCTATATCCTAGTAGAATTATTGTAGGATATCCAACTGAAGAATTCTCCAATCATACTGAAGAGCTGAAAGATGCAGCCAATGCATTTGCGAATCTTTTAAAGGAAGGAGCCCTGAAAGAAAACATTGATGTCCTGTTTATGGGACTTACAGAAGCGGAAGCAGTAAAACTGTTTGCAAACACTTATCTGGCACTGAGAGTTTCATACTTTAACGAGCTGGATACATACGCTGAAATGAAAGGTCTGAATACACAGGACATAATAAAGGGGGTGAGTCTGGATCCTAGAATAGGAGACCAATATAACAATCCGTCGTTCGGATACGGGGGATACTGTCTGCCTAAAGATACAAAACAGCTGTTAGCCAATTATAAGGACGTTCCGGAGAATCTTATTGAAGCTATAGTAGAATCAAACCGAACAAGAAAAGATTTCATTGCCGACAGAGTCTTGAGCATGGCAGGATATTATAATGACAATGCACAATGGAGCTCAGAGAATGAACATGAAGTAGTAATAGGTGTTTACAGACTTACAATGAAATCGAACAGCGACAATTTCCGTCAGAGTTCCATTCAAGGTGTCATGAAACGAATAAAAGCTAAAGGTGCAACCATTATAATATATGAACCTACAATAGAAGATGGTTCCACATTCTTTGGCTCGAAGGTTATCAACGACCTTGATAAATTCAAGAGTATGAGCAATGCCATAATTGCAAACAGATATGATACCTGTCTTGATGATGTGGCTGGGAAAGTGTATACAAGAGATATTTTTAGGAGGGACTAGGATATGTTGGAATATAATATTGACTTGAATGGAAAAACTGTCCTGGTGACAGGTGCTGCCGGTTTCATAGGCTCGAATCTTGTAAAGCGTTTGTTCAATGATGTGGATGATATAAAAATTGTCGGCATCGATTCAATGACTGATTACTACGATGTCAATATAAAGAAAGAACGTCTTTCGCAAATTGAGGCCCTAAATCGTGACTGGGTGTTTGTGGAAAACAGTATTGCCAACCGCGACGCGGTAGAAAGTATTTTTACAACACACAAGCCGGCTGTTGTAGTAAATCTGGCAGCCCAGGCGGGAGTACGTTATTCAATTTCCAATCCTGACGCCTACATTGAGAGTAACATGATTGGTTTCTACAATCTACTGGAGGCTTGCCGTCATCATGAAGTTGAACATTTGGTATATGCTTCTTCATCATCGGTTTATGGCTCAAACAAGAAAGTTCCATATTCTACCGATGACAAGGTGGATAATCCTGTATCGCTTTATGCCGCTACAAAGAAAAGTAATGAGTTGATGGCTCATGCTTATTCAAAACTATATAATATACCTTCTACCGGATTGAGATTCTTTACAGTTTACGGACCTGCAGGACGTCCTGACATGGCATATTTCGGCTTTACCAACAAGCTCCGCAAAGGTGAAACAATAGAAATATTCAATTACGGTAACTGTAAAAGGGACTTTACTTATATAGATGATATAGTGGAGGGCGTTATAAGAGTGATGCAACATGCACCTGAAAAACAAAATGGCGATGATGGTCTGCCTATTCCTCCATATAAAGTTTACAATATAGGTAACAATCAGCCTGAAAACCTGCTTGATTTTGTTCAAATCCTACAGGAAGAATTAATAGATGCGGGCGTTTTACCAAAGGATTATGACTTTGAATCACATAAAAAGCTAGTCCCTATGCAGCCAGGTGATGTACCTGTAACGTACGCTGATACAACACCTCTGGAAAAAGACTTCGGTTTTAAACCTTCCACTTCATTGAGAGATGGATTAAGAAACTTTGCGAAATGGTATGCAGACTATTATTGTAAATAAAAAAACAAGCAATTATGAACTTTAACCGCAATATCCTGATAACCGGCGGAGCCGGTTTCATTGGCAGCCACGTAGTGCGCCTGTTTGTGAACAAATATCCTGAGTACAGAATCATCAACCTGGACAAGCTGACTTATGCCGGCAACCTGGCGAACCTGAAGGACATAGAGGATAAGCCTAACTATGTGTTCGTAAAGGCTGACATATGCGACTATGAACGCATGCAGGAGATTATGAAGGAATACCAGATAGACGGTATCATCCATCTTGCTGCTGAGAGTCATGTGGATCGTTCGATAAAGGATCCGTTCACTTTCGCACGTACGAACGTGATGGGTACGCTAAGCCTGCTGCAGGCTGCAAAACTGTACTGGGAGAGTCTGCCTGAGAAGTATGAGGGCAAGCGTTTCTATCATATCTCTACCGACGAGGTGTATGGGGCTCTGGAACTGACTAATCCTGAGGGTGTAAAACCGCCGTTCACTACTACGGCTTCGTCGTCGGAACATCATCTGGCATACGGAAAGGATTTCTTCTACGAGGATACGAAATACAATCCGCACAGCCCGTACTCGGCTTCGAAAGCGAGCTCGGATCATTTTGTGCGTGCTTATCATGATACTTACGGGATGCCGACTATAGTGACTAACTGCTCGAACAACTATGGGCCGTACCAGTTCCCGGAGAAGCTGATTCCGCTGTTTATCAATAATATCCGTCACCGCAAGCCTCTGCCTGTATATGGCAAGGGTGAGAACGTGCGCGACTGGCTGTATGTGGTGGATCATGCGCGTGCGATAGACGTGATTTTCCATAACGGTAAAATAGCTGATACATACAACATAGGCGGTTTCAACGAATGGAAGAACATCGACATCATAAAGGTGCTGATAAAGACCGTTGACAGACTGCTGGGTAACCCGGAAGGTTATTCTCTGGATCTGATTACTTATGTGACTGACCGTCTGGGACATGACATGCGCTATGCTATTGACTCTACGAAGCTGCAGCGTGAGCTGGGTTGGGAACCGAGCCTGCAGTTTGAAGAGGGTATAGAGAAGACGGTGAAATGGTATCTGGAGAACCAGGAGTGGATGGATAATGTGACTTCAGGGGATTATCAGAGGTATTATGAGGAAACTTATAATAATTAATAATTAAAAATTAATAATTAATAATTAAGAGCTGGCGGTCAACGAAGGTAATTAATAATTGGCAGACAGCGAAATTGATTAATAACTAGGGGATTCCTCCATGCGGCGGCGGGTAATGCCGGGCATGGGGGAATTTCTGTATAAAAACTCAAAAAAATATCTGCGGTTGGGATTTATTGTTTTTTTTCGTAATTTTGTATTAGGGACTAGATACTAGGAGACGAGTTGACTTTAAAAAACTCATAAACTTAAAAACTCAAGAACTCAAAATGAAATACCCTATAGGAATACAGAATTTTGAAGAGATACGCGAAGGCGGTTATCTTTATATTGACAAGACGGACATGATGTTTGATCTGGTGGATAATGGTAAGTATTACTTCCTGAGCCGTCCGCGCAGGTTCGGAAAGAGTCTGCTTATCTCCACGCTGGAGACTTATTTCAGCGGAAAGAGGGAGATGTTCGAGGGGCTGAAGATTGCGGAACTGGAG
>NZ_JANRHK010000012.1:0-108682 GCF_024733815.1 Bacteroides sp. ET336
AGAACAGCCTGTTCTTCGGAAGCGTGAAAGGAATACAGAACTCCGCAATCTATAATACCTTTATAGAAACCTGCAAACAGGCAGGAGTCTCCTTCAGGGATTACTTCTGCAAGCTGCTCATAGAATTAAAAAAGGGAAGAACGGATTACGAAAACCTGCTTCCCATGACAATATGCAAATAATAATCGTTAAATTTGTGAACTCTTTTTTAGACGGGTGCCTGCTGGCACCCGTCTAAAAGGGGCTACCCTAAAATTGGAAACTTACATGTGGAATTTCTGAGGATGAGCTATGTTCAGAACTTGAAGAGGATATTAGTCTGTTGGCAGAAAATAACGGCATTACGATAGAAGAAACTCATCGGGAGTTGAAGGAATGGTATGACGGTTATCATTTCTCTGAGGATGGTGATGATATCTATAATCCTTTCAGTCTGCTCAATACTTTTGTAAAAATGAAATTCGGAAGTTATTGGTTCGAGACTGGTACTCCTACTTTCCTTGTGGAATTGCTTAAGACTGCCAAATATAATCTTAATAATCTTACAACAGAGGTTGCTTCGTCTGACTCTCTAGCCGGCATTGAGTCGATGTACACTAATCCTGTGCCTATTCTTTATCAGAGCGGTTATTTGACGATAAAGGGATATAATCGTGAGTTTCGTGTATATAATCTTGGCTTTCCGAATAAGGAGGTAGAAGAGGGATTCACAAGGTTTATCCTTCCTCTGATCCAAGGCACTGATAAAGATTGGCGTAAATTTCAATAATGAGATACGCGGTATAGAAAAGTGGATTGTGGAGTAGCCGTCATACCAGTTTATAAACCCCACCCGCCAAAGCACGCACTACACCTTTCATTTCCATTTCGAACAGTATGCCGGTCATCCTGTTTATAGGGATATTGGTATTGACGACAATAGTGTTTATCTGCAGTCCGTCAGGATTCTTTTCCAATTGCGAAGCTACTAGTTCTTCCTCCGGAGTGAGGTCGGGGAACAGCTGGCGCTGTATGCCTTCGCGTGGACTGGACACAGGGGTATAATCCCAGTTCATTGCTTTTACCAGTTCTTCTGCGCTTTGTAGTAGTGTCGCCCTGTTGTTGCGGATAAGGGCATTGCAGCCTATTGAGAATTCGTCGCCTATACGACCGGGGAAAGCGAAACAGTCGCGGTTATAGCTTTCGGCTATGTCGGCAGTGATCAGTGCGCCGCCTTTGGCTGCCGATTCCACTACTATGGTGGCATCGCTCATTCCGGCTACTATCCTGTTGCGCTTTATGAAGTTCTGTCTGTCGGGATTTGTTCCGCTTGGGTATTCGGTCAGCAGTCCGCCATGATTGAGCATTTCGGCTGCCGTACGTCGGTGGACTGCCGGATAGATTCTGTCGAGGCCGTGTGCAAGTACGCCCACTGTGTCCATACCGTATTGGAGTGCTGCTCTATGGGCGTTTATGTCGATGCCGTATGCCAGGCCGCTTACAATAAGCACGTCGGGCATTATTTCATGCAGTTCGCTGATGAAGCGTTGGCAGATGTCTCTGCCGTATTCGGTGGCATGGCGTGTGCCTACCAGATTGATTATATGCAGGCTGTTCAGGTTGGCTGTACCTTTATAGAATAACAGCAATGGCGCGTCGTCACATTCGCGCAGGCGCGACGGATAGTCCTCGTCGTTAAGTGTAAGACATCTGATGCCGTTCTTCTCGGCAAAACGTATCTCTGCTTCACACAGGCGCAGCACATCGCAGTTGACTATCGCGTCAATCACTTTCTGTGATACATCGGGCACGATGTCTTTAAGATTCTTGGCATTGCTGAATATTGTTGTGGCCGAGCCTGCCGCCTCCATCAGACGGTGTGCGCCTATCATGCCGAGTCCGGGCAGACGGGTGAGTGCCATTGTGTAAAGCAGTTCTTCGTTCATGGTGGTGTTATTCGCTGAAATATGGTGAGAAGATAGTGTCGAATACCTCGCTGTCGCCCAAGCGGCCGTTTATCACGCATACGGTTTCCACTGTGGATTTGATTACAGGTTTCATGTCGGGCAGACGGAAGATGTCCTGATAGAACACGTATTTTATTCCTTCCTTCTTGATGTAGAGTTTGGAGATGAATTCGTCGCCACTCTTCAGCGGTGTCTTGAAAGCCATGTTCAGTCTTGCCACTACAGGGTCTATGCCTTCATCGTGAAGGCGTGCGAAACTTACTCCCAGTGAAGAGAGGAATTCGTGGCGGGTGTGCTCGATGTAGTGCTGGTAATTGGCATTGTTCACTATGCCCTGAAGGTCGCATTCGTAGTCGCGCACTTTCATTTGCAGTTCGAAGATATATTTCATTTGAGTTTTAAAATTAGTTACTAGTTGACTAGTTGACAAGTTGACGAGGTTACCATCCGGATGGAGAACCTTGTCAACTTGTAACTGAAGCCTTGTCGCCTTTTATTATCACAAACATACGGAAAAATCCTCTTATATCTATCGTTGCAAGGAATATTCTTCATATTTTTGCATCTATGGATAAGGAACTTAAGATTTTTGCGGCTCCGTTGCAGGGCTTTACGGAGGCTGCATGGCGTGTGGCACATAATGAAGTGTTTGGCGGGGTGGATGCTTATTTCACTCCCTTCATTAGATATGAGAAAGGCGGACTGCGCAATAAGGACAGGCGCGAGGTATTGCCTGAGAATAATCGTGGCATAAGGCTGATTCCTCAGATTATGGCTTCCGAGCCGGAAGAAATGAAGGCTTTGGCAGATTTCATTGTTTCTTTAGGATATAAGGAGATTGACCTCAATATGGGTTGCCCTTTTCCGCTGATAGCGAACAGGGGGAAGGGTAGCGGCATATTGCAATATCCTGAAAAGGTGGCTGCGCTTATGGAGTGCATTAATGCTTATGTGGCTGACGGTATAAGCTTCAGTGTGAAGATGAGGCTTGGACAGGCTTCTGCAGATGAATGGAAAGAGATACTTCCTGCAATAAATGCATCCGAGGTGAAGATGGTTACTCTTCATCCTCGTATTGGCAAGCAGCAGTATAAGGGTGAGGTTGATATGGATGCTTTTGCGGAGTTCTATAATGAATGTAGCAAACCGTTGGTGTATAATGGCAATTTGTGCAGTGTGGCAGATATAAACAGGATTGTCGAACAGTTCCCTGACTTGTATGGAGTGATGATAGGTCGCGGACTGCTTGCCGACGGTGCTTTGGCTGCCGGATATAAATCAGGTTCGGAACTTAAACAGGACGAGCTGTATGTCAAGGTGCGCCGTATGCACTCTCTGATGTATCAAAGATATTCGGAAACTATCGAGGGCGGCGATGCACAGCTTCTTCTTAAAATGAAGTCGATGTGGGAATATTGGCTTCCCGAACTTGACAAGAAGAAAAGGAAAGCCATTCACAAGGCAAACAAGCTGTCAGTCTATCTGAACGAAGTAGAGGGAGTTAGGTAACAAGTAAACAAGTTGACTAGGCCCTCCATCCGGTTGGGATCCTTGTCAACTTGTCAACTGAAGCCTTGTCAACTCTTTTTCAAATACTCAAACCCGATGCGGCAGTACAGGCATTTCTTCGGGTCGCAGTAACTCTTTTTCAGCTGTATCAGAGCCTGGCTGTCGCCTGCATGTGCGGCTTCCACTCCGCATTCTTTCCACATTCGTGTGATGAAATTGTTTTCCGGTTTCAGAGTTTCAAGCATCTCTGATGCGCGGGCTGTAAGGCGGTTTATTCCTCTGTGCTTGCCGTAGGCATAGAGAAACGGTATTACAGTGTTTATAATAAGCAGGTTAATTGATGATGTGCTGAGGCTTTTCTTTACGGGAGTGGATACTTCGCCAAAGGTATAGTGCGTAATCCAGTATTCCGAGGTGTCTGTTTCAAGCATAGGCCTCAGTTGTTCTATCGTTTCTGCTTCGAGAATTCTAGACAGCAGTCCCTGAGATGTGTGATACAGTTTTGCCAGCTGTGCAATCCTTACGTGAGGAAAATTTCCCGGGCGCATGCGCAGCAGTTTCCAGCGGCAGTTGTCCGAGGTTGTGAAACCGAACTTGTGTTTCAGGTATGTATATTCTTTCAGTAATTTGTCGGTATATTCATCGTATGTGGCATCAAGCAGTCCTGCCTGTCCGAAGAAGATGGCCTCTATCTGGAACAGACTGTCGCGATGTTTATCTACTGCCCTTAGCGGAATGGTCTGTGCCCACAGTTCGAATGCTTCGCTGTTGGTCCCGAAGCCGAAATTGCGCGCCAGGGTGATGAAGAACACGTCTTCCCAGTTATTGTTATATTTTTCCATCAGTCTCATTATACGTTCCGTCTTTTCTTCGAAACGCTCTATCTGGAGTGTGTTCAGCCAACTGTGCATCAGTAGTTTGGACAGCGACGGGATGAGCCTGTAGCAGGCAGGATAGTGTGCCGTGCGTATCAGCTCGTTGTAGCTATCTACAAGGTAAGTGGGGTAGTGCAGCTCCATCTGTGGAATCTTCTCGCCGTTCGGTCGGCATGGTTCATAGTCGATGTCGGACGCTATGTGGAGAATTACATTGTCGTAATCGGAATTGGTGTCATGATGATGTAGCTTCCAGTCGGAAGCTTTGAGGTGTATCTCTATGTTTCCCACCCATAACACACCGCCTATCTTTATTTTGGCATTGAAGAAGTCGGGACCGGCGTTGGTGTTCCATAATCCAGGGTCGATGACTTCCACTTCCATGCCGTCGGTGGTACGTAACGGCTTAAGCGGGAAAAGTTTGTGTTTCCATACGTAATGTAAAAGTTGTTCCATGCTAACGAGTGTAAATATTGCCTAAATGTAATGATTTATAATGAAAAGCATTATCTTTGTCGGGAAAATATTTTATTCTTAAGTTGACAAGGCATCAGTTACAAGTTTACAAGGCTTCCGTCCGGACGGAGAACCTTGTCAACTCGTCACTCGTCAACTAGTAACTAAAAAGCTTAAGAACTTACAAACTTACAAATATGAAGATAGCATTAATTGGATATGGAAAAATGGGCAAAGAGATAGAAAAGATTGCCCTTTCACGCGGACATGAGATTGTTAGCATCATAGATATAAACAATACACAGGATTTCGAGTCGGAAGCGTTCCGTTCGGCTGATGTGGCAATAGAGTTTACAGCTCCTTCTGTGGCTTACAACAACTGCTTGTCGGCTTTCAAGAATGGTGTAAAGGTGGTTTCAGGCAGTACAGGATGGATGGGCGAACATGGTGATGAGATGCGCCGCATGTGTGCCGAAGAAGGTGCCACTCTGTTCTGGTCGTCAAACTTCAGCCTTGGCGTGGCTATATTCTCAGCCGTAAACAAATATCTAGCTCGCATAATGAATAATTTCCCGGGATATGATGTGTCAATGGTGGAAACTCATCACATTCACAAGCTTGACGCTCCAAGCGGTACTGCCATTACTTTGGCTGAAGGTATTCTGGAGAACCTTGACCGCAAGGACAAATGGGTGATGGGAACACTTACCGCACCGGACGGAACTGTGACAGGTACCACTGAGTGTGCTCCAAACGAAATGCCGGTGAGCGCTATACGTCGCGACGAGGTGCCTGGTATTCATACAATAACATACGAATCTGAAGCTGATTCTATCATAATCACTCACGATGCAAAGAACCGTAAGGGATTTGCCCTTGGTGCTGTGCTTGCAGCTGAATATACTGCTGAACATACAGGATTCCTGGGTATGAATGATTTGTTTAACTTTTAATTTTCAGTTGACAAGGCTTCAGTTACAAGTTGACAAGGTCTCCGTCCGGATGGTAACCTCGTCAACTCGTCAACTTGTCAACTCGTTAACTAACTTAAAAACTTAAAAACTCAAAATGATACAGGCATCACGCAAACAATGGATAAAGTTCGCCATAGCAATGGTTCTTTATCTGGCATTCATCATCTGGCTGAAGAGCTGGCTTGGTATAGTTGCCATACCGTTTATCTTCGATGTTTATATAACCAAGAAAATACCTTGGACATGGTGGAAGAAATCTACCAATCCGCTTGTCGTAACCGTGATGAGTTGGGTGGATGCCATCGTATTCGCTTTGGTTGCAGTATATTTCGTCAATTTGTATTTCTTCCAGAATTACGTCATTCCTTCGTCTTCGCTGGAGAAGTCGTTGCTTGTGGGAGATTATCTGTTTGTAAGCAAGATGAGCTATGGAGCAAGAATTCCGCAGACTCCGCTTCATATGCCGCTTACTCAGCACACTCTTCCGGTGTTCAACTGCAAGTCGTATCTGGAATGGCCTAAATGGGACTATAAGCGTGTGGAAGCTCTCGGCCATGTGCAGCTTAACGATATCGTGGTGTTCAACTTCCCTGCAGGTGATACTGTGGCTACAGCCATGCCGGCAGAGGATATCTACCGCATAAGCTATCAGGCTGGTAAGGAACTTTCCAAACCTATCGATATGTCAACGCTCACTCCGCTGCAGCAGCGTGATGTGTATGACTATTATTATGCAGTGGGCCGCAGATATATTGATGAAAACAAGTCTATGTTCGGCGAAGTTGTGAGCCGTCCTGTTGACAGACGCGAGAACTATGTGAAACGCTGCGTAGGACTTCCTGGACAGACTCTTGAAATAAAAAACAAGATAGTTTATCTTGACGGTAAGGCAAACAAGGAGCCGGACAATGTACAGTACAGATATTTCGTACAGACCACACGTCAGCTTCCTGATGAACTGTGCAAAGAACTTGGCCTAAGTCAGGAAGACCTTATGGCTTACTATCCGCAAGAATCGGTTTATAACATTCCGCTTACAGAGAAAGCCAAGGCTGCTTTGCTTGCACGCAAGGATCTTGTGAAATCAATAACAGATGTTCCGGGTGATGATGCGGGAGGCTTGTATCCTGTAAATAAGCTCACTGGATGGACAACCGACAACTATGGACCTGTATGGATCCCTAAGAAGGGTGAGACAATAGAACTGACAATAGACAATCTTCCTATATACGAGCGCCCTATACATGTGTACGAAGGCAACAAACTGGAAGTGAAGGACGGCAAAATTTATATCAACGGCGAGGAAACAAACAAATATACCTTCCGTATGGACTATTACTGGATGATGGGTGACAACCGTCATAATTCAGCCGACTCACGTTTCTGGGGATTTGTTCCTGAGGATCATATCGTGGGTAAGCCTATCTTCATCTGGCTGTCGCTCGACAAGGACAGAGGATGGTTTGACGGAAAAGTACGCTGGAACAGATTGTTTAAGTTCGTAGATAATATAAAATAATAGGAACAAGGTTTCAGTTACAAGTTGACAAGGCTTTACCCCCGAATGACGACCATAGGTCAGCGAAGCTAAACCTTGTCAACTTGTTAACTTGTCATCTTGTTAACTAATTAATAATGAAACCCTGGCTGACATATATCAGAGTCATAGTCATAGCCGTACTGGCGGTGATTATAGTCAGAACCCTGTTTGTCACATCATGTTTTATACCTTCTTCAGGCATGGAGAACACACTTTACCGAGGAGAGGGAGTCCTGGTGGGCAAATGGAGTTACGGCTGGCGTGTGCCTCTGCAGTCGGTGTTCGGCTATAAAAGACTGCTTCCTTCGGAAGTCAGACAGGGTGATATAGTGGTATTCAATAATCCTATGCCTGCGGATACGTCATTGTCAATAGACAGGAGAGAACTCTATATCAGCAGATGCATAGGAACTCCGGGTGATACGCTGATGCTGAACAATCAGCTTATTGCTGAGGGAACGGATGTTTTCAGTCCTGATACAAAGGCGCTTTATTCCTATCCTGCAGACAGTGAAGAGGTTATGGACAGTGTGCTTCATTCTCTTGGAATAACGGACAACCAGCTTGCAGGATATACTCCGGAAGGTAATTATATCAGGAGTTTCAGTTATTACGAACATTATCTCATCACACAAAGGCTTGGCAGAAAGGTGAAGCTTGTGCCACTTTATCCGGAGAACAGCCGTAAGGCATATCCTTTCGTGGTTCCACAGAAAGGAACTCCGGTAAAGATATATCCGTGGAATGCAGCTTTGATAGGTAATATGATAACTCTGCATGAGAAACGTAATGCATCCATGAAGGGCGACACGGTGTTTGTGAACGGAAGGCCGGTGAAAGAATATACATTCTCGCAGGATTATTATTGGATGGTGTCCAACGATCCTGTAAACATTAACGATTCGCGCCTGTTTGGCTTCGTGCCGGAAAGTCACATCATAGGCAAGGCATTAAGAATATGGTATCCTTCGAAGAAGGGACGGTTCATGAAAAAAATTCAATAGACACAGAAAATGGAAAGTAAAGATATTATCCTCGGGTCGGCATATCTGGCGCCGGTTTCATATTTCGCAGCATTGTATTCATGCAGGAAAGCTTATATTGAGAGGTACGACCACTACATGAAGCAGACATACCGCAACAGATGTGTTATAGCTTCGGCCGACGGCCCTTTGGCGCTGACCATACCTGTGGAGAAATCGTCCGAAGGCAAGTGTGCCATGAAGGATATAAGGGTGTCGGAACATGGCAACTGGCGTCATGTGCACCGCAATGCGTTTGTGGCGGCATACAAGCAAAGCCCTTTCTTCGATTATTACGCAGATGAGTTCAATGCCTTCTTAGACAGGAAATATGAGTTTCTTTACGATTTCAATATGGAGCTCACACAGTGGCTTTGCGAACAGATAGACATCCAGCCGGAACTTGTTCCAACTGGTGAGTATATGGATTCCGGCGAGGGTATCCTTGACTTGCGTGAGGCTATACATCCAAAGAAATCTGCAGGCGATGCGGTTTCATTCTGTCGTCCGGTACCGTACTATCAGGTATTTGATTACCGTCACGGTTTCCAGCCGGATTTAAGCGTTGTGGATTTGCTCTTCAATATGGGGCCGGAGAGTCTGCTGGTGCTGAGAGATGGAGTCGAATGAGATTTCATGCGGTAAAGTTTCTGCCCAAATATGTAAAAAACTATAACACTTTTCATTATAAAGGAATATAATGTTACTTTTGCAAGTAATTTTCGTACAGATGATAAATTGTCTGTGTATTTGTAAATTAATTGTTTAGAGTATGAATAACAACATTCCACCGATAACGAAAAATCTTCTTATTATTAACGTATTGTGCTTTTTCGGAGCAATAGTAGCAGAAAGATATGGTATAGATGCTGACAAGGTTTTAAGTCTGCACTTCTTTATGGCGTCGGATTTTAATATGGGGCAGCTGGTGACATATATGTTCATGCATGGCGGTTTCACCCATATTTTCTTCAATATGTTTGCTCTTTGGATGTTCGGACGTGTGCTGGAGCAGGTTTGGGGGCCAAAGAGATTTCTAATCTATTATATGGTTTGCGGAATAGGTGCAGGACTTATTCAGGAACTTGTACAATTTATTGAATATGAGACTATTCTTTCTAATTATGATAATGTTCAGACTGCCTTTGGCATAATTCCTATGGAAGAATATCTTAATATGATGCGCACGGTGGGTGCTTCTGGAGCCATATATGGTATTTTGCTTGCATTCGGAATGTTGTTCCCAAACAGCCAGATGTTTGTTTTCCCACTGCCTTTCCCTATAAAAGCGAAGTTTTTTGTGATATTCTATGCTGCTATAGAGTTGTTTATGGGAATGTCTGCAAATGATAATGTGGCACACTTCGCGCATCTTGGAGGTATGTTGTTCGGTTTGATTCTTATTTTATACTGGAGGAAGAAAAATGGCAATGGACAGATTTACTACTGATTTGAAATATAATTTCTTCGGACGTGATATCGTTGGACGACTGATACTGATTAACTGTGTCGTCTTCGTATTTGTGGAACTGGTAAGGATTTTCCTTATGCTTTTCAATGTTCCTTATAATCCTATTGCGTCGTATCTTAGCTTGCCGGCTTCGTTTGTGGCTTTGATGTATCAGCCTTGGTCACTGTTCACGTATATGTTCATGCATGCAGGTATATTGCATTTGCTGTTCAATATGCTGTGGCTTTATTGGTTCGGACGTCTGTTCCTGAATTTTTATTCGTCAAAGCATCTTCGCGGACTTTATGTTCTTGGCGGACTGTGCGGCGGGTTGCTTTATATGATCTCGTATAATGTCTTTCCCTATTTTGAAGGAAGCGTTGAAATAGCAACTCTTGTCGGTGCCTCGGCTTCTGTTCTTGCCATAGTGGTGGCTACAGCAGTGAGAGAACCGGAATTTCCTGTGCAGTTCATGTTTATCGGGACTGTAAGACTGAAATATGTGGCATTGTTTATGGTGCTTTTCGATTTGTTGTTTATGACATCAAGCAATGCAGGCGGACATATAGCACATCTTGGTGGTGCTGCAGCAGGTTTCTGGTTTGCAATGGGACTGGCGAAGGGTACTGATCCTACAAAGTGGATAAACGTCGTTTTGGATTTCTTCTCAAGAGGCTTCAAGATGCCGAAACGAAAACCGAAGATGAAGGTACATTATGGCAACCGTCAGCAACAGTATGATTATAACGCACGCAAGAAAGCTGATGAAGACGAGATAAACCGTATTCTGGAAAAGTTGAGAAAGTCTGGTTACGGAAGCCTTTCGGAAGATGAAAAAAAGAAACTTTTTGATGCAAGCAGAAGATGAAATTCATTAGGAATACATTTAAGTTTGTTTTCTTGGTTGCTAATCTTGTAGTAGGTATTGGCTTTCTGATATGTGCCTATAGTCCTATGCTTTCGCCTGTACAGCATCCGGTGTTGGCTTGTGCAGGGCTTTTCATCCCCATTTTTATTGTTCTCAACATCTGTTTTATTGTGTTCTGGGCTTTCGTGAAATGGCGAGTAATGATAGTTCCGGTATCTTTTTTCCTTTTGGGATGGAACTCACTGATGTCATACAGCCCGATTAATTCTTCGGCAGAAAGTACAGGCGGAGAGACTCTGGAAGTGCTGACATATAACGTTATGCAGATGCTGGATATTAAAGCTGAGGACAGAAAATCGGATAAATCAATTGTGGATTATATAAAGGAGAGTGGGGCAGATATAGTTTGCCTGCAGGAGTATCCTTACAATAATTCCGAACTAAAGAATTCGTTGACGAAGGTATATCCTTATATGAGGGCATGCAGATTTAACAGCAGTAATGCCGTGGCGTGTTTCTCGAAATATCCTGTCAGATTTATAGAGGAGCTGAAGATTAAGAGTAACTTTAACGGAAGCGCTGTGTTTTCGGTAAAGTATAAGGATAATAATATACCGGTGATTGTCAATCATCTTGAGTCGAACAAGCTTGATGCGCACGACAAGGAGGTTTACACTGATATGCTCAAATCGCCTGACGAGAAAAAGGTGAAGAGTGGAAGTAAATATCTGCTGAAGAAACTGGCCGATGCCATGGCTATACGCGGACCGCAGGCTGATGTCATTTCTGGATATATAGAAAAGGAGTATTCTCCGTATATGATTGTTTGTGGCGATTTCAACGATACTCCAGTATCGTATGTGCACGACAAAATATCAGAAAAACTTCAGGATGCTTATATAGAAGCCGGTAACGGACCGGGAATAACATACAACAGCAGTTTCCTTTATTTCAGAATAGACCATATAATGGTGGGTGATGCGTATAAGGTTCTGGAATGTCGGGTGGATGATTCGATAGATGCGTCGGATCATTATCCGCTGAGATGTCGTTTGGAATTGAAAAAATAACTTAAAACTAAATAAACATGAAACAAGTAATGATGGCTTTGGCTTTGGGCGGCATGGTGTGTGCATGCGGCCAGAAACAGGCGGATAATGTAAATCCGTTTATGACAGAGTTCCAGACTCCGTTCGGAACTCCGGACTTCAATAACATTAAGTTGGAACATTATGAACCGGCTTTCCTGAAAGGAATTGAACAGCAGAATGAGGAAATAAAGGCTATTGTGGAAAATCCTGCTAAACCTACATTCGAAAACACTATAGTGGCACTGGATAACAGTGGCGAAATCCTGTCGAGAGTGGCTGGAGTGTTTTATGCTCTTACTGAGGCTGATACAAACGACGGGCTAATGGCTCTTGAAGAGAAAATGGCTCCTGTATTGTCAACTCATAATGACAATATCTATCTTAACATGGATCTTTATCAGCGTGTGGCTGCTGTTCATGATCAGGAAGCCAACGGTGAAATTCAGCTTACTACCGAGCAGCACTATCTGCTTGACAAATACTATAAGAGATTTGTATCGTCAGGTGCATCTCTTGATGCGGAAAGTCAGGAGAAACTGCGTGAGATAAACAGCAAGTTGTCAACTCTGTCAATAGAGTTCGGCAATCACGTATTGGCAGAAAACAATGCTTTCAAGTTGGTTATAGATAATGAAGCTGACCTTGCAGGTCTTCCTGAATCGGTAATAGCAGGTGCTGCTACAGAGGCTAACGGAATGGAAGGGAAGTGGCTTTTCACTCTTCAGGCTTCAAGCAGAACTCCGTTCCTGCAGTATGCACAGAACCGTGAACTGAGAAAGAAAATGTATCTGGCATATACAAACATGGGTAACAACGGTGATGCCAACGATAATAAGGAGGTATTGAAGCAAATCCTTACACTCCGTCTGGAAAAGGCTAAACTGATGGGATTCGACAACTATGCACAGTATGTACTCCAGGACAATATGGCAAAGACTCCTGAAAACGTGATGAGCTTCCTGAATGAACTTTGGAAATATTCTATCAAGAATGCCAAGGTTGAGGCTGCCGAACTGCAAAAGATTATGGATAAGGAAGGAAAAGGAGAGAAGCTTGAAGCATGGGACTGGTGGTATTATGCAGAAAAACTCCGTCAGGAAAAATATAATCTGAATGAGGACGAAATCAAGCCATATTTCAGTCTTGAAGACGTAAGAAGCGGATTGTTCTATGTAGTGAACAAACTGTACGGAATAACTCTTACAAAGGTTGATTCTATCTCAGTATATAACAAGGATGTAGAAACTTTCATCGTGAACGATGCCGACGGTTCATACCTGGGAGTATTCTATTCAGACTTCATGCCACGTGCAAGCAAGAGAAGCGGTGCATGGATGAGCAATTTCCGCGAACAGAAAGAAGGTGTACGTCCTATAATCTATAATGTGGGAAGCTTTACAAAACCTGTAGGTGATGTTCCTTCGCTGTTGTCTATAGATGAGGCACGTACAATGTTCCATGAATTCGGACATGCTCTTCACGGAATGCTTTCACAGTGTAAGTACTATGGAGTTTCAGGAACATCTGTAGCACGCGATTTCGTGGAACTTCCATCTCAGATTATGGAGCACTGGACTGTTGCACCTGAGGTAATGAAGGTTTATGCAAAGCACTATCAGACAAGGGAGGCTATCTCTGACGAGCTTATCGCCAAGATTGAAAATCAGGCATTGTTCAACAGCGGATTTATGACTACCGAACTTCTTGCAGCAGCTATACTTGATATGGAACTTCATCTTCTTACTTCAACAGAAGAACTTGATGTGATGGCATACGAAAAGCAGGTAATGGACAAGCTTGGACTGATACCTCAGATTGCTCCACGTTATCGTGCAACTTACTTCAATCATATCATCGGCGGTTATGCTGCTGGATATTATGCTTATCTGTGGGCAGAAAGACTTGATGCTGATGCTTTCAGTGCATTCGAGGAAAAAGGTCTGTTCGACCAGGCTACTGCTACTGCATTCCGCAAGAATATCCTTGAAAAGGGCGGATCGGACGATCCTATGAAACTTTATGTTACATTCCGCGGACAGGAACCAAGCATTGAACCTATGCTGAAAAACAGAGGGTTAAAGTAATATTGTTTCAATAATAAATGATGAAAAAGGTCGCAAAATAACAATTTTGTGACCTTTTTTGTTCATATTTATCAAAATATCACCGTTCTTTCAGCTATAAACAGAAAAAAAAGCTATATTTGCAACCTTGAAAAAACGTATCTAATCAAAAAGTAAAATAAAATAAATTAAACTAACATGCAAAACAAAGGATTTGTAAAAGTCTTTGCGGTATTATTGACCCTTGCATGTGCCTTTTATCTTTCGTTCTCGTTCGTGACTCGTCATCACATGAAACTTGCGGAACAGGACCCGAAGGGTGTGGCACATTACCTTGATTCTATGCAGAATGAAAAGGTATGGATGGGAGTTTATTCGCTGAAAGACTGCCGTGAGATGGAGATTGGTTTGGGTCTTGACCTGAAGGGTGGTATGAACGTCATTCTTGAAGTGTCTGTTCCTGACGTAGTAAAAACACTTGCTGATAACAAGCCGGACGAAGCTTTCAATGCTGCTGTGGCAGAAGCTGCAAAACAGCAGATTACAAGCCAGGAGGACTTTATCACATTGTTCGTAAGAGAGTACAAGAAACAGGCTCCTGAAGGCAAGCTTGCTGAAATCTTCGCAACTCAGCAATTGAAAGATAAAGTAAACACTCGCAGTACTGACGCTGAAGTAGAAGCTGTTCTTCGCGAAGAGGTTAAGGCTGCAGTAGAAAATTCATATAACGTGTTGCGTACACGTATCGACCGTTTCGGTGTAGTTCAGCCAAACATCCAGACTCTTGAAGGAAAGATGGGACGTATCATGGTCGAACTTCCTGGTATCAAGGAACCTGAACGTGTGAGAAAACTTCTTCAGGGTTCTGCAAATCTTGAGTTCTGGGAAACATACGAAGCTAAGGACATCGTTCCTGTATTGGCTTCTGCCGATAGCCGTGCACGCGATATCCTTTCTGTTTCAGAATCTGCAGACTCAGTAGAGGTTAAGGAAGAAGCAACAGCTGCCGTATCTGCAAAAGACAGTCTTACAGCTGCATTGAAAGGTGAGACTGCTGATGCAAAAGTTGATATGGAACAGTTGAAGAAGGAACATCCTTTGTTGTCTGTTCTTCAGTTGAACCAGAGCGGTGTAGGTTGTATCGTAGGTTATGCAGACTATAACGACACAATACAGATTAATAAGGTCTTGAATATGAAGGAAGTTAAGAATATCCTTCCTCGCGACCTGAAACTTATGTGGGGTGTAAAAGCTTCGGATATGGACAAGACAGGCCGTATTTTCGAACTTTATGCAATCAAATCTACACAGCGTAACGGACGTGCTCCACTTGAAGGTGACGTTATCGTAAATGCACGCGATGAGTTCGACCAGTTCAACAAGCCATGTGTAAGCATGTCTATGAACACTGAAGGTTCTCGCCGTTGGGCGGTTCTTACTAAGCAGAACGTAGGTCGTGAAATCGCTATCGTACTTGACGGATATGTTTACAGTGCTCCACGCGTAAACGGTGAAATCACTGGCGGTAACTCACAGATTACAGGTAACTTCACTCCTGAAGTAACAAAAGACTTGGCTAACGTATTGAAGTCAGGTAAGATGCCTGCTCCTGCACGTATCGTACAGGAAGATATCGTAGGTCCGTCTCTTGGACAGGAATCTATCAACCAGGGTATCATGTCATTCATCGTTGCCTTGATTGTTCTTATGGTTTACATGTGTGCAATGTACGGTTTCATCCCAGGTATGATTGCCAACCTTGCATTGTTCGTAAACTTCTTCTTCACACTTGGTATCCTTACTTCATTCCACGCTGCACTTACTATGTCTGGTATCGCCGGTATGGTATTGTCACTTGGTATGGCTGTGGATGCTAACGTGCTTATCTATGAACGTACTAAAGAAGAGCTTCGCGCTGGTAAGGGTACTCGTCAGGCATTGTCTGAAGGTTACTCAAATGCGTTCTCGGCTATCTTCGACTCTAACTTGACTTCAATCATCACTGGTATCATCCTGTTCAATTTCGGTACAGGTCCTATCCGTGGTTTTGCCACTACATTGATTATCGGTATCCTCTGCTCATTCTTCACTGCAGTGTTCCTGACTCGTATTGTTTACGAACACTATATGAATAAGGATAAGTGGTTGAACCTTACATTTACTACGGGTATATCTAAGAACCTGATGCAGAATGTACACTATAACTTTATGGGTATCACCAAGAGATCATTTACTATCTGGGGTATTGTAATAGCTGTTTGTGTAGTTTCATTCTTTGTTCGCGGTCTTGCACAGAGTATTGACTTTACTGGTGGACGTAACTTCGTAGTTCAGTTTGAACAGGTGGTTCAGCCTGAAACAGTACGCAGCTTGCTCCAGTCTAAGGTTGGTGATGCAAACGTACAGGCTATCGCTCTTGGTACAGACGGTAAGACTATCCGTGTAACTACCAACTACCGTATTGAAGAAGATTCTCCAACTATCGATGCTGAAATCGAAGCATTCCTTTACGAATCTTTGAAAGAAGGCAATTTGCTTGGCGAAGGTACAACTCTTGAAATATTCATCGACCGCGATAATCGTACAGGTGGTTCTATCATCAGTTCTCAGAAGGTAGGTCCTAGTGTGGCTGACGATATCAAGACTTCAGCTATCTGGTCAGTAGTATTGGCTCTTATAGCAATCGGTCTTTACATCCTTATCCGATTCAACAATATCGCATTCAGTATCGGTGCTACTGTGGCATTGACAATAGATACATTGCTCATTATCGGTGCTTACTCATTGTTCCATGGAATCCTGCCATTCTCACTTGAAATTGACCAGACATTCATCGGAGCAATCCTGACAGCTATCGGTTACTCTATCAACGATAAGGTGGTTATCTTCGACCGTGTGCGTGAGTTCTTCGGATTGTATCCACAGCGCAACCGTATGCAGTTGTTCAATGATTCTCTGAATACAACACTTACCCGTACAATCAATACTTCACTCAGTACACTTATCGTATTGTTGAGTATCCTGATTCTTGGTGGTGACAGCATCCGCAGCTTCGCGTTTGCAATGATCCTCGGTGTTGTAATCGGTACACTTTCTTCATTGTTTGTGGCTTCTCCTGTTGCTTATCTTACTATGGGTAACAAGATGCCTGAAGGTGAAAAGAAAGACTAATCATAGATTGATATAAAAGTAAAAATCCCGACCGCTTAATAACGGCCGGGATTTTTTATTTCTGGTATAATTATCTACTAACAACTAAAAACTAACACAACTACTTCCCAAACTTCTCTTTCAACTTGGCAAGCATATCGCGTGTCATCACATCAAGGTTATATTCAGGCTTCCATCCCCATTCTTCGCGTGCACAAGTATCGTCAAGAGAGTTAGGCCATGAATCAGCTATGGCTTGTCTTAGCGGGTCAACTTTGTAAACCATCTTGAAATCAGGCTCGTATTCTTTTATTTTGTTGTATATGATTTCAGGATCGAAACTCATAGATGCTATATTGAATGAATTGCGGTGTATGAATTTGCTTGGGTCTGCTTCCATAATTTCTATTGCAGCACGCAAGGCATCCGGCATATACATCATATCCATAAATGTTCCTTTGGCTATAGGGCATTCGAATGTCTCACCTTTTGCGGCAGAATAATAGATGTCAACAGCGTAGTCTGTTGTACCACCTCCCGGAGGAGTGACATATGAAATAAGTCCCGGAAATCTGACAGAACGGGTGTCAACACCGAATCTTATGTAATAATAATCACTTAGGAGTTCGCCGGAAACTTTTGTTACACCGTACATTGTTCTCGGATTTCGTATAGTGTCTTGCGGAGTGTTATCTTTAGGAGTATTATTGCCGAATACACCGATTGAACTTGGAGTAAATACAGCACAATTCATTGTTCGTGCCACTTCCAGAACATTGAAAAGTCCGCCCATTCCTATTTTCCATGCAAGCTGTGGCTTGGCTTCTGCTACTGCAGACAGTAAGGCTGCCAGATTGTAAATGGTATCAATCTTATATTTTGATACAGTTTCTGCTATTTGTTGTTCGTTCGTTATGTCAACAATTGCACACGGGCCTGATTCTCTGAGTGTTTCGTTTGGTTCTGCACCTGGAATGTAGCCTGCAACGATATTACCGTTATACATCCCTCTAAGTTTCATGGTAAGTTCTGAGCCGATTTGACCCGTAGAACCGATAATGAGAATATTTTTCATAAATATATATTTGGTTAATCATTTATTCCCTACAAAGATAGGGATTTGTCTAAGTATTTAATGAAAAAATATTCGAAATAAATACGATAATTGAAAAAAAAATCGCAACTTTGGACTCATACTCTAATGGTGGTTTTATCGGAGTATGCCGAATAAAGTTATTATTAACCTTATAAATAGATATTATGTACGGAAAATTTAAAGATTTCTTGGCAGAAGAACTTTCGAATATCGAGGCTGCCGGTCTATACAAAAAAGAAAGAATTATCACAACACCCCAACGTGCTGACATAAAGGTAAATGCAGGAGAGGATGTACTTAATTTCTGCGCAAACAATTATTTGGGATTGTCCGACAACAAACGTTTGATTGAGGCTGCCAAGTCTGCTATGGATACACATGGATACGGAATGTCTTCCGTACGTTTCATTTGTGGAACTCAGGATTTGCATAAGCAGTTGGAAGCTGCCATCTCAGATTATTTCAAGACTGAAGACACTATTCTATATGCGGCATGTTTCGATGCCAATGGCGGATTGTTCGAACCTCTTCTGACTGAAGAAGATGCCATTATATCAGATGCCTTGAATCATGCGTCAATTATTGACGGAGTACGTTTGTGTAAGGCTAAACGATATAGATATGCCAATGCGGATATGGCAGACCTGGAACGCTGTCTGCAGGAAGCACAGGCACAAAGATTCCGTATTATAGCTACTGATGGTGTGTTCTCAATGGACGGAAATGTGGCACCTATGGATAAGATCTGTGATTTGGCAGAGAAATACGATGCATTGGTAATGGTGGATGAGTCTCATTCTGCTGGTGTTGTAGGACCTACAGGACATGGTGTGGCTGAACAGTTCGGTGTTTACGGTCGTGTAGATATATTTACAGGCACACTTGGTAAGGCATTCGGAGGTGCGATGGGTGGTTTCACTACTGGTCGCAAAGAAATTATTGATATGCTTCGTCAGCGTTCACGTCCTTATCTGTTCTCTAATTCAGTGGCTCCTGCTATTATCGGAGCAAGCCTTGAAATGTTCAAGATGCTGAAGGAAAGCGATGCCTTGCATGATAAATTGATGGAAAATGTAAATTACTTCCGTGATAATATGCTTGCTGCGGGATTTGATATCAAGCCTACACAGAGTGCCATTTGCGCTGTTATGCTTTACGATGCCAAATTGTCTCAGGATTTTGCTGCACGCATGCAGGAAGAAGGTATATATGTCACAGGATTCTACTATCCGGTAGTTCCTAAAGGACAGGCACGCATACGTGTACAATTGTCGGCAGGTCATGAGCGTGCTCATCTTGACAAGGCTATCTCTGCATTTATAAAAGTAGGAAAGGAATTGGGAGTCATCAAATAGGTTACATAAAAAAAGAAGCACAACATAATGCATTTCTCAATGTATTAGATGTGCTTCTTTTTTTATGCATATAATGCATTCATTTATTGGACTTTCTTTGTACCCTCGAGGGGAATCGAACCCCTATCTAAAGTTTAGGAAACTTCTATTCTATCCGTTGAACTACAAGGGCAGTTTGAACTCATGCATTTTTTAATGCTTTGCAAAAATACATCTTTTTACTGATTTTGCAATAATTTATATCAAAAAAAACTCCTTTATATCCTTTTTGTAAAAAATAGCCCTGTTTTATTGTTTTTTTGAAAGAAGTTTTTCATTTTTGCAGACATTAATATTTTTGAAAATTTAAAATAACAACATTATGGCAGAAGAAATAACAGTCAAGGAGATTGATGAAGTGGTAGTACGCTTCTCAGGTGACTCTGGCGATGGTATGCAATTGGCCGGAAATATGTTTTCCAATATATCAGCAACAGAGGGAAATGACATCAGTACATTCCCTGATTATCCTGCAGATATACGTGCCCCGCAAGGTTCGCTTACCGGTGTGTCAGGATTTCAGGTACATATCGGCTCAGGAAAGGTCTATACTCCGGGCGACAAGTGTGATGTGCTTGTTGCGATGAATCCTGCAGCTTTGAAAACACAATATAAATTCTGTAAGCCGCAGTCTGTAATAATTATAGATACAGACTCGTTTACCAAACGTGATCTTGAGAAGGCGCAGTTCCAGTTGGAAAATCCTTTCTCAGAACTTGGTATAAAGAATGAAGTGGTAGAGGCATCTATTACCACAATGTGTAAAGAGTGTCTGAAAGACAGTGGCCTGGACAATAAATCCATTCTGCGTACTAAGAATATGTTCGCTCTCGGACTTGTTTGTTGGCTGTTCCAGCGCGATGTGAAAGTTGGCGAAAAGATCTTGCGTGAGAAATTTGCCAAGAAGCCGGAAATAGCTGAAGCAAACGTACAGGTGTTGTATGCCGGTTATCAGTTCGGTGCGAATACCCATGCTTCTGTTTCCATGAGCTACAGAGTTCCTTCGAAGAATCAGAAAGCTCACGGACGCTATATGGATATCAACGGTAACAAGGCTACTTCATATGGTCTTATTGCTGCTGCCGAGAAGGCCGGACTTCAACTCTATCTGGGGTCATATCCTATCACTCCTGCCACTGATATTCTTCACGAACTGGCAAAACACAAATCATTGGGTGTTAAGACCGTGCAGTGTGAAGATGAAATTGCCGGATGTGCTTCTGCCGTAGGTGCTGCATTTGCCGGAGCTTTGGCTGTTACAACTACTTCAGGACCAGGTATCTGTCTTAAAAGCGAAGCTATGAATCTGGCTGTTATAACAGAGTTGCCTCTGGTTATTGTCGATGTACAGCGTGGTGGCCCTTCTACAGGTTTGCCGACAAAATCTGAGCAGACAGACCTGCTTCAGGCACTTTATGGACGTAATGGTGAGAGTCCTATGCCTGTTATCGCCGCATCTTCACCGACCGACTGTTTTGATGCCGCATTTACAGCATGTAAGATTGCTTTGGAACATATGACTCCGGTAGTGCTTCTTACTGACGCTTATATAGCAAATGGTTCTGCCGCATGGAAACTTCCTGATTTGAATGAATATCCGTCAATCAATCCTCCGTACGTTACTCCGGAAATGGCTTCATACTGGACTCCGTTCCTACGTAACTATGAGACAGGCGTCCGTTATTGGGCAAAACCGGGTACTGAAGGATTTATGCACCGTATAGGTGGTCTTGAAAAGAGCAGCGAGACAGGAGCAATTTCTACTGAACCGGAAAACCATCACCTGATGACTAAGTTGCGTGCAGAAAAAGTAGCTAAAATTGCCGACTCACTTCCATTGTTGGAAGTTGAAGGGGATGAAAATGCCGATTTGTTGATAGTAGGTTTTGGTGGAACATACGGACATTTGCATTCAGCAATGGATGTTCTTAATGCTAATGGCAAGAAAGCAGCTTTGGCACATTTCCGTTTTATCAATCCGCTTCCTAAGAATACTGAAGAAGTTCTTCGCAAATATAAGAAGATTGTCGTTGCAGAACAGAACATGGGACAGTTTGCAGGCTATCTGCGTATGAAGATAGAAGGATTGCATTTACATCAGTTTAATCAGGTTAAAGGTCAGCCGTTTGTAGTACAGGAATTGGTTGATGCTTTCACAAAAATAATGGAGGAATAATCTATGAGCGAATCAAAATATACAGCAGCCGATTATAAAGCAGGACAGCCTCGCTGGTGTCCGGGATGTGGTGACCATGCTTTTTTGAATTCATTCCACAAAGCATTGGCAGAAATAGGTACAGCACCTAAGGATATAGCCGTTATATCTGGTATCGGCTGTTCTTCACGTCTGCCTTACTATATGAATACATACGGAATGCACACTATTCACGGACGTGCAGCGGCAATTGCTACAGGAGTGAAAGTTGCCAACCCGCATCTTACTGTATGGCAGATTTCAGGTGACGGTGACGGTCTTGCAATCGGTGGTAATCATTTCATACACGCTATCCGCCGTAATGTGGATATAAATATTATCCTTCTGAACAACCGTATCTATGGACTTACAAAGGGACAGTATTCTCCTACTTCAGAGAGAGGTTTTGTCAGCAAGTCATCTCCTTACGGAACAGTGGAAGATCCGTTCCATCCGGCAGAACTTTGTTTCGGAGCACGCGGACGTTTCTTCGCACGTTGTGCGGCCGTTGACGGAAATCCTTCTGTAGAAGTGCTTAAAGCTGCAGAAAAGCATAAAGGAACTTCTGTAGTTGAAGTCCTTCAGAACTGTGTAATCTTCAACGATGGAACTCATAATTCAATCGCTAAGAAAGAAGACCGTGAGCGTAATGCCATCTATCTGGAGCATGGAAAACCAATGTTGTTCGGTCCTAACAAGGAATTCGGATTGATGCAGGAAGGTTTCGGGCTTAAAGTTGTAAAACTGGGAGAGAACGGAATAACAGAAAAGGATATCCTCGTGCATGACGCACACTGTATGGATAATACCTTGCAGTTGAAACTGGCTATGATGGAAGGTCCTGACTTCCCTATAGCTTTAGGTGTAATTCGCGATGTTGAGGCTCCTACATATGAACAAGCTGTAGAGGACCAGATAAAAGAAGTTTCAGAAAAGAAGAAATACCACAATTTTGCGGAACTCCTTGATACAAACGATACTTGGGAAATTTAATTTTTAATCAGCGGAAAAACGCTCTGTCGTTTTAATTAAGACTCTTTGTCATTTAAAGTAAAGATGGCAAAGAGTTTTTTTATTGCCTTATTCGAGGTTTGAAGTGTACTGTATATATGGGCTTCTTTGTTAATTAGTATTAATAGTTTAAGTGTGAGACATACAATAAAAGAGAATGCTTATTTTTGTATTATAAACTACAATTTAATACTTAATACTTATGAACAAACATCTTTTATTTTGTGCGTTTGCACTGTCCATTTCTTCGGCTTTTGCCCAACAGGCTACTGTTAAAGGTCCGGACTCAAATCTTAAAGTTGATATCTCTGTAAAAGGAGGAAAACCGCTTTATACCGTTACTTATAAAGATAAGATTATTCTGGAAGATTCTCCTTTAGGCTTTGTTACCAGTATTGGCGATTTCAGCCAGAATGTATCTTATGTGGAACAGAAATCATCGTCTGTAAAGAAAACTTATGTACAGGACAGGATTAAGCAATCTTCTGTAAATTATAATGCCAACGAACTGAGAGTTACATTCTCTAATGCCGATAAGAATCCTTTTGATGTCGTATTCAGGGTGAGCAATAACGATATAGCTTTCCGTTATGAATTACCTCAGTATGGTGAGACGGCTTCTATAGTGATGAAGTCGGAAGCTACAGGCTTTGATTTCCCTGAAAATACCACTACATTTATTTGTCCTCAGAGTGATCCTATGATAGGGTGGAAGAGGACCAAACCAAGTTATGAGGAGGAATATGTAGCAGATGCGGCCATATCAACTACATCGAAGTATGGTGAGGGATATACTTTCCCTTGTCTTTTCCGTGTGGGTGGAAATTGGGCATTGGTGTCCGAAACAGGCGTAAGAAGTAAGTATTGTGCTTCTCATCTGAGTAATGCTACCGAGGGAGGTCTTTATACCATCGCTTTTCCTAATGAGGGTGAGTTGAACGGACTGGGTGCATCAACTCCGGGACTTGCACTTCCTGGAGAAACACCGTGGCGTACTATAACAGTGGGGGATAATCTGAAATCAATAGTAGAGACTACTGTACCTTTTGACGTTGTAGAACCGTTGTATGAGCCTTCGCAGGAATATAAATTCGGTCGTTCCACATGGAGTTGGATAGTATGGCAGGATCCAAGTATCAATTATGAGGATCAGATAAAATACATTGACCTGGCTGCTGAAATGGGATATGAATTTACATTGATAGACGGCGGATGGGAAACTAACATTGGCCGTGAGCGTATGGAGGAACTTTTCAAATATGCCAAGAGTAAAGGTGTGGGAGTGTTTGTATGGTATAACTCCAACGGATATTGGAATGATGCTCCTCAGTGTGCAAAACAGTGCATGAGTAATTCGATTGACCGTAAGCGTGAGATGAAATGGCTTCAGGAATGTGGAGTGAAAGGTTTGAAGGTGGATTTCTTCGGTAGTGACAAGCAACAGATGATGGGACTTTACGAGGATATTCTGAGTGATGCCAACGATTATGGTCTTATGATAATATTCCATGGATGTACAATTCCTCGCGGATGGGAACGTATGTATCCTAACTATGTGGGAAGTGAGGCCGTACTTGCTTCAGAGAACTTGATTTTCAGTCAGCATGCCGATGATATGGAGGCATTTAATGCAACTCTTCATCCGTTCATCCGTAACACCGTGGGAAGCATGGAGTTTGGAGGTACAATTCTGAATAAGAGACTTAACAGGACAAATGATGGAGGAATGATACGACGTACTACTGATGTGTTCCAGATTGCCACAGCAGTACTCTTCCAGAATCCGATACAGAATTTTGCCATAACTCCGAATAATCTTTACGATGCTCCGTCGTCAATGATAGAGTTTATGAAAGAAGTTCCTACTACATGGGACGAGACAAGGTTTATTGATGGCTATCCCGGAAAGTATTGCGTCTTGGCGCGCCGACATAACGGACACTGGTATATTGCCGGAGTAAGTGCGCTGAAAGAACCTTTAAAACTTGAGCTGAACCTCCCTATGCTGTCTGATGGTGACGAATGTACATATTATTATGACAACAAAAAGCGTGAACCTCAGAAAGAAACACTAAAGATAAAGAAATCATCGTCAGTTTCAGTAGTCTTGCAGCCTGAAGGCGGAGTGGTTATTGTGAAGTAATACAGTGTATTATATTGATGTATTGAAAGAAAATTACCGGTAGTTTATGTCTGTCATGGAATTTATTTATAACTTTGCAGTCTAACATAGTTTTATGCATTATGGAAAATAAACTCTTAATCTACAATACACTGAGCCGCACGAAAGAGCTTTTCAAACCGGCTCACGCACCTCATGTGGGTATGTATGTGTGCGGACCTACCGTGTATGGCGATGCTCATCTGGGACATGCACGTCCGGCAATCACTTTCGATATTCTTTTCCGTTATCTTACTCATCTGGGATATAAGGTACGCTATGTACGCAATATCACTGATGTCGGTCATCTTGAACATGATGCCGATGATGGTGAGGACAAGATTGCAAAGAAAGCACGTCTTGAACAGCTTGAACCGATGGAGGTAGTGCAGTATTATCTGAACCGTTACCACAAGGCAATGGAAGCACTTAACGTTCTTCCTCCAAGCATAGAACCTCATGCTTCGGGACATATCATCGAACAGATACAGCTGGTAGAAGAAATCCTAAAGAACGGATATGCATACGAGAGCCAGGGATCAGTATATTTCGATGTAGCCAAATATAACAAAGACCATCATTACGGAAAATTGTCAGGAAGAAATCTTGACGATGTAATCAATACTACACGTGAGCTTGACGGACAGCAGGAAAAACATAATCCTGCCGATTTTGCTCTCTGGAAGTGTGCACAGCCTGAACATATTATGCGTTGGCCTTCACCATGGAGTGACGGTTTCCCTGGATGGCACTGCGAATGTACCGCCATGGGTAAGAAATATCTTGGTGAGACATTCGATATTCACGGTGGAGGTATGGATCTTGTGTTCCCTCACCATGAATGTGAGATAGCACAGAGTGTGGCTTCGCAGGGACATGACATGGTACGTTATTGGATGCACAATAATATGATTACCATCAACGGTCAGAAGATGGGTAAGTCTTTGGGTAATTTCATTACTCTTGACGAGTTCTTCACAGGTAGCAATAAGTTGCTGGCACAGGCATATTCGCCAATGACAATCCGTTTCTTCATCCTTCAGGCACATTACCGTAGTACTGTTGACTTCAGTAACGAAGCTCTTCAGGCAGCCGAAAAGGGTCTTGAACGTCTGATGGAAGGTGTGAAGAACCTCGAACGTATCACTCCTTCTAAGACTACCAGCGGTATTGAACCGGCAGGACTCCGTGAGAAATGTTACGATGCTATGAACGATGACCTTAATACACCTATCGTTATATCACATCTCTTCGATGCTACACGTATGATAAATACTGTAATCGACAAGAAGGCTACTATCAGCGAGGCTGATCTTGAAGAGTTGAAGCAGGTATTCAATCTGTTTGTATTCGACATTCTTGGTCTTAAAGCAGACTCTGAAAATAATGCTGCACGTGAGGAAGCATACGGTAAGGTCGTTGATATGCTTTTGGAACAGCGTATGGTGGCTAAGGCCAACAAGGATTGGGCTACAAGCGATAAGATTCGTGACAATCTTGCAGCCTTGGGATTTGAAGTAAAAGATACCAAGGATGGATTTACGTGGAAGCTGAATAAGTAATTTAAAATAGTATATTTATTCGAACGTCTGCTGAATATAGTTTAAATACTATTTAAATGGTGTTTAAACATTATTGGGCAGACCTTTGTTTTATATTTGATAATTCGGGATTGAAGTGTATTTGTTTTATTTGCAAATATAAAATCTTAAGAAAAAGCTTGTTTTTTAATATTAAACTATTATTTTTGCCATTGTAAATTTTAAAAATAGAACAATTATGAAGAAGATTTTTTCAACTTTAGTCATTATGGCGTGTCTGTTGCTGGCTGTTCCTGCACAGGCTCAAGTAAAATTCGGTCTGAAGGGTGGTTTGGATGTTTCTAAGTTAGATAATAAAGTAGGAGATAATACAACCGGTTTCTTTGTAGGTCCTATGGTTGATGTTACTCTGCCTATTATCGGTTTAGGAATAGATGTGGCAGCTCTTTATTCACAATCAGGTTTGGATGTTAATAATAAGAATTCCGAGAAGCTGAAATCTGTAGAAATTCCGGTAAACCTTAAATGGACATTAGGACTTGGAAGCACACTTGGAGTATATGTTGCAGCCGGTCCACAATTCGGTTTCAGCATAAATGACGGATGGAAGCAGTTAATGGAAGAATCAAACAAAAGTTTTGTCAGTGTCAATGTAGGAGCCGGTTTAAAATTGCTTCGTCATCTTCAGGTTGGAGTTAACTATAATATCGGAGCAAGTAAACTTGGAGACATGATTGTTGAATCTTCTGACGGTAACTTGCGTTCAAGCATTAGAAAAAATTCATGGCAGGTTTCTCTGGCATATATGTTCTGATATAAATAATAAGATATAGACTTTGTCCCACAGACTTCAATATCAAGAAGTTTGTGGGATTTTTTTTGTTTTAATGTGTAACTAAAATAACGATTATAGTTAAGGCCTTGAACTTTTTTCTATCGTTTTGTTATTGATTTAAATCAATATAAGCATGTGTTTTAATATTATTATGAACAAATGGGTATTTAATATTGTCTTGTAATCTGTGAAACATTAGATAAATAATAATTTGATAGGTATAGTTTATGAAACAAGAATTGAAAAAAGTTGAGGTAAAAGAATTGTATGTTGCACCTGTTTGCGAATGTATTGAGATGTTGTCCGAAGGAATTCTTTGTGGTAGTGGAAATGGTAGCAATTCATCTACAGGAGTTTTCGGAGCAGAGGGAGATAGATTTGTTGGTGAATGGTAATCTTTGATGATATTATGAATAAAGTAAGCAGATTTTTCCTTTTAACAGCATTGCTGTTTAGCTTTTTTTCTTGCGGAAAGACTGATGTTTCGGATAATGGAGTAGTGGATAATCCGACGGGAGGCGATATTGGAGCAGGAAATACTGAAGATGAAGATATTGCCAATTTTAAAATATCAATGAATGTTACGGAAGCGTCTAAATATAGCAGGGCTTCTATTGATGAAAATCTACCGGCAAAGGATGAACAGCTTCAGGTAAGATGGGATAGTGGAGATAAGGTTCGCATGATGGTAGGAAGTGCTGCAGATGATGTAACAGTATGTGATTTCACCCTTGTTGGTGGCCCTTCGATAGGTTCCGGTAATTTTGAGTATGTTGGCAACAGGGTGGAGACAAATTATTATTACGGTATATATCCACCTATGGAAATAGGAACAAATGGTGAAGTACAATTGAATGTGCCGATAGACGGAACTATAAGTCAGGCTGCGGCAGATGATTCACGACATTTGGGACAGTTCAGACCAATGTATGCACCACCAGTACGCAATGAGGAAGGTGGCAATGTGCTGACAGGTGTGGTATTCAAACATCTCACATCACTTGTCATCTTTAAGGTGACAAACAGTACAGATGAGGCATTCAATCTTAACTCAATAGAAATGTCAACAGCGGATGGAAATGCAGTGTTTTATTCGTCTGCATCCTTCAATCCCCAGAATCAGACAGAAGCGGTGGTGAAAGGAAGTCCTAATGTATCGATAGCTTTGGCTTTTGATAATAATGGTATGCAGGTCGCTTCTCAGGAAATGAAAAAAGCATATCTGCCGA
Source organism: Bacteroides sp. ET336 (assembly GCF_024733815.1). NCBI lineage: Bacteria > Pseudomonadati > Bacteroidota > Bacteroidia > Bacteroidales > Bacteroidaceae > Bacteroides > Bacteroides sp. ET336. The sequence goes on from NZ_JANRHK010000012.1 coordinate 28,406, forward strand.
TACTTCCTTCAGGGGATTTCACCAAATCACAGTTAAGGGTAAGAGCTATTACGGATAAAGGTGAATTCATCACAGAGCTTCCTATTGCAGCAAGTGAGACATTGAAAAAGTTCCAGGCAGGTAGCTATTGTATCTTTAACCTGAAGAAAACGACAACAGGCTTTACTGTGGAAATGGAGATACAGGGATGGGAAGATGGTGAGATAGTGGATGTCCCTATATTGTAAATCAAATGATATATTAGTAGAAATATTTTCCATTAAAACGGTGAAGTGCCGTAATTCAGGATGGAAAAAGAAATAACGCTATTGAAAACTTCAATACAGGCGTAAAACAAATTGTTTTTTTCAAGAAAATAACTGTAAACCACAGTGCTGTTTGTGCAAATCACAGTGTTGTTTCTATAAACCACACTGTGGTTTTTACAAATCACACTGTGGTTTATAGATATCATAAGGACAAAAACAGTTTTCCAACAAGATAAGAACTGATTTTTTCTATTGTATCAATTTATATACCTTCACCCAGTCCGTTATCATCCGTACGGGCAGTTCTTCAGGATTTACCTTGCCTACCCATGCTCCTTCTATCTGCATGTCTATTAGTATATAGTAAGGAGTACCAAACGGGAATTCTCCTTCCTTGTCAGTTTCAATTTTGGGATAGGTATGTGTCGTTTTTCCGTTTACGGAGAAAACTATTTTGTCTGGTAGTATCTCTACGCCATATACATTGTACCCATCGCTGTCAATAGCGGCTTTAGCAGTATGTGGAGGGTTTTGTTTTTCATTCAATGTATGAGTATAGTGCGTATGTATTGTCTGATGGACAAAATCATCGTGATTAAGCCTTTCCATTATGTCTATTTCTCCACCTTTAGGCCATTCTCCTTTCTCAGGCAACATCCATATAGCCGGCCATGCTCCCTGTGCAGCTTCAAGTTTTGCCTTAACCTCAACTTTTCCGTAACATATAGAGAATTTTCCTTTCGTGGATATTCCACCCGTTAGAAATCGAGCAGTGTCGTTTGGTGCGATTCCTTTGTTTTCAACTCCGTGAAGTATGAGTTTACCTTTTTTTACTTCATACAAAGTTTCATTGTCCGACATGTATTTTCTCCAGTCAGGTTTCCCTCTTGTGATTTTACTCCATTTTCCGGTATTGATAGATTTTCCTTTGAAATCTTCTTTCCAGATCAGTTCATAATCATTCTTTCCTCCCCGGGCATAAGTCACGGGGAGAGAAAGAAGATAAAGAAATATAATCAATAACCCTTTTATTTTATTCATGTTAGTTCTTGCTTCCTTTTAGATGTATCTTTCAGTTCTGCTGTATTATTTATTTTCAGTATGTCTGTACGAAATATTCTTGATATCACCTTTGAAACCCATGTATTCGTCACCAATTGTTTCGAGTGGGAATATCAGTGTCTCTACATACCAGAATTTGTCTTTTCTGTTATGCTTGAAGTTATATACCTCGCGTGTACGTCCTTCCAGTCTTTCAATCTTTTTTCCATTAACAAAGAGTGTAGTACCTTTCACATCGCCTTCAATGCGTATTTTCGTCCATTCACTGGCAGGCAGACGATAATCGTGGAATACGAACTCATAACCATCGCGTCTGAAAGCAAATTTGCCTGTGTTCTGCCAGTTTGTTACAAATTCAGAGTGAGGCCCCTTGAAAAGTATTCCATCTATGGCAGGCACACTGTCAGTGCGTATATCAAATTCTACAGCATATGGATAACCTATTTCATTTATTTTTGTGGCAACTTTAGTCTTTCCGTCTATTGACAGAATTTTATTATTTTCTATAAGGTTACCGCCTTTCTCTACTTTTGCCATCAAATTTACTCCCGGGGCTTCCGGAGTAGTTTGGCACAATTTCTCAAATTCCTTGTAAGAAACATTTTTGCTATTCTCGCCTTTCCATAACTTATCAGAAACAAGCTGTATTGCAGGGAAGCATCTGAAATGTACATCCTGTTGGCTTACACCGTTACCAACCCTGTCGTTCCATACTGCCAGCATCGCTCCGAGGAAGTTAGGGTTACCTTCTTCTATAGTTTCGTCTTTTCTCATCATTTCAGGACGCCAGTTATTGTATAGCCATTCATATTCCAAAAAGTCATGGTAATAGTTTACTGCAGGAACTAAATACAAGAACCAGTCGCAAAGGTTGACTACTTTTGCTCCTGTAGCAAGTGAAGTCTTTACATCCATCCAGTTGGCGTTCCATGCACTGATTACACAGTCTTCAAGGTTTACTTTTGTTTCACCTTTCATTATTTTCAAACTGCCCCAAACTCTCGGAGTCTTACCGTATTTTTTTATCAGCTTTACATAATGATTTGTAAAATGCCTGAACTGTTCTGCTTCTTTTAAATTGTATTCGTCGGTACCGATATGTACTTCAGGACCAATGAATACAGGATTTTCTCCACTAAGATATTCGTCGAAAAGTGAATCGACAAAGTCATAAACTTCTTTTTTATAAAGATCAAGATGGTCGGCTCCATATTCCTTATTGTCGGCTGCAAGTCGTGGATCGTAGTGAGTGAAAGCCAAAGAATGCGCAGGGACATCGATTTCAGGGATAATGGTTATACCATATTTTGCTGCCATTTTCTGAAGTTCGCGGAACTCTTCCTTTGTGTATGATCCGTCTTTTGCCGTAAGTCCTGGATATCTGTCACTTTCCAGACGGAAAGCCGAATATGTCTTGTTCCAGTCGTTGTCTGAAAATTCAACAAATCCGTTGTCGTTCAGGTGAATCTGTAATTCGTTCATTTTGTAGAAAGAAAGAATCTTCACGTAGTTTTTAAGAAAATCCATAGAGAAGAACTTTCTTGCTACGTCTATCATAAATCCGCGATTGCTGTATTTCGGGAAGTCTATTGCTTTTCCCTTTTGAAGACCGTCGGGCTGGTTATATATCATCTGCAGTAGCGTTCTGGTTCCCCAAAATACGCCCTTTGCCGTATTGGCTTCGATTTCTATCTTATCACCTATTGAACATTCATAACCTTCGCAGCCCAGACGGTCTTTCTCTTTTCCTATTGATAAAGAAATGTCACCTTTACCGGCTTTAAGTCCAGTAGTAACGCTATATTCGTATCCCATCATCTCTTTCAAGTCATCTTTTAGTATAAGAGCCGTCTGCATCAGCATTCCAGAGTCTTTTTTACTTACGACTATTGTTCCGGTTTGTTTTGGAATAAATTTCCCGTTTTGTTTTTTCCAACTTTGCAGAGCTGGAATTACTTTTGGAATGTCGTTTCCAGCAAAGCAAGAGATGCCGAAAAGACACGTTATAACTATTATCAATGTTTTCTTTATCATGGTATTAGTGAAATTTATTGTTTACTTTATAATTATCTCATCAAAACAGAATTTTGAAATCTGACCTGGTCGCATGAAATGATCTTTAGGTATCAGTCCGGCATGTTTGGCAGTAATCTTGACGTATGTGGCACTGGTTTTTTCTCCTTCGAAAACTATATCTTCTACGAAGTTCCCTTCATGGAATATTTCTTGTTCAGAAAATTCTCTTTCTCCGTACAGTTTGAATGATTTGTTATCATCAGAGATCTCTACTTTGATACTTTTAGGCTTATGCACTCCCATGCCGTAGTTTGTGAGGCATCCTATTCCGATACTTTCTATTTCTTCTGTACCTTTAAGGTCTATGGTAAACACTGCGTCAGAGTTTGCCCATGTGCACCATTCAAAGTCCGATTGTCTTTTACTTCCTCTGACACCGTTAGTTAGCAAAAATATATCTTTATTTCCATTTTCTACAGTTTTTCCGGTTGCCTTGTTGAAATCAATCTTTAAAGAAAGAGTCTCACCCATCTGTTTGCCGTTCTTGAAAGAAGCTACATTGATAACAGTACTTTCTTTTACAGGAAAATCTGATGACACTAAATTTGATTTTGCATTAGGGTCAGTGCCGTCTGTGGTATATCTTTTTTCCACGTCAGTACGTTCGCATTGCAGATTGACGTTGACACAACCATCGGCAGGTGTGCATTTATGCTGGATATTATACATAGACTTTGCATATCGTACACCTTTTACATCAAGATGAGTCAGGAAGTTATCCAATCCTTTTTGAAAGTTTTCCCAGTCGGATGTACCTTTCTTTCTCCATGCCATGTCAGCCAGGGCTGCAAGACGAGGGAAAATCATGTAAGTTACATCTTCTGCACTGTTACAGAACTCTGTCCACATTGAGGCTTGTACTCCCATCAACAGATCTTCATAGCCTTTTTCCCAGTTATCCTGTACAGGTTCGTATGCATAGATATCTTTCATAAGGTTGTTCCCGAAATAAGTTACCGGCTCGAACCATTGAGGTCCCTGATATCTGATGAGATAAAGTAATCTGGCTGGAGTGAGTATGAATTTGTGTCCCTCAGCGGCAGCTTTCAGTGCGGCATTTCCGTATCCCTGCCATCCGAATATCACGGTTCCGTCTGGTACTCTGCTGTTTGTCAGCTCGTCCCATCCCATCATTTTCTTTCCGTTAGCTTTTACGTAATCGCTCATCCTCTGCATGAAATATCCCTGCAGGTCTTCTACGTGGGCAATTCCTTCCTGTTTCATTCTTTTTTTACATAGCGGACATGTTTGCCAATAGAACTTGTTGGCTTCATCTCCACCCATGTGGATATATTCCGAAGGGAACAGTTCGGCTACCTCTTTAATCACATCGCTCAAAAAATCGAAAGTTTTTTCATTGCCGGCACAGTATATTATTTCAGTGTCGCGTCCACCAAGGCCAGGAAGAACATTTATTTCCTTTTTTACATTAGGACATGCCAATTTCGGATATGATGCCAATGCTGCACATGAGTGAGCCGGAACGTCAATCTCAGGAATGATTTCTATCTGTCTTTCTGATGCATATCTGATAATTTCCTTCAAATCTTCCTGAGTGTAGAAGCCACCTACAGTACAACTCTCGCCCTCTTGTCTGTTTCTTCTTCCGTAGAAAGGAGTATCACCTCTGTCAGGACGCCATGCTCCAACTTCTGTCAGACGTGGATATTTCTTTATTTCAAGTCTCCAGCCTGTATCGTCTGTAAGGTGCAGATGAAGCTTGTTTAGCTTCAGCATAGCCATACAGTCTATCGTTTTTATCAAATCATCTTTTGGTAAAAAATAGCGGGCAACGTCTATCATCAGCCCTCTGTAACCGAATCTGGGTCCGTCGTTTATATCCATTGCCTGTACATACCATTCCTGGCTTGAGCTTGCTTCAGAGGCTTCAATTTGTGGTGGAAGTACCATTCTAAGAGTTTGTACAGCATAAAAGAAACCGCTTCGGTCTGAAGCCGAAATAATTATGCCCTTGTCGTCCACTTTCATCCTGTACGACTCTTTCTCTACAGTGCTGTCTGCTATGAAGCGGATTGCTGCGTTTTTATCTTCTGTTACTTTTATTTTGAAGCCTGCAGCGGATTCGAAAAGCGAAGAAAGATATTCAGCTACAGTTTTCTGATCATTCCCGGTTGCATATATTGAAGTTCGGGAAGTAATGCAGTAGCCTTTGCCTTCCGTCACAGCCGATTCTACCGGTGAGGGGATGATTACCCGTTCTTCGGCTTGCCTGCATCCTGTTGCGGCTAAACATATTGCCATGGCTATTAGTGCACCGGAAAATAAATTCTTTTTCATTATCATAAAAAAAATTTCTTTGTATTAAATGAAAATGAGCCGGTGAACCTGCAGCCAAGTCCGCCGACTCATTTTCTATATATGACAATCAATTACACATTTTGTGTACTTAGGCATTAATAACCGAAGTTATTTTCGGTAATACCAGGATTGTTGTCTCTTTCTGTATCAGGAATAGGAAGTAACAGATTCTTTTTCAAGAATTCTTCTGTAAGGTTACCTTCGTTGTAAATACGGTCAGTCCATTTTTGTGATGACGATTTATAGTAAGCATCTGAAACTTTTGTTATTTCATGATTGTTGTGGTATTCTAGTGCCTTCTTAAGGAATTCTGTACCGCGTATTCTCATCATTTCGTACATATCAGGTTCGCCAAACAGCTCGATTATACGTTCGAAATAAAGTTTTTCACGTACTTGATCTTTGGTCAGATTTTTTGACCAGTCAGCAGGTTCAGTAGCAGGAGCTGCTGTCTGTGCTGAGCGTCGTGCACGGGCTAATACTTTATTTGCCAGTTCAATAGCTTTGTCTTTCTGATCGAGTTCGTTATATACATCAGCCATTAATAACAGCATTTCTGCATATCTGTACACCATCAGATTCTTATGTGAAGCTGTACCCTGCTGGTTTTGGTCGTATAGTTTTGCATGTGCCGGCCATGCGTTCTGATTTCCGTTTTCTGCAAAAGTTTTTCTAATACCTTTCAAAGCTTGAATTTCAGCCTTTTCTCTAGGAGATGCATTTTCTGGAATTTGTAGTCCTTCCATATATTCCAAGCTTGGGTTTGCAGGATTATCAAACTTGTCATATGGTAGTACTCCTACATAGATTTTATCTTCCACGTCTTTTCCATCTTTCTGAATCTTTTCATAAATAGGCTTCTTATCATTATCTTCTCCAATCTGAATCTTATATGTGAAATAAGGATAGTAGTAAACGCTGTCGTTTGCAGATGGTTTGTCGCCTACCTGAGGTTTTGGATTAGCCTGGTTGTTTCCGGTTCTTTTTCTGTGTACAGTAAGGAATGTTGCGTCGATACGTGGATCACCCGGATACATGCTTTGGTGCATATCGTATGCTGATTTTGTAGCACGGTAAGTACTCCAGTTTACACCTGTAGTAGAAGATGTAGGTGAGAAACGGTTACTTGCACGGTTGAAACAGTTTGTTGAAGTAACACTGAAGTTTATTTGGAAAATAGATTCTTTGGAACTTGAAACCCAATCGCCGAACAAATCTGCAAAATTATTTTCAAGGTCATAGATATTGTTGTCATATACTTCATCAAACTTAGTTTTAGCGTTAGTCCAGTTTTCCTGAGGATTGATGCCTGTAGCAGCCATACGGTAATATACTTTACCCATGAATGCTTTTACTGCCCATGAATTTGCACGACCTACGCTTGATTTTGGATCAATGCTTTCTGCATCTTTAAGATCGTCTATTACATGTCCAAGAACTTCAGCAGCAGGTGTACGTCCTATTGTGATACCTTCTGAAGTTGATGCAGAAGTCTTGAAAGGAACGTCACCAAATAAAGATACCAGATTATAGTATGCCATAGCACGTAAGAATTTAGCTTCTCCGCTGTACTGTTTCTTTATGTCATCAGAAAGACCGCTATTATTCAGATTTTCCAAATAAGCGTTAACCTCTGAAATAACCTTGTACATGGCATTCCATGTAGTTGATATAAGACCGTCACTTGATAGGGACTGCAGGCTTACTATTCCATCGCTACCACTTCTTTGTGACCATCCAAAGCCGGAACCGCTTATTGGAATTTCCTGCCAGTGTTGGCCGTATGCCGCAGTTGTACTCATGTAAGAATAGCATCCTAGCAATGCTAATTCAGCGTTACTGCCATTAGAGAACACTATTTTATTGTTCTGCGTATATAGCGGATTTTCGTCCAGACATGACGACATGCAGCATGCCGCAGAAAGTGATAATATCAGATATTTAATATTTTTCATGACTTATGTTCTTTGTAGGTTATTGTTATATTATTAATTTAGAATGTCACGTTCAGTCCGAATATGAACTGGCGTGGAGTAGGATAAGAGTTCATATCGACTCCAGGACGCAAACCGTCGAATGCGAAGCTGTTTACTTCAGGATCGTATCCGCTATAGTCTGTAATGATGAATGCGTTCTTTACAGATGCGAATATTGAAGTATTCTGGAATCCAATCTTGTTCATCCAAGATTTAGGAAGAACATAGTTCAGAGTGATGTCTGAGCAGCGCAAATAGCTTCCGTCTTCCACATAGCGATCCATAACCATGTTTTGTACTATGAAGTTAGATGAAGGATATAGGTTAGACTTGTTTTCTGGAGTCCACATGCCTTCGAATGCTTTCTTTGATACTGTACCAGCTTTTGATCCAGGAGTGTTGATATAACGGTTGTTTACATTTATGATGTCACGACCGTGTACACCGTTGAATGCAGCAGACAGGCTTAAACCTTTCCATGAAAGTGAAGTCTGGAATCCGTATGTGAAGTCAGGATTAGGATTACCAATGATATTACGGTCTGAAGTATCAATGCTTCCGTTGCCGTCGAAATCTACAAATTTCACGTCACCAGCCACAGGTTTCTGTCCTAAAACGTCATTATAATATCCTGTAGTACCGTCAGGTTTTGTATATCTTACTCCTTGGTCTGTGATGTCTTCAGCCTGTACTATACCTTGAGTTGCATAACCTAAGAACAATCCTGGTTCTTCTCCCTGAAGGAATATATGTCCAACTCCGAAGTGGTCGCCAAGTGAATTACCATAATATCCTATTCTTTCGCCCAAGCATCCGAATTCTGTAGGAATAAGTCCCAGATTTACGATTTTGCTCTTATTCTTTCCGAAGTTACCTGTCAAACTCCATTTCCAGTCTTTAGTGTCAATAATTTGAGCTGTCAATGTAAGTTCCACACCTTTGTTATCCAATGATCCTTGATTATAATATGTAGAAGAGAAACCGGCTGATCCTGGAAGATTTCTAGATATAAGCAAGTCGTTTGTTCTCTTTACATAGAAATCCAAAGTACCGCTAAGTCTTGAACGGAACAATCCGAAGTCAAATCCGGCATTCCATGAAGAAGTCTTTTCCCACGTCAAACCATTGTTAGGAAGGTTAGTAATAGTCAGTGTAGCCAACTGGTTTCCAGAACCGTCTGCATAGTGATTTGTACCACCACCGTACATAGAGAATGTAGAGTAAGGATTGATACTCTGGTTACCTGTTACACCGTAGCTTACTCTTAACTTTAACTGATTCATCCATTCCACATCTTTCAGGAATTCTTCCTGTTCCATACGCCAAGCTAATGAAGCTGACGGGAAATACCCCCAACGGTTACCCTTTGTAAACTTACTTGATCCATCGGCACGTATTGATGCTGTGATAAGATATTTGTCAAGGAATGACAGATTGATACGTCCAAGGTATGACAGCAACTGATAGTCGCGCTGTATAGGTTCCTGGTGTTGTACGTTACCTGCCATGTGAATACCGTTTTCACGCAGATCGAACATAGTGAATTGTGAACCGATAGTATTCTGGTTTAGGAATTTGTATGCATCGTATGTAACACCGGCAGTAGCATCCAATGTTGCTATGTCACCGAATTTAGTATTATAGTTTAATACATTTTCTACAGAATAGTTGCTCTTATTAAGATTAGATATAGCCAAATATCCGTTATTGTTCATACCCTGATATAATTGCAGACCATACCAGCGGCTACGATCGTTGATATTCATGTTACCACCTACACGGAGGTTATATTGTAATCCTTTCACGATCTTCCATGAAAGATCCATACTCATATTGAATGTCTTATCGTTTGCTACATCTTCGTAGTCGTTAAGCCAACTGAAAATTGTTGTTTTGTTCTCAGCTTGGAATGAAGGGTCACCTTCCGGCATTTCAAATGGAGCATAGTCTAGAGCTGTACGAGAGATTGCTGTAGTTGATCCACCCAAGGTGCTACCTCCTGCCATCATGTTATTCTGTCTGAGCGAACCGCTCATAGTCATGTTAAGATGAACTGTTTTTGAAAGGTCCATGCCAAGATTGGCACGTAAGTCACCTTGTTTGAGACCTGTCTGTTTTACTGTACCATTGATATCCTTGAAATTGGCAGAAATATAATAAGTCATCTTATCACTACCACCATTTACTGATACTGAATAAGTTTGAGAAAATGCTGAACGGTAGATTTCTTTCTGCCAGTTGCGATACTGAATAAGGTTATATGTTTCAGGATTGTTAGGATCATAATTAGCTAGAGCGTCATTGAATACATATCTAACTTCGTCGCCTACTACATAGAAAGGATATTGTCCGTTAGAAACGCGTGAGTTAATATAAGCTGCGTGTTCCTGCAGATTTGTCATCTCCATAAGGCGTGTAGGGTCTGCTATAGTAAAGTTTGCACTTACGTTGACTTTTGCTTTTCCTTGTTTACCTTTCTTTGTAGTAATAAGGATTACACCGTTTGCACCACGAGAACCGTAAATAGCAGTTGAAGAAGCATCTTTCAAGATAGTGATATCTTCAATGTCGGCAGGGTTAAGTGCTGCCAGAGGGTCCTGATTGATCTGGAAGTCTCCACTGATACCTGATGATGCAAATTCACCAGCTGAAGCCTGAGGTACGTTGTCGATGACATAGAGAGGCTGGTTGTCACCACGCAATGAGCTTGCACCACGGATCGTGATTGATGAAGCAGCTCCTACTGCTGATGATGCTGAGCTAACCACAAGTCCTGCAACTTTACCTGACAACAAATTATCCAGTGATGTTGCTTTGGAAGCATCGTTCGCATCCGGACGCATAGTGGTAAGAGCACCTGTAAGGTCTCCTTTACGTGCTGTACCATAACCTACAACAACAACTTCTTCAAGAGCCTGTGCATCTTCTTTCATTTCTACATTTATCACAGTCTTGTTTCCAACAGTAACTTCTTGAGTAGAGAAACCGATAAAAGTAAATACCAATACAGACTTCGGGCTATTTACCTTGATTGAGTAGTTTCCGTCGAAATCAGTAATAGTTCCCACCGTACTACCCTTGACTTGAACGTTAACTCCGGGCATTCCTTCTTTTAGTTGAGTGTCCAATACTTTACCCGTAACGATTTGTTCTTGGGCCAATGCTTCAAAAGAGAATATAAGCATTGAAACCATAAACAGGCAGAAATACTTTAATTGTCCTTTCATTAATACTAAATTTTAGTTAAACATTAAATTGAAAATAGTGTTTTTTGCAATTGATATTATTAGGCTCAATCATTAAATCACGCTGCAAATCTAGATTTTATGTCTTTTCTTTATGTTCACAAATAACTATTTTATTTCCAAATTTGATTATATAGCTATTTTTAGAATATCCTTATCTATTATTGTAAATCTTTATATCAACAGGGCTTAATTAAAAATTTTATTATTGAAAATCTTCCAATATTTTTTTTACCTTTGTCTTATAAAGGAATAATATATGAAAAATACATTACAAAATATTCTTTTGCTTATTATAGTAAGTATCTCTATTTGTAATAAATTAAGTGGAAGAAATAGTTACAGCTTTACTCAGATAGGCTTAAGGCAAGGAATGCCATCTTATGTTAATTATGTTTTTGAGGAAAGTAACGGTGTTGTTTGGCTTGATACCTCAAATGGAATTATTAGATACGATGGTCTTGAGCTAAAGCATTATTTTGTCCCTTCTTTAGAGACAGGAGTATCAAATCAAAGAATTTTCCAAATTGTAGAAGATAATGAAAGGCAGCTTTGGTTTCTTACTACTAATGGAGTATTGCTTTATTCAAAGCAAAAAGATGATTTTTTGCCATATTATTTCGAGAATAAACAATCGATGGTGGCTGGAGCAGTCTGTAAAACAGAGGATGGACTATTATTTGGCGTAAATAACAAGTTGTATAAATATAGTTATAAAACCAAATCTTTAGAACTTTTCTCCGAAATAAGCAATAAGGCTGATTTTTCAATAAAAAGAATGATATTTTGGGATAATAATACATTGGTTTGTTCAAATCGTAATAACAAAGTTATATTATATGATATAAAAAAGAACGAAATAATAAAAAATCCATCTTTGGAAAAGAATAATTATTCTGATTTATGTGTTGATAATGAAGGATTTCTGTGGGTTACAGATTATAATAACGGCGTAAAGAAAATTGCTAAAGATGGAACTCTGGTTTCAGAATATACGCCTCAAAACTCCACTTTTAGTAGCGAGTTGGTATTGTGTATGACTTTAATTAATGATAGAATTTGGGTCGGAACTGATGGTGGTGGAGTGAATATTATAAATCCTAAAAACGGAAATATTCAAGTCTTAAAGCATGAATCAGGTAATATACATACACTGCCAGTTAATACAATTCTTAATATACACGGTAGCGGAAATGGTAATAATATATGGCTTGCTACTACTCGAGGTGGATTGGTTAATGCACGATTGAGTTATATGATAACATATTCAAGCGTTGCATTAGGCAATAACAATGGTTTAAGTGAGAATACTGTACTTACATTGTTTCAAGAAGCTGATTCTGACTATATATGGATAGGTACAGATGGTGGTGGTATAAACAGGTTAGACGAAAAAAATAATACCATTAAGCATTATCCTACTACTTGGGGAGATAAGATTGTATCTATTTGTAAGTATTCATCTACTGAATTATTAGTATCGATTTTCTCTAAAGGCCTGTTTTTCTTTAACAAAGAGACAGGAGTAAAGCGCTCGTTTAAGTTAACTCAGGATAAATTGAGTGATTATATAAAGTACAGCAGGCTTTCGACTAATCTTTATAATGAAACAGAAAGCTCTATCCTTTTATTGACAAACCCAGTGGTAAGATATAATATTCCAACAGGGAAATCTGAGGAATTAATAAACGCTAATCCTAAAATACCGCTTAGGATGATGTGTTATATAGGTAGAGATAGTCTATATTCTTATTTTTATAATACTCAGACTATTTTTAGAATACAGAAAGATGGCAAACATATTCATTCTGTATTTCACTCTGATACTACTTATTTTATTAATTCTGCATCAATAGCTTGTAATGGAGTTCTGTGGATTGTAGGAAGAAAAGGACTTTATACATTTAAAAATGGAGAATTATCACAAATTAAAAGCTCACTTTTTAAAGAGGCTAAGTCTGTTTTATGTGATGAAAGAGGGCGTGTCTGGATTGGTCCGGACAGGAACTTTTCGCTTATTATCCTTCAGATCAGAAGTTTATATTGTATGGTGAGTCTGATGGCTTGCTTAAAAACGAATACTTGCAAAAACCTAAACTTTTATCTAATTCGGAACGGATTTATTTGGGAGGAGTCAATGGCTTATTAAGTGTTGAATCTGAGGCTTTTAATCTGAGACCTGATGAGATGAAAGAAGCTAATGTTACTGTTTTGGAATTCTCTGTTGGTGGGATAAATATGATGAATAGTATAAAAGATGGAGAAGTTACGTTGCCATGGAATTCCCGTAACATTAAGATACGTTTTTTAGTTGAAGGAGATGATATACTTCGTCCACGTCAGTTCCATTATATATTGGATAGTCATTCAGAAAACGCCTTTACAAGTTATAATAGTGAGTTGAGCATTCCTTCGCTTGCATCCGGAAAATATCCTATAATGGTTAGTTACACAAAAAAAGATGGAGGATGGGCACAAAATAGAAATGTATTGACCCTTGTAATACTTCCGCCTTGGTATAAATCTTGGTGGTTTATTATGATTTTGTCTATTTTGTTTTTGTGTCTTGTTGTCTTGGTAATAGTTGCAGCATTGCGTAAAAAGGACCGTCGTATTAAATGGATGTTGAAAGAACATGAACAAAAGATTTATGAAGAGAAAGTAAGATTTCTAATAAATATAAGTCATGAACTTAGAACACCGTTGACATTGATTTATGCACCATTAAAGAAAATAATTGATTCGATACAGCCTACAGACCGTTATTTTAAACAGTTAAATATAGCATTCCATCAGGCACAAAGAATGAAAGATCTTATTAGTATGGTTTTGGATGCCAGGAAAATGGAGATGACTATGACTCATCTTAATATTCAAAACTATGATTTGAATAATTGGATTGAGGACGTTAGTTCTAATTTTGTAGATGGTGATGGTAGAACTGGCAGAATAGAGCTTCAACTTGATCAAAATATAGGTAAAGTAGCTTTTGATAAAGAAAAATGTATGGTTATTTTGTCTAATCTTCTGATGAATGCTATTAAACATAGCCCTGAAGATGCTAAAATAATTATAAGAACAGAGTTTACGGAAGATGGAAAGAATATAAGAATTTCTGTATCAGATCAGGGTATTGGACTCAAAAATGTAGATACAGAGAAGCTGTTTGTTCGTTTTTATCAGGGAAATACAGAACATGAGGGAACAGGAATCGGATTGTCTTATTCTAAGATCCTTGTAGAGTTGCATAAAGGAAAAATAGGCGCATATAATAATCCTGATAAAGGAGCTACATTTTATTTTGAATTGCCTAAAGTCCAAAGTATTTCTGGGGAGATACCGCAAAATAATAATTATTTAAATGAGTTGCTATCATCGCAATCGTCTATTGAAATAGCAATGCCTGATAAAGATAAGATTAACAGTGTAAATCTGAAGGACTATGTGATATTGATAGTTGATGATAACTCTACTTTGGTTGACTATCTGGCTGAAGATTTGAAGGAACAGTTTAAACGCGTATTGGTGGCCTATGATGGAGAACAGGCTTATAAAATAGCATGTAAGGAGTTTCCTGACATAATTGTGAGTGATGTTATGATGCCTGTAATGAATGGGTACGAATTATGTAAGGCTGTAAAAGAGAATATATCAGTAAGTCATATTCCTTTTATTCTCCTTACTGCCAGAAACGATGATGATAGTCGTCAGTATGGTTATATGATGGGCGCAGACAGCTATTTAGAGAAACCTTTTGAAATGGAAGAATTGCTGGCAAAGATTGTAAATAAACTTTATAATAGGATTCAGACTAAATTGCATTACCAGCAGATAGGAAATAATTTATCTGTTACGGTGGATAGTGATTTGAGCAGAAAGGATACACTCTTTATGGAGAAACTAAATCAAACAATAATAGAAAATCTTGACAATACTGAACTTGACATACCTTATATATGTAAACAAATAGGGATGAGTCGTGCTTCATTGTATAATAAATTAAAGGCTATAACTGATATGGGAGCCAATGATTATATTAACAAGATAAGAATTGAGCAAGCAATGAAATTAATAAAAGAGAGCGATTTGAATTTTAATGAAATTTCTGATAAGGTAGGTTTTGCTTCGGCACGATATTTTAGTACATCGTTTAAACAATATACCGGACTTACTCCTACACAATATAAAAAGCATCAAGTTGATGGTAATTAAAGGTAATATTTCTTTCAAACTTGTGTAATTTTGTAGAATTTTGTTTTCTAATGTTTTTTTTATTCAGTTTGTTTTATATTAATGCCATTATTATTGGATTAGTTTTATATATTTGCAGAGTAGAATTAAATAACGGCAAATAATAACCTTAAATTATTAATTTGATTATATATCTTTTTATCTGATATTTGCTGCTCTCTCTTTGGAAATTCCAAAACTATATATAAATATGAACTGTAAAAAAATTATTAGGACAATAGCATTGTGTCCTATCTTGTCTTTTTGTTCTTGTACAACAGGTGAAGGATATTATACAAAGCACCTGGAATTTCCGGAGGGTATAACCATCGAGCAGAAAGTTGATATGGCATCTCGTTTGGTTCCTACACCACAGCAGTTGGAGTGGCAAAAAATGGAACTGACAGCTTTTCTTCATTTTGGAATAAATACTTTCACCGGACGTGAATGGGGTGATGGAAACGAGGACCCCGCTTTATTTAACCCAACAGAACTCGATGCAGAGCAATGGGTCCGTACTCTTAAAGATGCCGGATTCAAAATGGTTATAATTACAGCAAAACATCATGATGGTTTTTGCTTATGGCCAACGAAGACTACTAAGCACTCTGTAGAATCCTCGCCTTGGAAAGATGGTAAGGGAGATGTAGTGAAGGAACTTCGTAATGCCTGTGATAAATATGGTATGAAGTTCGGTGTATATCTTTCTCCATGGGATAGGAATGCTGCTTGTTATGGTGATTCTCCTGCTTATAATAAATTCTTTATAGAACAACTCACCGAATTGTTGACTAATTATGGTGAAGTGCATGAAGTATGGTTTGATGGAGCAAACGGTGAAGGTCCTAACGGTAAAAAACAGGTATATGACTGGGACGCTTTTTATTCAACAATACGTACTCTACAACCAAAGGCGGTTACTGCTATAATGGGTGATGATGTACGTTGGGTTGGTAATGAAAAAGGTATAGGACGTGAAACTGAATGGAGTGCAACAGTACTTACTCCAGGAGTATATGCCCGTGCTGAAGAAAATAATAAAGCACTTGGTGTATATGGAAAGGCAGAAGATCTTGGAGGAAGAGATATTCTTGCTAAAGCAAAAGAACTGTTCTGGTATCCTTCTGAAGTGGATGTATCAATTCGTCCGGGATGGTTCTATCATGAGGATCAGGATAGTAATGTGAAATCTCTAAAACATCTTACTGACATTTATTTTCAGTCTGTAGGTTATAATTCAGTTTTACTTCTGAATATACCTCCTGATACCAGAGGGCTCATTAATGAAGCAGACGTAAACAGACTTAAAGAATTCAGAGCTTATCTTGATGAGGCTTTTGCTGATAATAAAGTTGTTGATGGTAATAGGTTGTGGAAAGCAGCTCAGGGAGAACAGAAAGAGTATGCCATAGAAGATAACTCTGAGATAAATGTGATAATGCTTCAGGAAGATATATCTAAAGGACAAAGAGTTGAAGGACTCGATGTAGAAACCCTTACTGACGGACAGTGGAAACTTGTTGCACAAGGAACTACAGTTGGATATAAGAGAATATTCAGATTCCCGGCAGTGAAGGCTGAAAAAATACGTGTCACTCTTACTGCTTCAAGAAACAAGGCTAATATATGTAATGTGTCTGCGTATTATGCAGAACCGCTTACTGATGATGTTGCTAGTCAGGAATGGAATAATCTGTCACGTGACGGATGGAAAGTAATTTCAAAATCTCCATTGGTAATTGATCTAGGTCAGAAGGTCTCTCTTTCTGCATTTACATATGCTCCTGCCAAGGCTGAAGCAAAGCCTGATATGGCTTTCAAGTATTCGTTTGCAGTAAGTACAGATGGAAAGAATTGGAAAACAATTAAGAAGGACAGTGAATTCAGTAATATAATGAATAACCCTATTCCTCAGACTGTATCTATTGATGGAGCTGAAAATATTAGGTTTATTCGTTTGGAGGCAGTTTCTGTAAATGGAAATCCTGCTAAGGTTGATATCAACGAATTTGGTATAAATGTTCAAAAGTAGAATCTAATATAATACAAAGTGCAAAAGATTATTATTACTGCAATATCATGTGGAGTGTTTGTGCCTTTTGATTTAATGGCAAGTCAGAAGCAGCCTAATATTATAATGTTCCTTGTTGATGATATGGGATGGCAGGATACTTCTGTCCCCTTTTATAATAATGAGCAGACCCCATTGAATAAGCGTTTCAATACCCCGAACATGGTGAGATTGGCAAAGATGGGAGTGAAATTTACTCAGGCCTATGCTTGTGCGATTTCTTCACCTACCAGATGTAGTCTTATGTCCGGTATGAATGCTTCAAGACATCGTGTAACTAACTGGACATTGGAATTTAATCAGAAAACAGATCGTGAAAGTAGTGTGATTGAGCTGCCGGAATGGAACTTCAACGGAATTCAGCCTGCAGCAGAAAAGGGTAAAATAAATAATTCTACAGCAATAACACCTTTACCTCAGATTCTTAAAGACAATGGCTATAGAACAATACATTGTGGAAAAGCACACTTCGGAGCACGAACAACTCCTGGTGCTGATCCTTCTAATATGGGATTTGAAGTAAATATTGCAGGAGGAGCTAATGGGGCACCAGGAAGTTATCTTGGTACTAAGAATTTTGGCGAAGGAACTCGTTTTGCTGTTTATGGACTTGAAAAATATAATGGACAGGATATATTTTTGACTGAAGCTCTAACTATTGAGGCTATCAGAGAAATGAAAGAGTCTGTAAAGATGAATAAACCTTTCTATCTTTATATGTCACATTATGCAGTTCATAGTCCGTATGACGAAGATAAACGTTTTACCGGGAAGTACAGAGGTAAATATGATGAACAGCTGAAATCAGCGATGAATGAAAATGAGTCCAGATATGCTGCACTGGTCGAAGGTATGGATAAGAGTCTTGGTGATATTATGGATTATCTTGAACAAAATCCAGAAGTAGCTGCAAATACAATTCTGCTATTTATGTCTGACAATGGTGGCCAGGGACTTAATAATGTACGTCAAGGAATTGCCAATCGGGACCAAAATTATCCAGCACGTGGAGGCAAGGGCTCTGCTTTTATGGGAGGAGTCAGGGAACCAATGATGGTATATTGGCCTGGAGTGACGAAACCGGATACGGAATGTGATCAGAAAGTTATCATAGAGGATTTCTTTCCGACGATTCTTGAAATGGCTGGAGTAAGGAAGTATGAAACAATACAGAGAATAGACGGAAAGAGTTTTGTGAAGTCTTTGAAGAAAGGAAAAGCTATGGACAAAGATAAGATTGTTGTATGGCATTTCCCTAACCTGTGGGGGGAGACTCAGAATAAAGAGGAAGGATATGGAGCATACTCGGCTATTCTAAAAGGTGATTATCACCTTATATATACATGGGAAACAGGAGTATTGCGTCTGTTTAACATTAAAGATGATATAGGTGAACAGAATGATTTGGCTGTAAAGATGCCAAATAAAGTAAAAGAACTTGCTGCAGAATTATCTGATTATCTTAGAGAGAGAGACGCACAGAGACCGTCAATGAAAACTACGGGAAAGATTATTCCATTCCCTGATGAGATTTTGTAATTCACAGCTAATTTATAATTCTTAATTTTTAATTATTAATAATATCATGAAAATCATGTATAATAGATTGCCGGTTTATATTGCAGGAACAGCAGCTGTAGTAGCGGCAACTTCATGTTCCGAAGAAAAAAAAGAAAAGGAACAACAGTATAACATTGTATATATAATGACTGACGATCATACATCGCAGATGATGAGCTGTTATGACAATCGTTTTGTGGAAACTCCCAATCTTGACCGTATTGCGGCAGACGGCGTGAAGTTTACAAATAGTTTTGTTGCCAATTCACTCAGTGGACCGAGCCGTGCATGTATGTTTACAGGAAAGCATAGTCATGCTAACGGATTTTATGATAATACAACATGTGTTTTCGACGGTTCACAGCAGACGATGCCAAAATTGCTTCAAAAAGCGGGCTATCAAACTGCAATCATAGGTAAATGGCACCTTGAAAGTCTGCCAACAGGCTTTGACTATTGGGAAATACTTCCCGGACAAGGCGACTACTATAATCCTCGCTTTATAGAAATGAATAACGATACTATTGAGGAGAAAGGTTATCTGACCAATATTATTACTGAAAAGAGTATTAATTGGTTGGAAAATCAAAGAGATAAGAATAAACCTTTCTGTCTGTTTGTTCATCATAAGGCTTGTCATCGCAACTGGTTGCCTGAATTGAAATACCTGTCTCTCTATGAAGACAAGACTTTTGAGATGCCTGATAATTTCTATGATGATTATGAAGGTCGTGAAGCTGCAAAAACTCAGGAAATGAGCATCCTTAAGGATATGGATATCATGTATGATACAAAGATGTATAGAGCCGATAAAGATAGCCGTCTGAAGTCAACGTACGAGGCTATGATTAACAGGCTTGATCCTGAAGACCGTAAGGTTTATGAAGATTTCTATCAGCCTATCATTGATGAGTTCTATAAAAAGAATCCAAAGGGAAAAGAGCTGGCAGAATGGAAATATCAGAGATATATGCGCGATTATGCAAAGGTGCTGAAATCTTTCGATGACAATGTTGGCCAGTTGCTTGATTATCTGGAACAGAAAGGTTTATTGAA
Organism: Bacteroides sp. ET336; assembly: GCF_024733815.1. Taxonomy (NCBI): domain Bacteria; kingdom Pseudomonadati; phylum Bacteroidota; class Bacteroidia; order Bacteroidales; family Bacteroidaceae; genus Bacteroides; species Bacteroides sp. ET336. Next base: position 48,249 of record NZ_JANRHK010000012.1, read on the forward strand.
GAATACTCTCGTAGTTTATACTTCAGATCAAGGATTCTATATGGGAGAACACGGATGGTTCGACAAACGTTTCATGTACGAAGAATCTATGCGTACTCCACTTGTAATGCGTATCCCGGATGATTTCAAGACTAAAGCAAAAGGAGAAATTCCTCAGATGGTACAGAATATAGACCATGCCGCAACATTCCTTGATTTGGCGGGTGCTGAGATACCGGAAGATATACAAGGTGTATCGCTACTTCCTTTATTGAAAGGTGAGAAACCAGCCGACTGGCGAAAGTCTCTTTACTATCATTTTTATGAATATCCTGCAGAACATATGGTAAAACGCCATTATGGTGTTCGTACGGAGAGATACAAGCTTATTCATTTTTATAATGATATTGATTCCTGGGAACTTTATGATTTACAGGAAGATCCAAAGGAAATGAATAATCTTTACGGTAAGGAAGGTTATGAACAGATAACTGAAGACATGATGAAAGAACTCAGAAAACTTCAGGCTCAGTATAAAGACCCTATTGAAGAGAAACTTAAAGAGAAATTATAAATTTGTATAATCAGGAAGTGACATTGCCATGAAATTGACTTTGCCACTTCTTTTAAACTTTTTATTACCATGAGAAATCGTTTATTATTTATTCTTGCTACGTTGGCATTTGCTTTTATGTTTGCGGGGCTTAATGCACAGAAACGTTTCGACAGTAAGAAATTGTATTCAGTAAGCTCCGTAAAGTATAAGGGTAAGGTTTGGACTTACGCTGGAGTAGCTCCTAAAATCAAACTTTCTGCAGCCAATGAAGCAGACAAGGCACAACTTTGGTCTATTGCAGACTTGTCCGGCAGTTACAGATTGGTCAATCCGTTTGACAATCTGGCGATACAGGCAGGAGATAACGGCTTTGTCCAGGCTGTAGAGACAAACGGCTCAGACGAAATGCAGCTTTGGCTTATTCAGCCGGAAGGAAAATATGTACGTTTGATTCCATCGAACAAGGCTAATTGGATGGCTGTATGTAAGGACGATGGCAGTGTAGTTATGATGGATGCCGATAAAGCAAAAAATGATGAGGCAGCACTTTTCATAATTACCGAAACAAAGGTTGCAGCACCAGCATCTTCCCAGACTGCTGCACGTGAAAAAGTATATTGGGAAGACGAAACCATGTTTGCTGAAAACAAGGAAAAAGGTCATGCCACTTATACTCCTTATGAAAGCGAGGCAGAGATGGTAGCTGACAGGGAGTTTTATGCTACACCATGGGTTTATGCCAAGAGTAAATCTGTGGAATTGCTTAACGGTGACTGGTTTTTTAATTTTGTATCGCAGCCTTCGGAACGTCCTCTTGATTTCTATAAAGAGGATTATGATGTAAGAAGCTGGGCTACTATCCCTGTTCCGTCAAACTGGGAAATGCACGGATATGACAGACCTATATATTGTAATGTAGAGTATCCTCATTCTAACACTCCTCCTTATATTGATGCCCGCAAAGGTTTCAATGACGGTGGAAAGAATTACGGTATAAATCCGGTCGGATCGTATGTGAGATATTTCGATTTGCCTGATAACTGGAACGGAAAACGTACTTTTATTCAGTTTGGAGGTATATACAGTGCTGCATTGGTTTATTTAAACGGTAAATACGTTGGATACACACAAGGAGCTAATAATGTTGCAGAATTTGATATCACGAAGTTTGTTAGAGAGAAAGACAATAAGCTTGCAGTACAGGTGTTCCGCTGGAGCGACGGTTCTTATCTGGAATGTCAGGATATGTTCCGTATGAGCGGTATTTTCAGAGATGTATTCATTTATTCCACTCCTTTGGTAAGTGTGAGAGATCATTATATAACTTCCGAACTGACTCCTGAATCAGGTTATAAGGATGGAAAGATGAATGTAGAGCTTACTCTTGACAACCGTGACGGAAAGACCGGTGAGAAGGATATAGTGGTAAGACTCTCTGATCCTTCAGGAAAAACTGTTGCAGAAGAGACTATTTCTGTAAGTTTCACAGGAAAGAAACGTACTGATAAGTTGAATGTAAGTTTTAATCTGAAGAATTTGTTGCTTTGGACTGCAGAGACTCCTGATCTCTATACAGTTTCTGTCATACAACGTAACGGAGGTAAGGATGAAATGGCATTCTCTACAAAATATGGATTCCGTGATATAGAAATACGCGGCTCTTTGGTTTATATCAACGGAAAACGTGTTTTCTTCAAGGGAGTGAACAGACACGACACTCATCCGTTGTACGGACGTGCTGTTACTACTGAGTCAATGCTTGAGGATGTGTTGCTGATGAAGAGAAACAATATCAACACAATCCGTACATCGCATTATCCTAATGCTGCCAAGATGTATGCCATGTTCGATTATTACGGACTTTATACTATGGATGAGGCTGACCTTGAAGACCATGCAAATCAGTCGATAAGCGATATGCCTTCGTGGATTCCTGCTTTTGTTGACCGTATTGACCGTATGGTATTGCGCGACCGTAATCATCCTAGTGTGATATTCTGGAGTCTTGGTAATGAGTGTGGAGGCGGTAATAACTTCCAGGCTTGTTATGATGCCGCAAAACGTCTTGACCCACGCCCTGTACATCACGAAAGTACACGCGACGGTAAGGAATACGGTGGAAACAGATTCAGCGACCTTTATTCCAAGATGTATCCTAGTATGGAGTGGATGGATCAGTATGTCAATTCGTTCGACAAACCAATGTTTATCTGCGAGTATGCCCATGCTATGGGTAATGCCATCGGTAACTTGAAAGAGTACTGGGAAAGTATTGAAAGCAGTAGTTCCACTATCGGTGGAGCTATATGGGACTGGGTGGATCAGGCTATATATGAACCTAAAGACATATTGAACGGCACTTATGAAGGACGTCTCCATACGGGATATGATTTCCCTGGTCCTCATCAGGGTAACTTCTGTTCTAACGGTATAGTTCCTGCCACTCGTCATGAGTCGCCTAAGCTGAAGGAAGTTAAGGCTATTTATCAGTATGTTAAGTTTGCTCTTGCAGAAAAGAATGTAAAGAAGAACACAGTATCGGTTAATATAAACAATACATACGATTTCATTACATTGAACGGTTATGAACTGATTTGGGAAACTGTAGAGAACGGAAATATAGTAGGAAAAGACAGTATGCTTCTGCCTGCTATTGCTCCAGATATGTCTCAGGATTTCGCATTGAAACTTTCGGGAACAAACTTGCGTAACGCAGAAAAGAATGGAAGTGAAGTCATGCTGAATCTTTATGTTCGCAATACCAGACCGACAGAATGGTCGGATGCCGGACATTTGGTGGCACAGAAACAGTTCGAACTCTCTTCAAGAAGCATGCTTCCTGCTCTTAGATCGAACAGCAAAGTAGGAAAACTGAATGTCGAAAAGAATGAGAAGGAAATAACAGTGGGCAATGCTTTTGTCTTTGCCGCTTTTGACACTTCTACAGGTCGTATGACAGAGTTGCGTATAAACGGTCTTGATGTGATATACGGAAAACAAGGATTCCTGTATGATAATCATCGTTACATAGAAAACGATCGTGGTCCTTCTGTTACAGACAACGGTCTTGAACCGACAGGAACATGCAACGTGGTAGAGGAGTCTGACGGAAGGGTAGTGGTCACTACAATGCGTGGCGGATCGCTTTGTGATTCTGAAATCATATATACATTCCTTCCTAATGGTATAGTTGATATGGATGTCAAGCTTACTCCTAAGACTAAGGAACTTTATCGTGCCGGATTGGTATGCGCCGTAAATGCAGGCCTTGATAATGTAGATTACTATGCTTACGGACCTTGGGAAAATTATATTGACCGTAAGGATGGATGTATGATAGGACGTTATTCTACTACTGTTGACGAAATGGTGGAAAGATATGTGAAACCGCAGAGTATGGGTAACCGTGAGTCTTTGCGTGAATTGAAGCTGACAGGAAAAGACGGTTGCGGAATATGTATAGAAACTGAAGGTTCAGTTTCATTCTCAGCCTTAAGATATACTGATGCCGATCTTTTGAATGCCAAACATATGTGGGAATTGCAGAAGCGTCCGTATATAGTACTTCATCTTGATGCACAGGTGAGAGGTCTCGGAAACGGAAGTTGCGGACCGACTACTTTGGATACTTATAAGATTGCTCCTATGCCTTTCAGTTATAAATTGAGAATATCATACACAGACTGATAAAATCAGAAAATGCCACAAACTGACAATCGGTTTGTGGCATTTTTATATTAATCACAAGGGTATTTCACTCCCCATTCTTTTCGCAGTGCATCCATCTGATGCATTAGTCTTATAGTTTCCTTGTGTGGCATATAAGGCGATTCTTTCCATCCTTTTTCGATAGCCTCGATGGAAGCTCTTACCTGATATTCAAAACCTGTAATCTGTTCAGGTGCCTTGTATTCAGCTTTCAATTTATAGTCCTTGCCGAAAATTTTTATACATTCAGGATTGTTGATATTTTCTATTACCATGAAACCTTTATCCCCCGAGATAACCCCCATTCTGTCTGTCTGGGCATAAACGGATGATTGCAGAGATGCCATCTTGCCATCGTTATAGAACAGAGTGATATTTTCCTGTCCGTCAACTCCGGTGTCGGTCAGCTGGCATGCTGAATGTACTTCCTTTATATCGCTCCCGAAAGCCATTGCGGCAAAATTCAGAGTATAAACACCTATATCAAGCAGTGCACCTCCTGCAAGTTCAGGCCTGGCAATCCTTTCTTTACCTGCAATTACATATCCAAGATTGGCTGATAGGGTATAAGGCTTTCCGATAACTCCCTCGTCCAGCAGTTCCTTCATTTTCACGGACAATGGCATGTAGCGTGTCCAAATGGCTTCAGTTATGAATACGTTCTTTTCTTCTGCCAGACGTATAAGTTCTTCTGCCTGACGTGCATTGGCGGTAAATGATTTTTCACACAATACAGGCTTGCCGTTCAGAATACACAGGCGTGCATGTTCGTAATGGTGCGAGTGCGGTGTAGCTATATAAACCAGATCGATTTCACTGTAGGCAACCAATTCCTCATAACTACCGTAAGCCTTGCTGAAATTCCATTTTGAGGCAAAAGCTTGTGCCTTTTCAATACTTCTTGATGCTACGGCATAGCTTTCGGTTTCCTGCATTTCATTGATGGTGGCAGCCATCTTCTCGGCTATATGGCCGCAACCGATTATACCTATCTTATATTTTTTCATTATTTATAGATTTAGTTTTTGCAAAGCTATAAAAGTTTGGGAATATTTAGAGACAACGGCATGTCCTTTTTTGTACCTTTGCGGTATGAAAAAGTTCGTCGATGTCATAGTGCCGCTTCCCATTGCAAATACGTTTACATACTCTTTACCTGAGTCGCTTGAGGAACAGGTAGAGACAGGATGTCGTGTAGTAGTTCCTTTCGGAGTCAAGAAGTATTATACTGCCATCGTAGTGAAAATACATTATTCTGCACCTGAGAATTACGAGACAAAAGATATTTCCGAGGTACTTGACAAAACACCTGTAATGCTGGACCGCCAGTTGGCCTTCTGGAAATGGATGGCAGAATATTATCTGTGTACGCTTGGTGATGTCTATAAGGCCGCTCTTCCTTCAGGCTTGAAGCTGGAGAGTGAGACTGTGGTGGAATATAATCCAGATTTTGTGGCAGATGAACCTCTTTCACCTAAGGAACAGCGCATACTTGATATTCTGAGTGTTGACACAGAGCAGTGTATAACACAGATAGAGCGTGCCGGAAATATCAGGAATATACTGCCGGCAATAAAATCGCTGATGGAGAAAGATGCTATCCGTGTGAAGGAAGAACTGAAACGTAACTATAAACCGAAGACAGAAATCCGTGTACGCTTGCAGGACAGCATGCGCGATGAGGCTGTCCTTCAGAAACAGTTTGATTTTCTGGCCCGTGCTCCCAAGCAACTTGCTCTGCTGATGAAGTATATAGAGTTGTCCGGATGGATGCAGGAAGGAAAACTCCTGACTGAAGTCTCAAAGAAGACACTTCTGGAGGCTTCCGGTGCATCATCATCAATTCTGAACGGCCTTATTGACAAACATATTTTCGAAACCTATAACTACGAGATAGGACGTCTTACTGCCGGAAAGACAGAGACAGTTCCTTTGAATCCGCTTAATGAAATTCAGCAAAATGCATTCCGCTCGATTATGTCTTCATTCCATCAGAAAAATATCTGTCTTCTTCATGGAGTTACAGCCAGCGGGAAGACAGAGGTATATATACATCTTATAGAAGAAGTAATCAAGGCAGGAAAGCAGGTGCTTTATCTCCTTCCTGAGATTGCCCTTACCACGCAGATAACCGAACGGTTGAAGAGAATCTTCGGTTCACGTCTTGGAGTATATCATTCAAAATTTCCTGATGCGGAACGTGTGGAGATATGGCAGAAGCAGCTTACTGAAAATGACTATGACGTGATACTCGGTGTACGCTCGTCAGTCTTTCTTCCTTTCCGCAGACTCGGACTGGTGATAGTAGATGAGGAACATGAAACATCGTATAAACAGCAGGATCCGGCTCCACGCTATCATGCCCGTAGTGCGGCAATAATGCTTGCATCACTATATGGTGCTAAAACTCTTCTCGGTACTGCTACACCTAGTATGGAGTCATATTATAATGCTACTCATGGAAAGTATTCTCTGGTAGAAATGAAGGAAAGATACCAGCAGATACAGTTGCCGGAAATAGAGGTCGTTGATATAAAGGAACTGGCGCGTAAAAGGCGTATGTCGGGGCATTTTTCTCCTTTTCTTTTGCAGAAGATGAGAGAAGCACTGGAGAATAAGGAACAGATTATCCTTTTCCAAAACCGTCGCGGTTTTGCGCCTATGATAGAGTGCCGTACTTGCGGATGGGTGCCGAAATGCAAGAACTGTGACGTGAGTCTTACTTATCATAAAGGACTTAATCAGCTGACGTGTCATTATTGCGGATATACATACAGTGTACCCAAGTCATGTCCGGCTTGTGGAGGAGTGGAACTTGTGAACCGCGGCTTCGGAACAGAAAAGGTAGAGGACGATATAAAACAGATATTCCCCGATGCTGCTGTGGCACGTATGGATATGGATACCACCCGCACTCGTACTGCTTATGAAAGGATTATCAACGATTTTCAGGATGGAAAGACAGATATACTTATCGGTACGCAGATGGTTTCCAAGGGACTGGATTTCGACAGAGTGAGTGTAGTAGGTATTCTGAATGCCGATTCCATGCTCAACTATCCCGACTTCCGTTCGTACGAGAGAGCATTCCAGCTTATGGCTCAGGTGTCGGGTAGGGCAGGCCGTAAGAACAAACGCGGTCTGGTGGTACTTCAGACCAAATCGCCTGACATCCCGCTCATACATCAGGTAGTGACCAATGATTACAATGCGCTATATGATGAACAGTGTGCCGAACGAAGTATGTTCCGTTATCCTCCGTTCTACAGATTGATATATGTATATCTCAAGCATCGTAAGGAAGATGTACTGGAACAGGCTGCCGACTGTATGGCGTCCTATCTGAGAAACGGACTAGGTGACAGAATCCTTGGTCCTGACCGTCCTCCGGTGGGAAGAATACAGACACTGTTTATCAAGAAGATAGTAATAAAAGTTGAACAGCAGGCATCAATGTCGAAAATACGCACATACCTCCAGCAGGTGCAGAGGGCTATAATGGAAGATGAGCGTTTCAAGTCGTTGATGGTGTATTATGATGTAGATCCGTATTAGAATTGACAAGGTATCAGTTACAAGAAAACAGTTACAAGGCTTCAGTTACAAGTTAATAGAAAGGTTCTCCATCCAGACGGCAAACCTCGTCAACTTGTCATCTAGTCAACTCGTTACCTAATATTAACAAACAACTAAGAATATGAATATAGAATTAGACGTACATACCCATACCATAGCAAGCGGACATGCCTTCAGTACATTGCAGGAAATGGCACAGGCGGCTGCAGCAAAGGGATTGAAACTATTGGGAATAACAGAACATTCATCCGGTATTCCCGGAACATGTGATCCTATTTATTTCCGAAACCTGCATGTCGTACCAAGACAGATGTACGGTATAGAACTCCTTCTTGGTGCGGAGATAAATATAACCGATTTCGACGGTAATATAGACATGGATGAGTTTTATCTCCGTATGTTGGATATTCGTATTGCGGGAATACACTCGCTATGTTATACCCACGGAACTAAGGAGCAGAACACTCATGGCATGGTTAATGTGATTTCAAATCCATACATCAATATCATAAGTCATCCGGGAGACGGAACCGCAAGTCTTGATTTTGAACCTCTGGTTTTGGCATCGAAAGAACATCACACACTTCTGGAGATAAACAATAGCTCATTGAAACCATGCCGTAACAAGCCGGAGGCAAGAAGCAATAACTTGGAAATTCTGCGATTGTGCAAGAAATACGAAGTTCCGGTCATCCTTGGAAGCGATGCACATATTTCTTTCGATATAGCTGAGTATGGCTATGCCATGCAACTGTTGGCAGAGACGGAATTCCCTGAAGAACTGATAATGAACACTGATGTAGAACGATTTAAACAGTATATAGGAAAATGAAAATACTTTTTGTGTGCCTCGGTAATATATGCCGTTCTGCTACAGCAGACGAAGTTATGCGTACTCTTTTGAGAAAAGAAGGGCTTGATAAGGAAGTAGAAGTTGATTCTGCCGGAACAAGTTCATACCATCGTGGCGAGCTGCCCGACGAGCGTATGCGCATGCACGCAGCACGCAGGGGTTATAGACTTACCCATCTGTCACGTCCGGTATGTACAGATGATTTCTATAATTTCGATCTCATTCTTGGTATGGACGACCGCAATATAGCAAATCTTCGTGATATGGCTCCGGACATTGAATCGGAAAAGAAGATTGGCCGTATGACAGACTATTGCCGTACTAAGGTGGTTGATTATGTTCCAGACCCTTACTATGGCGGGGCACAAGGCTTCGAGAATGTATTGGATATACTGGAAGATGCCTGTCAGGGGTTGTTGGAGGAAATTAAAGGGAAATTGTAATTATATATAATCTCTACTATAAGAGTGTATATTTATAAATAATGATTATATAAAAAGTATTTTCCAATAGGATTTCTTTGTTCTCTTACATAAATAAAATATCAAAATATTATTTGCACATACTCTCATATTTCAGTTCCTTTGCATCATTAGTAAGATAAAAACAATATTATACACCATGAAACAAACATTTGCACCTTTTGCCAAACCGTTGTATGTGATGACAAAACCTGTCGGAGCGGTATGTAATCTGGCTTGCGATTATTGCTATTACCTGGAAAAATCGAATTTATATAAGGACACTTCGAAGCACGTGATGAGTGATGAACTACTTGAGCGCTTCATAAAGGAATATATCGGTTCGCAGACTATGCCTCAAGTGCTTTTCACATGGCATGGCGGAGAAACATTGATGCGTCCGCTAAGTTTCTACAAGAAGGCTGTGGAACTTCAGAAACAGTATGCCGGCGGAAGAACTATTGACAACTGCATTCAGACTAACGGTACATTGCTTACCGATGAGTGGTGTCAGTTCTTCAAGGAAAACAACTGGCTTGTGGGGGTGTCTATAGACGGTCCTCAGGAGTTTCATGATGAATACCGCAGAAACAAGCAGGGGTTGCCTTCATTCGTAAAGGTTATGCGTGGTATTGAGTTGCTTAACAAACATGGAGTGGAATGGAATGCCATGGCTGTGGTGAACGACTATAATGCCGATTATCCGGTGGAGTTCTATAACTTCTTCAAGTCAATAGGCTGCCATTATATCCAGTTCGCACCAATCGTAGAGAGAATATTCAAGCATAGTGACGGTCGCCATCTTGCATCTCCTATGCAGGAAGGAGATAAGCTGGCGGATTTTTCTGTTACACCTGAGCAGTGGGGAAACTTCCTTTGCAGACTTTTTGATGAATGGGTGAAGAACGATGTTGGACAGTACTTCATACAGATATTCGATTCCACACTTGCCAACTGGGTAGGGGAGCAACCGGGCGTATGTTCTATGGCTAAGACATGCGGACATGCCGGAGTGATGGAGTTCAACGGTGATGTCTATTCGTGCGACCATTATGTATTCCCTGAATATAAGTTGGGTAATATCTACCAGAAGACTCTGGTGGAGATGATGTACAGCGAAAGACAGCAGGAGTTCGGACTGATGAAACAGAAATCATTGCCTACACAGTGTAAGGAGTGTGAGTTCCTGTTCGCATGCAATGGTGACTGCCCTAAGAACCGCTTTGCGAAGACAGCAACCGGAGAGCCGGGACTAAACTACCTATGTAAGGGATATTACCAGTTCTTCAAGCATGTGGCTCCTTATATGGACTATATGAAGAAAGAACTGCTTGCACAGCGTGCCCCTGCAAATGTTATGGAGGCAATACGTAATGGAGAAATCGTACAAGAATAGATACAGTGACACGTTCGTGTGACGATCGTTACACGTTCGTGTCACACTTGTTACACGTTCGTGTTACTACCGTCACACGTACGTGTGACTCAAACTATTTCTTTAGTTCCGGATAACTTATTCGGGTGTGATACATTGTTTTCAGCTTTTCTTTGAACACACTCTTTACAGTAGCGATATCCTTGAATGTGATAGGGCATTCCTTGAAGTAGCCTTCCTGTACCTGCGAGTCTATAATCTTATCTACCAAGGCGGAAATACTCTCTTCTGTGTATTCAGGCAAACTTCTTGAAGCCGCTTCCACCGAGTCTGCCATCATAAGTATAGCCTGTTCCTTTGTGAAAGGATTAGGTCCAGGATATTGGAAAACTGTCTTGTCAACTTCCTCGTCAGGATGCTCGTTCTGATACGAAATATAGAAATATTTTGTAAGCCCGTTGCCGTGGTGAGTGCTGATGAATTCCTTTATCACCTTTGGTAGGTTATACTTGTCCGCAAGTTTCAGTCCGTCTGTGATATGGCTTATCACAATCTGTGCACTCTGTTTGTAGTTTAGCTGGTCGTGCGGATTGACTCCAGACTGGTTTTCTGTGAAAAATGCAGGATTCAACATCTTGCCTATGTCATGGTACATTGCTCCTGTACGTACCAATTGGCTGTTAGCACCTATGCGGTTGGCGGCAGCAGCGGTAAGGTTGGCAAGCTGCAGTGAATGTTGGAATGTACCGGGGGCCGTTTCTGACATTTCCCTCATCAGCTTCGTGTTTATGTTCGAAAGTTCTACAAGAGTAACATTCGATGTAAATCCGAAGGTCTTTTCCAGTATGAACAGTAACGGATATGTGAACAGCAGTAGCAGACCGTTTATTATGAAGTTCATATATACATAAGTGCTCAGCTGTGCTATTTCGCTTACGTGTACAAGGTCAAGAGCAAGATATAGCAGTGAGTATGTCAGCGTCACTATCAGTGCACTGTTAAGCAACTGTGAGCGTTGCGACAGTTCCCTCAGACTGTATATCGCCGCCATACCGGCTACGGCCTGCAAAAGAATGAACTCATGCGGTGTTCTCAGTGCTATTGATGTAAGCAATATTGTCACTATATGCGCCATGAATGCCGTGCGCGAGTCGAGGAAAATCTTGATAAGCATAGGTATCATAGCGAACGGTACTATATATACACTTAAGAATGCATGTTCCACCATAACGAATGCTATGACCGGAAATACAGTGATGATACTGAACAGGAGATATAGTTTACCCCTTACTTTATAGAAATCGCAACGGAATATCTCAAGATATACCATAAACAAAGCTATCATTATAGACACAAACAGAATTTGTCCCAATAGCGTGAGTCGTTTTTCCGTTACAGTCTCGCTTCTGCTGTTCCATTCTTTCTGCATGGATTTCAGAATGTCAAACTTCTTCTGGTCTATAATCTCTCCACGGTCGATTATTTTCTGTCCGTTCATGACGAATCCGGTAGCCCATGAAATGTTCGACAGAAGTTCCTGTCTGGCTGTCATGGATTTCTCCGAGTCATAAATAAGGTTTGGAGTGATATAATCGTTCAGATTACATTGCTGCAACAGAATTCTGTTGAAATGTATGGTATCAGAATTTATAAGCTTCTCGTATGCTCCTTTTATGGTGTAAAGTTCGTCAACACTCCTTTGTACAGCCGTATTATGACTGATGGCCTGTATCGTTGTTGCTCCCTCATTTTTGAGCTCTTCAAGGTCTGTAGGCGAGATGACTCCTGTTTCATATATCTCCTTCAGTGTGTTTTCCACATGTCTGCGATAATTGGCATAATCCTTTATTATCATACCTTTCTCGCTATAGTCTTTTTTCAGCTTTGAGATCATTTCTTGCGATGTCTCAGTATTCAGCTGATAATAAGGAGTATAAAACTTCAGGATACTGTCCTGTTCTGCTTTTACCTGTTCTTCTCCTTTATATATCGGGAAATCGAATGAAGCCTGTAGCAAACCATATTTCCACGGTTTGTTCAATTCGAACTGATAGTTGAATTTGCCTTCCTTAGGCATGAAATAGACTATGACGGAAACAGTGACAATGAAGATTGCACATTTGAATAATAGTTCTTTGTATGAGAAAGTATTGTCTTTCAGTGAAGTTTTCATAACCAAAGTATATTTTTGGCTGCAAAATAAGCAAAAAACGGGAAATTTAGATTACTTTTGCAAAACATTTTTAGTTGAAAATCAATATGTCAGAAAGAAAAGTAAGAGTTCGTTTCGCGCCTAGCCCTACAGGTGCGTTGCATATCGGCGGTGTGCGTACTGCCTTGTACAATTATCTCTTTGCCCGTCAGCATGGCGGAGACCTTATTTTCCGTATAGAGGATACTGACTCAAACCGTTTCGTTCCCGGTGCGGAGGAGTATATCATCGAATCGTTCAAATGGTTGGGTATCAAATTCGATGAAGGCGTAAGTTTTGGTGGAAACTACGGACCTTACCGCCAGTCGGAACGTCGTGATATATATAAGAAATATGTTCAGGTTTTGCTTGATAGCGGTAAAGCCTATATTGCTTTCGATACTCCTGAGGAACTTGATGCCAAGAGAAAGGAAATCCCTAACTTCCAGTATGATGCCTCTACACGTCTTTCAATGCGCAACTCATTGTCAATGAGTAAGGAAGAGGTTGATGCACTTATTGCTGAAGGAAAACAGTATGTAGTACGTTTCAAGATAGAACCTAACGAAGATGTACATGTAAATGATATTATCCGTGGTGATGTGGTTATCAATTCGTCTATCCTTGATGATAAAGTGCTGTATAAATCGGCCGACGAGCTTCCTACATACCATCTTGCAAATATCGTTGACGACCACTTGATGGAAGTTACTCACGTAATCCGTGGTGAAGAATGGTTGCCTTCTGCTCCTCTTCATGTACTTCTTTACAGAGCATTCGGTTGGGCAGACACTATGCCTGAGTTCGCTCATTTGCCTTTGCTTCTTAAACCGGACGGAAACGGTAAGTTGAGCAAGCGTGACGGCGACCGCCTTGGTTTCCCTGTATTCCCATTGGAATGGCATGATCCTAAGACAGGTGAAGTGTCTTCCGGTTATCGCGAATCAGGTTATCTTCCTGAAGCTGTTATAAACTTCCTTGCTCTATTGGGCTGGAACCCGGGTAACGATCAGGAAATCATGTCGCTTGACGAATTGGTAAAACTCTTCGATTTGCACCGTTGTAGCAAAGCCGGAGCTAAATTCGACTACGAAAAAGCTCGTTGGTTTAACCATGAGTATATAATAATGAAGGACGACAAGGAACTTGCCGAACTGTTTATGCCTGTGATAAAAGAACATGGTATTGATGTTCCGATGGAAACAGTGGTTACAGTAGTCGGACTGATGAAGGGTCGTGTAAGTTTCGTAAAAGAACTTTGGGACACTTGTAAGTTCTTCTTCGTTGCTCCTGAAGAATACGACGAAAAGACAGTGAAGAAACGCTGGAAAGAAGATTCAGCCAAGTGTATGACTGAACTTGCTGACTTGCTTGAGTCTTTGGATGATTTCTCTCTGACTCATCAGGAAGAAGTCGTTATGAAGTGGATTGAAGATATGGGCTACCATACCGGTAATATTATGAACGCTTTCCGTCTTACATTGGTAGGCGAGGGTAAGGGTCCTCATATGTTCGACATCTCATCTGTTCTTGGAAAAGAAGAAACAGTAAGACGTATGCGCAGGGCTGTTGAAGTTCTGAAGTGATTTTCATAATAATAAAACAAATATGGCATGCTTCGAGGGTGATAAATCCTTGGGGCATGCCATATTTTTGTTTTCGAATGAGATTAAATCTTTCTTATATCCTCTTCTGATAGCCCGGTGACTGTAGATATTGTGCCTAAGTCCATACCAATTTTCTTCATGTTACGGGCAATTTCCATTTGTTTTAGTTTTTCACCTTCTGCTATTCCCTCTGCCCTTCCCTCTGCTCTTCCCTCTGCTCTTCCCTCTGCTCTTCCCTCTGCTCTACCTTCCGCTCTTTCGGTGTTGATATTGTCTCTCAGAATCACGATATTGTCAAGATGTCTGTAGTATGCTTCTTTCTCTACTTTAGTCATATTGTCTATTTTGAGTTTTTCTCTAACCACGTCAAGTCCCGGGGCATTTGCTCCTTCCGGTATTTCGCCTGTATTCAGGTAGTAAATCCATTCTTCTAACGGAGTTTTTGCCACTTTGTTGAAGTCGTTTACTTTCAGGATATAATATTCCGGATAAAGTTGGCTTACTTCATTCACCTTGAATGTCTGTTTTTGGAAGGGACTCAGTTCCAGTACATCGTTAGTATGAATTCCTCTGAATTCAGTCTTTCCATGATAAACAATGTCTTTTCCGTGTCCTAGAGTGAAATAGACAATATTTATACTGTATATTTTTCTTACCTTGTCGTATCCTTCTCCTCTGTTTATGTATTCAGTCACCAGTTTCGATGTACCGAAAAGCATTCTTTGGAAGTAGGCATATTCGTTGTTGTTCTGCACCTCAATCAGGATAAGGTTTCCTTTTGAGTTTTCCGCCAGCATATCCACACGGTTATACTTTTCGAATTCCTCTTCCTGATTGCTTTCGCTCTCCAGCAGGTTCTTTATGGTTATTTTTTCGTTCAGTAGGGTAGTGAGCAGTCCTTCCAGTACCTGAAAGTTAGCCTTGTCCCTAAGCAGGCGTTTCATTGCCCAGTCGAATCTGATATAATTTCCCATAATTACAAAATTTAGGTTTTTGCAAATGTAAGTATAAGATTTTGTTTTTCAAAGTGTTTGGGGAGTGAACGAAAAAAACGAGGATGAGTCATTGGCTCATCCTCGTTTAGAGATATCTTTTATATTAGATTATTCTGCTACGTAAGGTTCCATCTTAACGTCTGAGATGTAGATTGTGGCTGTGTTTGATAAATCTTCACCTTCAGGAGTAGTCTTTACAGGATTATTTGTATAGACGCGTAAATCAAATTTAGTAAAGTCTGTAGAGTCTGAATCTGTCATTTCTACATTGCCACCAGGCGCTTTTTCACTCTTTTTTGCAAAATTAATATATAAAACAAGATCTTCCCAAGTTTTGTTTGCTTCGGGAATTATAGTTACTGTAGTTGCTGTGAAAGTCCCTTCGCTTGTACTTTTAGAGATAGCAAACGAAGCGTTATTTTTAGCATTTCTACAAGTAAATACAAGTTTTGACATTTCATTATATTGAGTATCTAATTCCCCTTTTATTTTTAATGACACTTTATAAATACCTTGATTAACAGGAACTTCAGTAGAACAGTGGTAATATCCAATAGTCCCTATATACCAGCTATCAGTGAATTTCTTTCCTTTTGGTTTTGGATTTCCACCTGTGTCATTACCGTTATCATAATCGTAGTCCCAAGTTGAAGTGTATTTTAAACAAATAGCTTTTTTCCAATCTGTAGAGCCATCATCTTGAATGCTATATTCGACTCCCGGAGTATTGGCATTTTGTTTTAGACCAAACCAAATATCTTCTTCGAAATTTGGGGCATTAATAACATCAGCTAAAGTACTACCAATAGGATTAATATATGTTGGTACTATTTCTTCTGTGTTACCTTCTCCTCCCTCAACAGTACTACCATCTTCCCAATTTGAGATTGTTCCTTCATCTATTTCAATAGTTGTTTTATCAGGTGTAGCTCCTAAAGTGACATTGAACTGACGTAATTTCCCACTTTCGTATGGAACATCTACACTGTAAGTAAATTTATAGTTTTTACCGTTTGAAGAGGTTGTCAATATTCCATTGTCTTTAGTAATAGTCTGTGCCGGTACGATAGCACGATAATTAAAAGGGGTTGAACAAGCCTTCATTGCTACTGTTCCTAATGCTCCTGCTGCTTCTTTAATTATACTATCCTTAAGATTAATGGCAGCTGTAGGATACACATTCTGCAAAGTTACTGTAGCATCTTTAGCGGCCAAATCGCCTTTTAAAGTAACCTGCACCAAAGCAAATGCATGTGAGTATTTCAATGGAACAGTTGTTGTCCCGGCAGCAACATTTACAGATCTGGCCATTAAGGCGTCACTACCTGTATAACCGGTAGTTTGGTCGCCAGCTACAGTCAGGCTAACAGAAGTTGCGTCAGTTGCTTCTGCATTGTAAGGATAATATGCATAATAGCTGTATGAAACACCTTTTTCAGCAGTGATAGCTTCACCTTGTGCTACCCATTTTCCGTCTGCATTAAGTTTGTAATGAGCATTTTTTACAACAGGAGTTTCACCGTTATAAACAAATATACCAACCTCGTCACCTTCTACAAATGTAGTAGCATATCCATCGTCCGGAGTGTTAGTTCTGGATACAGAATTAACTCCCATTTCAAATTCCACCGGTGTACCTTTCTTATCACCGCTGTTTAAGTTCTCTTCCTTTACGCAAGAGTTCATGGCCAGCATCGCTACGGCTGCCATAGCCAAAAGTCTAAAGTTTGTAGTCATCTCAGTATTAATTTTAGTAAATTAGACAAATTAAGTTTTATATTTAGTAAAAAGGTCTTGTTTTATTATTCGGATATGTATGGTTCCATAACCAAATCGGATATATAAATCTTTGAAACAACTTTCTGCACTTCAGCTGATGCATTATTGTTTGTATAGAACCTTAAATCAAATTTTGAGTAATCGTCTGAAGTCGTATTTACCCAACTCTTTTCACCTGATGCAGGAACTGTACCGACTGACGTACTTTTTTTACTGAAATCTATATATACGGTAAAATCAAGCCAATTATTGTCTTCAGGTTTTTTGGATACAGATGTTGCTGTAAAGTTCTGATTTGCAGATGCTGCAAATGAAGAGGAACTGTCAGCATTTCTACAAGTTATCACAATCTTTGAGGCTCCGTTTGGCGTAAGCTCACCGTCAGCAGTAGCTGACTGGCTTAATTCCGTCTTTAATTTCATCGACAACTTGTATATTGTTGTCTTCGACATATCCAGTTGTGAGGCATGATAATATGAAAGTGCAGCCTTGTAATAACTGTTAGAGGAAAGCTCATCACCGAAAATTGATGTATATTGCAATGACGCGTATTTACCCCATTCAGTGGTTTCGTCTTCCTGTATTTCGAATGCCGCCACAGTATTGTAGTCTGTATTGTCAATGTATTTCACCCATGTGTCGGAACCCAAATCAAATTTCTTGATTACTTCCGTAAGCTGGTCGCCCAGTGGTAATATCAGAGGAACAATAACCTCTTCTACTGATGAGTCTCCATCGTTTTCAGTACCTTCCGTCCAATCATTTATGTTTGAGTCTAAATTGATGGTTATTTCAGGTTCTCCTTTTTCATTTAATGTTATTGTCAATGACAGATATTTTCCCTGTTCAAATTTTATTTCGCCTGAATACTGAGCATGATAAGTCTTTCCTGCAGCAGTTATCTTGAATACAGGAGTAGAAGCGGCAATCGTCTGTGCAGGAATGATGGCACGATATTTCAATGGAGTTGCCAATGCATCCATTGTGATATAGGCTTTGCTAGTTCCTGTTGTTATGCTTTGTGTACTCAGGTCAATAGTAGCGTCTGTTGCGATATCCAGCATTTCCACTGTCGCGCCTTCTGTAACACCGAAATCCACCAGTTCTACTTCAACCAATGATAATGCGTGGTTATAGGATAAAGAAACATTGCTTTCGCTGCTTGTGGCCGTGCTGTACAGAAAATCGTTCTTTATAAATCCTTCAGCATCCTGGTTCGTTGAAACAGAGTAATTTATAGATGTTGTTGCATTTTCCATGTATGGATAGTATGCATAATAAGTGTATTCCGTTCCTTCTGGAATTTTTATCGCGGCTCCGCTCCAGGATGTTCCGTCTGTAGTGGTATATTTGATGTTTGAGTATGAAGCTACGTCTTTTACGAATATACCTACAGCGTCGTTTGCTGTGAATGCTGCAGTGTGGCTGTCGTCAGCCATCGATGTTCTTGATGACTGTGTAGTGACAATTCCCATAGAGAAATTGACGTAGCCATTATCTGACGGATGTTCGTCTTTATTACATGCTGTCATAGCAGACATCGCTATGGCTGTAATGAATATCTTATTTAATATTCTGGTCATAATGGTTTAATATTTATTCGTTCTTATATTGTTCAATTTTTACGTCGCTGATGTATATCACCGGTTGCAGGCTGGAATTGTTGGTATAAACCCTTAAATCAAATCCGCTATAATCTTCCGGTGTAGCATCAACAAAGAATTTTTTATCATCCGTTCCATTTATTCCGCTACCGACAGTTGAACTTAACTGCTTGAAGTTTATGTAGAAGATAAATTCTTCCCATGTCCCTGCGCTGGCCGGCTTCTTGCTTACTGTAGTTGCGGTGAATGTGTCAGGTTTGGTACTTGCAGCAAATGAATAAGTATATCTCTCACTGCTTTTAGCTTTGCATGTGAACACTAGTGTAGAAACTGTAGAACCTCCATCACAAACATCTGCTTTGACTTTGGCAGTGACTTTATAAATATGTGTATCGTCTGTAACGTACATAGGTTCTGCGTGGTTATATCCTATAGTAGCCTTGTACCAACTGTTGTTTATTTCCTCATTGTTTATATTGTATGTCAACTTTATGGCTTTGCCCCATGTAGTTGCATTATCTTCTACAATTTCAAAAGCGGATCTTGCTCTTTCGGCATCACTTTGAACCATCTTGAACCAGGACTCTTCTGTGAAGTTTCTTGTGTCGGCAATTACTTCCGGAAGTTCTGTTCCTATGGCTTTTATCAATGGTATTTCTATAACTTCACTTTCTCCTGGGTTTTCTCCGTTGCCCCAATCATTGATTGCTCCACCTATAGTAATCTGTTCTCCTTCAGGCAGAGGAACAAGGCTGTTTACAGTTATTTGTAGAGCCTGACCTTTATTAAGAGATATTTCTGAGGGAGCATTTACATCGTATGTTTTTCCGTCTGCTGTTATTGACATAAATCTAGAGCCTGCCACTATGACCTGTGCCGGAATAATGGCCCTGTATTCCATCTTTTGTTCTGATTTCTTCATCTCTATGGAAACAGTTTCTCCGCTTGCAGCTGAAATCTCTCCTGTTTTTGCATTTACAGTTACAGCTGGTAAAATGTTTTCAAGTGTAATAGTTGCGTTGGCATCAGCTGTTACACCGTCTTTTATACCAACTTGTATCATGCTCAATGAGTGTGAGAAGTTAAGCGAAATGTTTTCAGCTCCGGCAGCAGAAGTTTCATTTCTTGCAGTAAGGAAATCTTCATTACTGATGCCTGCTGTCTGGTCTTCACTTACGTTTACACTAATGGCTGTGATGTCTGCCACTCCATTTCTGTAAGGATAGTACGCGTAGTACTTGTATTGAACACCATCTTTTGCTGTTAATGGATTTTCTGAAGTCCAGCTGCTTCCGTTATAAACGTATTTCACATTTTTTGCAATTATATCATCTCCTTCATATACGAATATACCTATTGAGTCATTGGCTGTAAATGAAGTGTTCAAATTGCCGTCTGCAATACTTGTACGTGACAAGCTGTTAATCCCTGTTGTAAAGTTTATTATATTCTCCTTATTGGAGTCATTGTTATATTCTCCTTCAATATCCTTATTGCAGGAAGTGAAACAATTGACGCCTATTAAGGCTAATATCAGAGTCTTATAAATTTTTTTCATGAGATTATAGTGTTTTTAAAGGCCGTTATTTATTTTATACTTTCATTACCGTCAACTTCAATTCCGCCTCCGTTGTTTATCCAGTCATCAATAGTGAAGTTGGTGTTTGTAACCTTGATATCAGGTTCGCCGTTTTCATTTATTGTAATACTGAAATTAGTATTTGTGGCACTTTCAATTGCTGATATATGATTGGCAAGGCTTACAGGGATTTCTTTTGTTTCTGTTTCTCCAGCTTCGTTTGTCTTAGTGATTTTGATGACTATTGTTATGTTGTCAGCCTGTATATTATTGTCCGTGCTTCCTTCACTTCCCTGGTTATTTATAATTACAGGGAAGACAAGTGTATAAAATCTTACGGTATTGGTGGCTCTGGACAATGAACTGCCGCTAGCCATAGTTAATTGGCCAAATTCTGTTGCTGTAAATTTACCATTATATATATTCATATTCCCTTTTATCGGTGTTTCCTGAATAGTGGCATTAATATCGGTATTATCTGCAAATGCGGATGGGTCAATATCCATTGTTATCAATGAAAGGGCATTTTTCATTTTCAGCTCGGCTTTTCTGTTTTCTTTGTTTAGACCGTTTATTCTGCCGAATTGAAGTTTTGCTCCGAATTCCTGATTGGCAGTAAGGTCAATAGCTACATCTGTTGTGATTTCATTTACTTTAGGGAAATATGTAGCCAAGTCCATACTTTCTCCGGTACTAGGCAAGTATATAGTAGAATCGTTGTTTGCCGCATTTAAGTAGGATCCTACACCATCAGATATATATCTGATATTAGTATAAGGAGTCACAACATTATCGGTGCCGTTTTCTAGCATTGAAACACCTAGGCTTTCACCCTTTAGATATGATTCCGGTGCCTGGTCTGTTTCGAAACCAAGACTTCTTGCTGTTATTATGACCGGATATGCTTTGTCATAAATATTACTGGAACTATCTTCTTTTTTACATGAAGACAGTGACGCTGTGAAAAACACAAGAATGAAAAAATAAAAAAGTTTATTTATCATATTAATTAAGATTAGATTTCTAATGATTTTGTTCATTGTATGAAACAAAAATAACAAAGTACTACGCGAACTTTTCTAAATATTATATTTCGTTCCAATTGCAAATATAATAATAAAAAATGTATTTTTATATACACAAATAATTCAAAATTAGTGCAATAATAGTACATTTTTAAGAAATACTTACTTTTTGGGCTATATATTTACTCTTAATATATATTTTGAGTATAACCATCATTAAAATATATTCAACCATGTTTATATAGTAGCAATCATTTACTTTATTTCGGGAATAAAATATTAGCATATTTGAAAAAACTTTATTAACTTGCGCTCAATTATGATAAAAATCAAATAAAGGGTTGGAGAGGAGAGGTTTTTTGTATAAAACTATATTGTTATATATTAAATATGTGTATCCTATAGTATTTAATAAAAAAATATATCTTTGTGGCGTTATTTGTAAGATTGTTTGTATTATTTTGTACTAATCATGAATTATTTTATCAAATATTAGAAGTTAGTTTTTAATATATTTGCAGAAATAAACCTTGAAAATAAACTTAATGTAATTTTATTTTATGAAAACTGGATTCCAAGAATTTTTAAAATGGAAGAGGACTTTCAGTGTATTGCTGTTAACCTTAGTTGCAGTCACCGGAGCGGTGGCGCAAAGTCTTGTCAGAGGTACGGTGATCGATGATACCGGATTGGAGGTCATCGGAGCGAGTATTCTGGTAAAAGGAACTAATCAAGGAACTATAACAGACATGGAGGGAAAGTTCTCATTAACTGTGCCGGATGCAAATGCCGTGATAGTAGTTTCTTATATTGGTTATCAGACACTTGAAATCAAAGTGGATGTTACTAAACCAATGTCTATAGTGCTTAAAGAAGACGCGGAGGTTTTGGAGGAAGTGGTAGTTGTTGGTTACCAGGAGGTGAAGAAAAAAGATTTGACCGGATCGGTTGCTAAAGCTGATATGAATGATTTGCTTAATACGCCGGTTGGCTCTTTTGATCAGACTCTAGGAGGACGTGTAGCCGGGGTGAACGTAACATCTTCTGAAGGTACTCCTGGTGGAAGCATGAATATTGTGATTCGTGGTAATAACTCTTTGACACAGGATAACTCGCCTCTGTATGTCATAGACGGATTCCCAGTTGAAGATGCAGCAATGGCGAGTACAATAAACCCTTCGGATATTGAATCGCTTGATATATTGAAGGATGCTTCGGCAACGGCTATTTATGGTGCACGTGGAGCGAATGGTGTAGTTATAATTACAACTAAAAAGGGTACAATAGGAAAACCGCAGATTACATACGATGGAAGTGTGACTATGCATAACGCTTCACGTAAAATTCCGATGATGGATGCATACGAGTTTGTTAAATTACAGGCTGAAATGTATCCTACACAGGTGACATCCGAGAATGGAGGTTATCTGATGATGTATGAAGGAAAGCAATGGACGCTTGACGATTATAAGAATATAGAACAGTATAACTGGCAGGATGAAATTTTCCGTACTGCATTCCAGCATAATCATAGTCTTCGTCTGACCGGAGGAACAGAGGGGGTGAGATATAATGCCTCTACTTCATATTATGACCAACAGGGTGTGCTGTTGAATACCGGATTTGAGCGTTTTCAGATGAGAGCAAATACTGTGGTAAAGCGAGATAAACTGGATATCAGTCTTACTACTAACTATTCCAGAAGCATACAGACTGGCTCGACACCTTCAGAAAATTCATATAGTGGTATGAATAACTTGTTCTATAGTGTGTGGGGTTACAGACCTGTTACATTCCCTAACAAACCTCTTAGCTCATTGATGGATAATGTAATGGATGATGCCGTAGATAATAGTAATGACTACCGTTTCAACCCTATATTATCTTTGAAAAATGAATATAGGAAAAATTATATCAACAATCTGCAGATAAACGGTTATGTGGCTTATGAGATAATGAAAGGACTTAAACTGAAGATTTCTGGCGGCTATACTTACGACTCGCGTAAGAATGACCAGTTTAACAATTCCAAGACTCGTTATGGTGGCCCGACATCAACTGATAAAGTAAATGCACAGGTGATACGTAATGAACGCCTTACATGGTTGAATGAAAATACGTTGACATATCAGACAAATATTAAAAGAAAGCATTTTTTCAATGCTTTAGTTGGTGTTACTTTCCAGAATTCAGATTATGAGTATTATTCGTTCCGTACTACACATATTCCAAATGAATCATTGGGTATGGCAGGAATGTATGAAGGACAGGCAAATACAACTAATTCGTATAAGACTTCATGGTCAATGATGTCTTATTTGGGACGATTGAACTATAATTACAAGTCAAAATATTATGCTACCGCTTCATTCCGTGCCGACGGTTCTTCTAAATTCAGTAAAGGTAACAGATACGGCTATTTCCCTTCTGCTTCTTTGGCATGGAACTTTATGGAAGAGGATTTTATGAAACCTCTTGGAAAGGTGCTTGACTCCGGTAAGTTGCGTGCCAGTTGGGGATTGACCGGTAATAACCGTATTGGTGAATATGATTATTATGCATTGATGCAGGCATTGAAATCAAAGTTAGGTGATTATATTTCAAACGGTAGTGTCCCTAGTGGCGTATATCCTATTAATGGTGATAATACTACAGTGGGAACAGTGCCTATAGCTATAGGTAATGATAACCTTAAATGGGAAACTACAGAACAGTGGAATGTGGGTATAGACTTGAGCTTCTTCAGAGAAAGAATCAACTTTACCGCAGATGTTTATCGTAAGGTCACACGTGATCTTCTGCTCAATGCCTCTGTGCCTTTGTCGTCTGGTTTCTATAGTGCAACAAAGAATATCGGAAAGGTGAAGAATGATGGTTTGGAATTGAGCTTGAGTACTAAGAATATTACTACCAAGAATTTTACGTGGACAACTGATTTCAATATTGCGTTCAATAAGAATGAAGTATTGGAATTGGCGGAAAATCAGACAAGCCTGTTGACAGCAGCTACATTCGACCAGGATTATAATTCGCAGACAAGTTATATAGCAAAGGTTGGATTGCCTATGGGGATGATGTACGGATATGTGTATGAGGGCACTTATAAATATGATGACTTCAACAAGTCCGGTGAAACTTATACTCTGAAGAACGGAATACCTCATTTCTCTACAGAGAACAATACTCAACCGGGTATGCCTAAATATAAGGACTTGAATGGTGATGGAACTATTGACTCAAATGACCGTACTATAATAGGACGCGGACTTCCTATACATACCGGTGGTTTTACGAATAATTTTACATATAAAGGTTTTGACTTGAGTATATTCTTCCAATGGTCGTATGGCAATGATATTATGAATGCCAATCGTCTGTTCTTTGAAAGCTCAAACAATAGGGCACGCGAGCTGAACCAATATGCAAGTTATGCTGACCGTTGGACTCCGGAAAATCCTGACAGTGATATCCCGGCTGCTACAACTTCAAGTTCGAACAGAGTGATCTCATCAAGAATAGTGGAGGATGGCTCGTTCCTAAGACTTAAGACTCTTACTTTGGGATATACATTCCCAAAAGCTATGATTGCCAAGGCTGGATTGAGTAATGTCCGCCTATATTTAGCTGGACAGAACTTGTGGACATTGACAAGTTATTCGGGCTACGATCCTGAAGTATCAGTACGTAACAGTGCCTTGACACCTGGATTGGACTTCTCATCATATCCGAGATCATATACAATCAGTTTCGGTGTGAATTTGGGATTCTAAAAATACAGTAAAACAGATAAAATAAAAGAAGTTTATGAAAATACTAAAATATACACTTTTTACATTGGCTCTTGGAAGTTTGTCCGTATCATGCAATTTTTTGGACAAAGAGCCGTATAAGGTGACTATAGATACTTATTTCAATACGGCGGATGAGGCAACATCTTTTGTTACCGGTATTTATGCCATATTAGGACAGTCGTCTTTCTATGGGGCTGACTATATGTATCTTAACGCAGGTGATGACCTTGCGCATTATGGAGGTTCGGGACGTGCTCCTGCAACTAGAGGGTTGGTATGTAATAATGCTACTGTGAGTGATGCTGCAGTGACTGGGTTTTGGTACACTCTGTATTCAGGAATAAATCGTGCGAATATTTTCCTTGAGAATATTGACAGAGTGGCAGATATAGATGCAAAACTGAAAGCTCAGTATATATCTGAGGTCAGATTTCTTAGGGCATTTTACTATTTTAATCTTGTTCAGTGTTGGGGTGATGTACCATTCAAAACAGAATCAACAAAAGATGTAATAGGGCTTGATATACCCCGTACAGATAAACAGGAAATTTATAATTTCATAGTGAAGGAGATGGCAGAAGTTTCTGACGATGAAACTGGCGGACTTCTTTCTGCAAAAGAACTTGGATATAAACCTGGTAGAATCTCTAAATCTGCGGCATGGGGAATGTTGGCTAGAATATATCTTTTCCGTGCCGGTGAGTTTCATCGTGATAATAGACCTGCGACAGAGGAAGAAAATAAGACTTATTATGAGGAAGCTTTGAAATATGCAAAACTGGTTGAAACTAAAGGAGGACATGATCTGGCTCCGGATTATTGGGATTACTTTATAGATTTGTGCTCTGACAGATACAATACTAAGGCCAATGAAAGTATCTGGGAAGTGGAATTCTCTGGTAACAATACAACAGACGTGAAGGCTGAAGGTAGAATCGGTAACATTATAGGTCTTGCTGCTCCTGACATGTCTTCGAAATCGAATGTTGTTGGCTCTGCGGATCCGGGTTATTCATATGAATTTATTTTTGCAACTCCTAAGTTGTATAGATTGTATTGCACAAATGCTCCCAGTACACAAAACCTGATGTCTATGGAAGTTAAATTCACACAGGCAATATATGATAAGAAGGATGAAACTGACCCGATATGGCAGACATATCTGACTAAGATGAAGGATGCGCGATTCCTGTGGAACATTGCACCTTTCGCTTATATGGAAAGTGATGGAAAGAACACCGGAGTGACTGGACGAAAATTTTATGAACTTGGTTTCAGAGATGCTTTCCTTGCACATGATAATGGCAGGTCTTTCTCTTATGGAAATGTTAATTGGGAAAAGAATACTGATGAACCTAAGGATGGCGACTACGATTATAATGGAGTATTTACCAATAACATAGCCCGTGCGTGCGCAAAATACCGTCGTGAATACGAAGCTGACAAGAAAGACAAGAATAATACAGCCATTAATTTCCCTATCTTGAGATATTCGGATGTACTACTTATGATTGCAGAAGCCGAGAATGAATTGAACGGTCCTACAAATGCATACGCTTATCTTAACGAAGTAAGAGAACGTGCCGGGGCAGACAAGGTGGAGGAAGGCTCGCTTGACAAGATCAGCTTCCGGCAGATGGTAAAGGATGAAAGAGGACGTGAATTGTGTTTCGAATATACCCGCCGTTTCGACCTGATACGTTGGGGAGAATATGTTGAAAACATGAACGCTCTTTACAACTCTGCGCGTGCGGGAGGTGAGTGGAATCAAGGACCAACAAACGTATATACTTATTTCAATATTTCGGATACGTATAATTATTATCCGATACCTGATGCAGAGACTGCCGTAAACAAGGCAATCACTGATAATAATCCGGGATGGTAATTTATTGATAAAGAATAAAACCTATATTAAATGAAAACATATAGCATATATACAATTCTAATTTCAGCATTGGTCATGACTTCATGCAACAAGGAAATGACTAAGGGACTTGAGGACGTTAGTGTAAGTGTTACACCTGGTGCCAATGTTACTGTGGACGGACTGACGGTTACAGTGAATAGGGGTGAACCTGTGGTGTTCAATATAAACGGAGAACCTGATTTCGTTACTTTTTACAGTGGAGAGACAGGTCATCAATATACATATAAAGACAGGTATGAGACTCAAGTGGAAGATATTTTATCATCGAAGCTGAAGTTTAATATCTATCAGGAAGGTGCATCGTATTCCGATGAAAGATATAACAATACAATTGATGTGTTCTATACATTTACAGACGCAGCTTTAGGTCAGGAAGGTTTCCCGGGATTGTCAAAAACTGATTTTAATGCGGATTCCACTTTGGTGGCTGATTTCTATAAGAATGGTAAATGGATTCCGGTGAGGGATCATACAGATTATGACAATCTTGCGCTTAACGTGGTTGAGGCGTTGAAAGTAGAGCTAGATGTGAAGAATATGATTGGTAAGAATCTGGTGGTTGCTGTGGCGTATAATGCTGATGAGCGTAAAAACCCTTCTACTGCCGGAGCTTCTGCAACAAACCAACCTAAGTATTATTTTGACTCGATGTGTATAGAGAATGTATTGAGAAATAATTCTGTTACTACACAATATGCAGGTAATTTCATGTTTACCGCACTGAACTTCAATCACAATTATCTTTATGAGAAATCAATAAAGAATGAAGAAACAGATGAAAAGGGAAATGACTGGACTAGTGTTTCAACCTATTTACCAGAGAATTTGGCTTATGGAACGGTAACGGCTAATGTCCCTGGCTTGTGGAATATGTCTAGTGTGGCAAATGGCGGCTTCTTCATACAGGGTACAGGTAGTACCTATGAATGGAAAACAGCTTGGCTTGTGTCGGATCCAATCAATATTCAGGCGTGTCAGCCTGATAAAGGCGAAAATGTGAAGAATTTGTCACAGGATTTGCCGACATATACTTATACTTACAATAATGTAGGTACTTATAAGGCAACATTTGTATTTAATAATGTAAACTATAAGCATGATGTAAATAAAATCATCAATGTGGTTATAAATGTAAAATAATAAAAAATATATATTATGAAAACCTTTAAATTTTTAATGCCTTTCATGCTGGCAGTTTTGGCTCTCGCCAGCTGTAATACTGACGATTTGAGAAACGACATTGATGAATTGAAGAATCGTGTCGAGAGTCTTGAAGCCCAAGTCGCTTCTATTAATGAAAACATGAATGCGCTAAGGGTTCTTATTGATGGAAATAAAACAATTTCTTCATATACATATGATGAAACTACGGGTACATATAAATTGACATTGAGTGATGGAAGTGAAATAACTCTTACTCAAGGTAAAACAGGTTCGGTAAATTATCCGTCTATAGGTATAGATGAAAACGGAAATTGGACTGTAAATGGAGAATCTTTAGGTCAGCCGGCTGTAGGTCAGAACGGAGCTACTCCGGAATTCAGAATTGAAGAAGGTACAAATTACTGGCAGGTAAAGTTTGGTGCAGGTGAATGGCAGTATGTTGTTAATTCAAACGGTGATAAGGTTCAGGCTACTACAGAGACAATAAACAACGGTGATCAGTTCTTTAAAAGCGTAGAGGTAAAAGACGGTTATCTGGTAGTGGTTTTGAATGATGAGAATTCTCAAACATTGAAAATGCCTATTGTTGACGGACTGACATGCGAAATTATAACAGAAGGTGTATCAGGCTTTGACGGCAATGTTCTTTTTGTTGCTGCAGGAGCTACTGTTAAACTTAATGTAAACATAAGCGGAGACAATTCTATAGTAACTGCACCTAATGGATGGATTGCCACTTTAAGCGAACCGGTTGATGGTAAAGCTGA
This sequence comes from Bacteroides sp. ET336, assembly GCF_024733815.1. Lineage (NCBI taxonomy): Bacteria > Pseudomonadati > Bacteroidota > Bacteroidia > Bacteroidales > Bacteroidaceae > Bacteroides > Bacteroides sp. ET336. The sequence goes on from NZ_JANRHK010000012.1 coordinate 77,189, forward strand.
ACTGTCACTGACAGCTCCGGTTTCTGCTTCTGCTTCAACATTTACAAGAGCGACCGCTGACAATACCAAGGATGTTGTCGTTCAGGCAAATAAAGGAATCAATTGGGCTGTAGATAAGATTCAGGTTGAGATAGGCGATGGTGAACAAGGTGATGATGGTGATGCAGATGAGGTTACAAGTTATTATGAGAAGTATAATAATGGCGAGACATTTGAGATTGCAGGAGTACAGATTAATAATCAACTTTATCCGGATGCCATATATGTTGAAGGAAATGTTGATCTTACTAGTGATAATACTATCTATTTTGTAAAGCCTGGTCAGGATATTAAGCTTAATTATGTTTCTACAAGTTCTAATTTGGGTAATACTATCATTATTGGTGATAATTCATCGCAGAAGTCTTCTTTCGTAATAAATGGTCAGTATATAAAGCTAAAAGAAGTAGATGCTGAGAATAAATCTTTATTCTTATGTTATAACGTTGAAATTACGGCTAATCAGGCTAATTATTCAATGATAAACTATGGACATATGAAGAAAGTTATTTTTGATAAGTGTGTTTTTAAATTGAATCCCACTCAGCCATTTTATTCGAATGGTTCTTCAAAGCCTGAGCAAATAGATAGGTACATAGATGAATTTGTTATATCTAATTCTGTGTTGGATTTTGCTGGATGTACCAAGAGCTTTTTTGTTGCTGATGGTCTTGCTTATCCACAATTTGGAATTATACTTAAAAATAACATCTTTTATAGTAGTGGTGAAGATTATATAACGAGATTGTTTTCGTTAAAACTTTCAACAGCTAGCTTTACGATGGAAAATAATACGTTCTATAAGGTGACATCTGCTACTAATGCATACTTTTTTTCTGCTAAATTGTCAAGCGTTATAGCTAAAAATAATATTTTCTATTCAGAAAAATTTACGGCAAATAATTTGATACTTAAAGCTAGTACAAGTGATTCTAAATTTGATTTTACTGGAGTTGCTTGTCAAGTGGAAAATAATGTTGGCGTTAAAGGTGAATTTGCATCAGGAAGCGAGACTAAAACAAGTATCTGGCAAGTATTTTATGGTGGAAGCAAACCTGATGGATGTACAGAAATTACTAATCTGAAAGTTGGAGAGTCGCCTTTCGATGTAGTTGATGTGCAATCTTTGACTTTCAAGCCTAAGGCTGAGTATTCCGGTTATGGAGCAACAATAAAATAAGAGATTGAACCATGAAGAAATTATTTATTTACATATTAAGTCTATTTTCTGTCGTCGCATTTTATTCTTGCGACGACAGAGAAGACCTCCGCAATGATATCAACGACCTGATATCACGTTTGGATAAATTGCAGCCGGAACTGGATAAACTGAATGCTTACGTAGCCAATTATCAGGATCTGTTGAATGGACAAATCCTAATTTTGGGTTACAGTGTGAATGAAGAAACCGGTGATTACGTTCTTGACCTGAGCAATGGAGAAAGAATGACAGTATATAGTGGTAAACCATCAGAACCGCTTCCTATAGTATCAATAGGTGAAGACGGATTCTGGTATTATACCATGAATGGTGAAGAAACCCAACCACTGGTTGATAGTGAAGGTAAGCAAGTAAGCTCTAAGCCTGAAAACGGAATGACTCCTGAGTTCAGAATCAATTCGGAAGGAATGTGGGAATATCGATTCGGTGATGGTGAATGGACTGGTGGTATTGGTATGGCAGATCCTTCTCTTGTAGATTTTAGCTATTCTTTGTTTGATGAGGTTGTCGTAAACGGTTCAGAAACACTTACATTGAAGTGGAAGAATAACGGAGAGACAATGGAATGTAATATTCCTTTGTATGGAGGATTGTCGTTGACTATTGAGCGTAATATTCTCGAGACTGATCCGGAAGAGTTCCATCTGAATGAAACAAGAATATTTGATATTGAGCAGGTAGGAGTAGAAAACATTGCCATTGAAACTATCGGTTGGAAAATAAAGATAGATGATGATTTGCTTACCATACAGGCTCCTTCGACTAATAACAGAAACGAGGCATATACTGAGAACATAATTATAAAGATATTCTCAAAAGAAGGATATTGCAGACTGGTTACTTTGCCTGTCAAACTCCTTACCACAGAAATGTACAATGGAGCGGCCAAGGCATGGAATGATTTCGTAAATCAATCTGCTGATAACGTGCTCCTTGATTTTTCATACGCAGGATATATGCATGGTGAAGTAGCACCACCGGATATTAATATTGATTTTAATAATCCTCAGACCGATAATAATGGTAATAAGTATTATACTGCCAATATATCAGGAGGTGCGCAAAAGAGCGCTACTTATAAAGTTTATAATGTGGTGGACTATGGGGCAAACGGAGATGATGAACTCTCGGACAGAGCGGCTTTGATAAAAATATTGAAAGATGTAATGGGAGCTGAAGAAGGATTGGCAGATGAAAATAAGACTTTGAGGTATTCTATCAAAGGTAATAATGCCAATGCTATAATATATTTTCCGGAAGGTAAATATATTTTACGAGGTGGTGATGAAAATGAGACTGTAACAACCCTGCGTCTCACTATGGGAAATATAATATTCAAAGGAGCAGGCCGAGACAAGACAATTATTGAAATGGCTGTAGCAAATGGTCCGACTAATCCAGATCAAATGTGGTCATCGCCCAATATGCTAGAGTTCAAGCATAACAGTGGACTGACTGACCTGTGTAACGTGACAGGAAATGCAGAAAAAGGAACATTTTCGGTAGAAGTAAGTTCAACAAGTGGCATTAACGTTGGAGACTGGGTTTGTCTTTCATTGAAAAACAACTCAACAGAACTTATAGCAGAGGAACTCGCTCCTCACAGCTTAGATCCGGCATGGACTGAACTGGTTAATAACGGAGTTCAGGTCGTTGATTATCATCAGGTAAAGTCGATATCTTCAAATACCTTGACTTTTCATGAGCCTATAATGCGAAAGGTAGATTCCAAATGGGGATGGAAAATACAGAAATATCCTCATTATGAGAATGTAGGGGTAGAAGACCTAAAATTTCTAGGCCATTCAAAGGAGGATTTCAAACATCATGGAAGTGCATATGATGATGGAGGTTTCAAGCCGGTACAGATGATTAGGCTTACTAATTCGTGGATGAGAAGAGTTGATTTTGAGAGTGTTAGTGAGGCTCATTCGTTTGTTAACAGTGCAAATTCTTCAGCTTACGATATTGAAATTTCGGGTAATAGAGGGCATTCCGCTATTCGTTCACAAGCTTCTTCGCGTATATTTATAGGAAAGGTTTACGACCACAGTAATGGAAGAATAGCTACTGATAGTGGTGGACAGAATCTTGGTGACTATATGGAAAGTGCAGGTCAGTATCACGGATGCGGTGTGTCCAAGCAAAGCATGGGAGCCGTTATCTGGAACGTGAAATGGGGTGATGATTCTTGCTTTGAATCGCATGCCACACAGCCGCGCGCTACTTTGATTGATATGTGCGAGGGTGGTTTTGTGGCATGGAGAGAAGGTGGAGATATTAACCAGCTTCCGAACCATCTGAATGACCTGACGATATGGAACATGAAGGCTACCAGAGTGGTTTGTGAAACAACTTGGAACGGTAAATGGCTCTGGTGGGATGACAATAACATATGGTGGAAGAACATGCCGCCAATCATTGTTGGTTGGAATGGTACTCAGGTCCCATTTGATACGTCCGAAGGCCAGATTAAGTATTACGAAAGCTTGAACGCTCCTGTATCTCCATTATCTTTGTATGAAGCACAGCTGTATAAAAGATTAGGGTATGTTCCGACATGGCTCAATGCATTGAAATAATTAAACTAATAATCTATAGTCATGAAACTTAAAAGAAATATCATTTTTACTATCTTGTTGGGAGCCGGAATGACTGCTGCCTATTTGCCGGCTATGGCAATGGTGGATATGGAAAACGTGCAGTCCGCACAGCAGTCTATAGACGAGGTGAAGCTTAGAGAACTTCAGGACTTTAGAAAGAAGTATAAGCTATCAGAACCGAAAGCTTCTAACAATGAGTTGAAATCTGCACAGATGGCTCTCAAGATGCTTATGCTGCAGCGTACGGGAGACTATACTGTAACAGGAGCCGATCTTTGGGGTGATAAGGTGACAAATCAGCATCTTAGAGACGTAGCCAAGAATGTCCGTATATTGTCGTATGGAGCATTGACATTGGGAAAATCAGGTAAGGCTGACTTAGACTTATATCTTGATTTTCTGTTCACTCATAATTTTTTCATGAGGATGCCAAAACTGGTATATAGTAATTACAGCGATGTGAGAAAAATACCGACGGACCTGATGAGTGCACTTCCAGTTCTGGATGATGTACGTAAGGCAAAAGTAATAGCAGCCGTACAGAAACTGCTTGAAGTGGATATTATACGTAAGGGGGATAAGGCAATCCTTAACTGGATAAGTTCCGACTATATTTTCAATGTTGTACCATACGTATTTAATCTGGCTATTGCCAATCCGGACGATCAGCAGGCGATACAGGACTTGCAGTTATTGTCGGGCTTTTTGAGGGTGTGTACAAGATATAATGTCGGTAACAAGGATATATTGAAGCCTGATGGTACAGGATTCCATCATAATGCACATTATAATGGATATATGTACTCGTATAGAACTTGGGTGGAATATTTCTATCGTTTCAAAGGTACATCGTTAAAGATAGACAGAAAATCATACGAAAGATTGAAGTTTGCAATTGAAACCATTTATATGACTGCTGTCCGCGCGGATGGAGATAAAGACCGTATTTATGCTTGCAGTATGGCAGGACGTCATCCTTTCTACAGCATTGAAGTGCCCTTTACGCAAAAACTTTTTGAACAGTTGATTGAAATAGGTGCTGATGTTTATGGAACTGAAATAGATGAGGAACTCGCTGCATATTATAACTATTTCTTTAAGTCAGATAAGTATAAGCTCCCGGCAAAAGATGCCAATGGCTTTTATCAGTATAACTATAGTGCTGCCGGTGTGTACAGACAACCGGGATGGGTGGCTGTGATGAGATGTCCAACACAGATGCTGTGGACCGGCGAGGTATATAACAAGACTAACCGTTTCGGAAGATATCAGGGACACGGTACGTTGGAGGTATTGTACGAGGGGGGACTTGAAGCTACAGGATATCCTTCAAAAAATGAAAATAAGGGAGCAGGATGGGACTGGAATATGATGCCTGGAAGTACTACTGTGCATTATACCGATTGGGCAGAGATGATGCCTTATAAGAACGATAAGGATAGATTCGACCAAAAGGCGAAGACTACTAACTTTGCAGGTGCGGTATCGATGAAAGAGTATGGTTTGTATGCGGCTGCCTTCGATCAGGGTGATCATTGGGGAAGCCAAAGGTTTGTACCTACTAATCTTACTTTCTGTAAGTCTGTTCTTGCTATTGACGGAATGTTGTTCAGTGTAGGTAATGGTATCTCTGCAAAGGGAGATTATTCGGATGATATGATAACGGCAACTAATCTTTTCCAGACTATAGTAACTAAGAAATATAACAAACTCATGGTGAATGGTAAGTCTTTGTCGAACGGAAGCAATAAGACTATACCTTCCGGTGAACCGCTGACCCTCATCAATCCTGTATCTACAGGTTTCTTTGTTCCTGCCGGACATGATGAAGTTAAGGTTGTATATGATAAGCAGGAGACACCCTCTTCGCAAGGACTTGCTGCAAAGCCGGCTACTGAGGTCGCTGCAAAGGCTTATATTAACCATGGAGTAAAACCTGAAAAGAAATCTTATTCTTTCGTTGTAGTGCCTGCGGCAGATGAGGATAAGATGAAGGAAGTGGCAGATAAGCAAACAAAAGGCGAATTGTTCAGTATTGTTGAAATGCAGGATTCACTGCATATAATTAAATATGCTCCGAAGAATGTACTGGCTTATTCGTTCTTTACTCCTGCCAAGGGGTTGAATGCCGGTGAGGTTATTTCATCTGCTACTGAACTTTTGTTGATAGAGGAGAAACAATCAGACGGTAGTCTGGTACTTGCTATCTCAAATCCTAATTTACGCCCGAAGATGCTTAATAAGAAAGATTGGAGAGAAATGCCTACTCCTGCTTTCATCGAGCTGAAAGGAACCTGGGAGGCTGAAGGTAACGTACAAGGTGTTTTCTTGAAAACTATGGAAAATGGTAATACAGAACTTTCATGCTTGTTGCGTAATGGCTTGCCTGTGCATGTGAAATTGAAAAAAATGTAGCAATAAAACGATATTGAATATCGAATAAATAAGTGCTTTTAAAAACGCCTTGACATTTAAAAAACGTCAAGGTGTTTTTTTATGTATCAAACTTCATTTTTCGTCTTTCCCTTTTCTATAAGTTAGTGGACTTATATTATAGATATCCTTAAAACATTTTGAAAAATACCTTGGTGAACTGAAACCTATTTTTTCTGCAATCTCTGTTATGTTTAGCTCAGGATTATTCCGTAGAAGATAGGCTCCTTTCTTTAGACGTATACTAATTATAAAGTCATTCGGTGTCTGTCCTGAAATAGCTTTTATTTTAGCAAATAAGTTAGTTCTGGCCATGCCCATTTCTCTGGCAAATGTGTTCATGTTAAAATCTGTATTGCTAATGTTTGCTTCAATAATAGATATTGCTTTGTCAAGTATCTCTTTATCTATTTTATTGTTGGCAAGCATTTGTACTGTCGTTTCCGGCTTATGGCTGAATTTTTCCTGAAGAAGAATACGTGAGTTGACAAGATTGTTACACCTTGATATCAGCAACTGGGTATTGAACGGCTTTGTGATATAGTCGTCGGCTCCAGTCCTAAGACCTTCTATGTATTGGTCTATCGCATTCTGTGCGGTTAATAGGACTACAGGTATATGACTTGTGGCAGGATTGGACTTGATTCTCTTGCATAGCTCTTTTCCATCCATTCCCGGCATCATTACGTCGGTTATTACAATGTCCGGCATAGTAACTTCTATTTCAGATATCGCGCTTTCTGCTGTAGCAAATGAACGGATGTAATAGAACGGAGACAGAATTTCTTTCAGCATGGCACGTATTTGTTCATTGTCCTCGACGATGAACATTTGTGGCTTGCTTTGTAGTTTTGATGAAATTTCAGCTATCTCTGTTGTGCTTTCCGATTGATCTGACTGAATAATAGGGGTAGGAGAGTTAAATACAGGAGGAGAGTAATCAGTAGGTTGTGAGAAAATGATTTCACTTTTTGAAAAATGAGCTTTACCTAGTGGAAGGCTAATACTGAAAGTTGAGCCTTCTCCTTCCTTACTGTTTACTTTAATATTTCCATGGTGCATGTCTATAATAGTCTTCACAAAGGCCAGACCTATACCAGAACCTGTTGTTCCAGGTATTGAGCTGTTAGAATCTTCTACCTGATAAAAGATATCAAATATCTTGTCAATATCTTTAGCAGGTATTCCTTTACCGTTGTCTGATATTGATATTATAGCGTTTTTATTGTCTTTCTTTACTTCTATAGATATCTTGCCTCCATTGCCGGTACTTTTAATTGCGTTGAAAAGGAGGTTGTTTATAACTTTCTGAAAATGTTTGGGGTCGAACCATAGATCCAGACTTTCATAATCTGTATTGAACTCAATGGTTATATTGTTCTTGGAAGCATAATCGCTGAACAGAATATAATTTTCTCTAACGAAATGTATGATGTCGTTATGGCATACCTGTAGTTTTAGATGTCCCATCTCATGCTTCCTGTAGTCGAGCAGTTCGGTGATTAGTTCACGCAGTTGCATGCAGTTGTGGTATGCTATTGAAAGTTTGTTGTATGTTTGATTGGTAAATCTGTTGTTTTGTATAAGAGTTTCTATTTGTGATATTATAAGTGTAAGCGGTGTGCGGAATTCATGCGATATGTTAGTGAAGAGTTTAAGTTGTGCCTGATTTTCTTTTTTTATGTTTTCGGCATGCTTTTGTTCTAATTTCAATGATTCGGACAGGCGTAAACGAGTTATATAAATACTGATGATATACCATAATAACAATGCAGCCGATAGTGTGTAGATTATATATGCTATCGGTGTTTTATAGAATGGAGTCTTGATTTTTATATCAATTCTTATAGGTTTACATATGGATGTATCTTCGTTCTGAGCTTTTATTACCAGTGTATATGAGCCAGGGTTCAGGTTAGTATATGTTATTTCATTGGAATTTCTGACTTCGTTCCATTGTTCGGAAAATCCTTCAAGTTTGTATATTATTTTATCTTTGTTTTCCGGTATATGATTGGTTACGGCAAAATCAATGCTGAATATATTTTCCTTGTGCGACAATGTAATTTGTCTGGTATAATTCAGTGATTCTTTAAGAATACCGGTTTTATCTCCTACATTTATGTAGTTACCGTTAACAACTAGGCCGGTGAGTATAATGCTGTATGGCTTATGCTTAAGAAACAGGTCTTTCTCATAAAACGATACCATATTTCGTATTCCTCCTAAGAATACTTCACCATCTGAGGCTATATATAATGCGTTTTCATTGACAGCATCAATAGGAAAACCATTTTGGGAATTATAATTGTAGAATATCTTTTTTTCTTTGTCGAAGATTGAGAAACCATCAGTCGTGATAAGCAATAAGTTTCCGGTTACCGGCGATTCACAGGCCTGGTATATGCAATCATTTGCCAGATTGTTGTTTTGTTTGTCGAAATTCCTGAAGCTGTCAGTTTCGGGTATATACAAGTCAAGACCACAACCGGATGTACATATCCATATATTGTTCTTGCTGTCTGTTATTATGTTATTTATATTATTGCTGCTGATGCTTCCCTCCCGTGTTGTATCATTACGGTAATTCTTTACATTGGATGATGACATGTTATAGACATATACTCCTTCTCCTGTCGCCGCAATCCACAGATTATTGTTTTTATCCAGTGTAATATCGGCTACCATTCCTAAGGATTTCCCGTTAGGAAGATTGCGCAGTATATGCCTGCATTTGCCACTTTCCTTTTCCATAATACATATTCCGTTTTGAGTGGCTATGATCAGACTGTCTGAGGTGTAAGGCTCAATGTCTCTTATGATATTTGACGGGAGAGAGGTTTCGTTACCACTGTGATGCATATATAGGGTTATACGTCCGGTCTTGATGTCGTATTTGTTCAGCCCTCCGGTGTGAGTCCCTATCCAAAGTGTGTTTTGGTCTTCATCGTAATATAATGATTTGACATTATTGTGTGAAAGTGAATTTGATGGACCTGATATTCCTTTCGGCCATTTTATGGTTCTGCTAGTTCTGTCAAGAAGATTTACTCCACCACCTTCGGTTGCAATCCAGATTTTACCGTCTTTGTTTTCTGTCATTCTTCCTATTACCGGACTACTTAATCCTTTTCCTTCTTCTTTTGAGTAGTAGTATCTTCTGTAGATTGAGTATTCGGGATTAACATAGTTGACTCCTCCAAAATATGTTCCAATCCAAAGGGTACCTTGGGCGTCTTTTTCTATACACCATACGGATGAATCTGTTAGGTCATGGTCTGTCTCGCCAGAAGAATAGTGGATAAATTCACTGTTTGTCCTGTCGTATTTGTCTATGCCGTTGGAAGTCCCAATCCAGATATTCCCTTGGTTATCCTGACATATTGCTCTAACAAAGTCAGATGATATTGACCTCTTGATATCGCTGGTTTTATAGTTGTTTATTTCCCCATCCTTTTTTATGGTATAAAGCCCGTTCTCCCAGCTCCCAATCCATAAAGTCTTTTCTTGGTCAATATACATTTTGGTGATATTGCCGTGTTCTATTACGTGTTTTGTTGTAGAATTTTGCGTGTCGTATTTGAATACGCCATATGATGGTGTTCCAATCCACATGTTTCCTTCGTCGTCAACGATGAGGGAGTTTATAGTTTTAATCGAATTGTCTGGAAGTGTATAAAATGTTTCGAATGAACCATTGTCGTTATAGGTTAATATTGAATTACCTATTGTTATATAAAGTTTGTCTCTATAATAAATACAGCCTATTTTGTCTTCTTTTAATATTTTGAATCTTTGTGTCATGATATTCAGTTCACTGACACAGTCGGGGCTCAATATATAAACCTTTCCATCTTTGTTTCCCGTTACTTGTAATATAATATTTGAAGGCAGGCTGTTTGGATCGGACTTTTCTTTATTAATTGTGTGTATTTTTTGACCATCGTATATGTTTAGACCTACTCTTGTTCCAATCCAAAGGATTCCGAATTCATCTACATAAATACTGTTTACGGAAAGTTGTGATAACCCTTCTTTTGTAGTGAGATGATTGAATGCTACAGATTGAGATGATGCTGTAACTGAATAGAACAATGACAGCAGAATAATGTATATATATGGAAGGCTTAAATAATTCATAGGCACTATGTTATATGGCAAATGTAACGATTTTTTTTGTTAGTCGGCATATAACTTTTTATATTCTTTTCTTGTATGGCTATATTATTTGTCATATATTTGTCCTGATATTAATTCTATAAATTATAAATTATCATGGAAAACGAAAATAAAAATAATCAGCTACAGATAGAACTGAAAGAAGATGTAGCAAAAGGTACTTATGCCAATCTGGCTATTATAACACATTCAACTTCAGAATTCATAATAGATTTTGTTTCTGTATTGCCTGGTTTGCCAAAAGCAGGAGTACAATCAAGAATAGTCATGACTCCTGAAAATGCCAAAAGACTCATGTATGCCCTTCAGGATAATATGATTAAATATGAACGCAACTTTGGTACGGTGAAAATGCCGGAAGAGCGTAATGCAAATAATGAAAATGGAGGAAAAACTTTTGTTCCGCCATTGAGTGATTTTAAAGGTGAAGCTTAAAAAAGAATAAAAAATGTTTAATTAGGTCCGATTTGCCGTTATTTATGCAAATCGGGCCTTTTTTATTATTAAAAGTGTTTGTGTATTAAAAACTTATTCGTACCTTTGCAACCCGAAATATGTAGTTTCGCTTTAGGATTGGAATTTGAATAAACAATAATATAAATTTAAAAATCAAACAAAATGCCTACTATTCAACAATTAGTAAGAAAAGGAAGAACGGTTTTGGTTGAGAAAAGTAAATCACCAGCGCTTGATTCATGTCCTCAGAGACGTGGTGTTTGCGTTCGTGTTTATACTACAACTCCGAAAAAACCTAACTCAGCAATGCGTAAAGTTGCTCGTGTGCGTCTGACAAACTCTAAGGAAGTTAACTCTTATATCCCAGGAGAAGGACACAACTTGCAGGAACACTCAATCGTATTGGTACGTGGTGGTCGTGTGAAAGACCTTCCAGGTGTACGTTATCACATCGTTCGCGGTACATTGGATACTGCAGGTGTAGCAGGCCGTACACAGAGACGTTCTAAATATGGTGCAAAACGTCCAAAACCAGGACAAGCTCCAGCAGCTAAAGGTAAAAAATAATATTAGCTGAGTACAATCCTTTTAAGTAAAGACTTTATTAATTTCGTTTTGGTTTGTTGGAAAAGCTTTAAGGTTGAGTAAATATCTCGGAGGAGATGTTGAAGCGAACAGAGGTGCAGCCCCAAACTAAACATAAATTGTCAAACAAAATGAGAAAAGCAAAACCAAAAAAACGTGTGATCCTTCCGGATCCAGTATTTAATGATCAGAAGGTTTCTAAATTCGTTAACCATCTGATGTATGATGGAAAGAAGAATACTTCTTATGAAATCTTTTATGGTGCTCTTAATGTAGTTGGCACTAAATTGCCTGCAGATGAAACTTCTGCTCTAGATGTATGGAAAAAGGCTCTTGATAATGTGACTCCACAGCTTGAAGTTAAATCACGCCGTATCGGTGGTGCAACTTTCCAGGTTCCTACTGAAATTCGTCCTGAACGTAAGGAGTCAATCTCAATGAAGAACTTGATATTGTTTGCTCGTAAACGTGGTGGAAAGTGTATGGCTGATAAATTGGCTGCTGAAATCCTTGATGCTTACAACGAGCAGGGTGGTGCATTCAAGCGTAAAGAAGATATGCATCGTATGGCTGAAGCTAACCGTGCATTTGCGCATTTCAGATTTTAATCAAGTAATAATTTAATAACTAGTAATTAAAATGGCTAAACAAGATTTGCACTTGACCCGTAATATCGGTATCATGGCTCACATCGATGCCGGTAAAACAACAACTTCTGAACGTATATTGTTCTACACAGGTCTGACACACAAAATCGGTGAGGTTCATGACGGTGCTGCAACAATGGACTGGATGGAGCAGGAACAGGAACGTGGTATTACAATTACTTCTGCAGCTACTACAACTCGTTGGAAATATGCAGGTAATACATACAAGATAAACCTTATTGACACTCCGGGACACGTTGACTTCACTGCTGAGGTTGAACGTTCATTGCGTGTTCTTGACGGTGCTGTTGCAGCTTATTGTGCTGTAGGTGGTGTTGAGCCACAGTCAGAAACAGTATGGCGTCAGGCTGATAAGTACAATGTACCACGTATCGGTTATGTTAACAAAATGGACCGTTCTGGTGCTGACTTCTTCGAAGTAGTTCGTCAGATGAAGGATGTATTGGGTGCTAATCCATGTCCGGTGGTTATTCCTATTGGTGCTGAAGAAAACTTTAAAGGTGTAGTTGATCTTATCAAGATGAAAGCTATCTTGTGGCACGATGAAACAATGGGCGCTGACTATGATATAGAAGAAATCCCAGCTAACCTTGTTGATGAAGCTCAGGAATGGAGAGACAAGATGCTTGAAAAAGTAGCAGAGTTCGACGAAGCGCTTATGGAGAAGTATTTTGATGATCCTTCTACTATCACAGAAGAAGAAATCTTACGTGCTCTCCGTGCCGGAACATTGAAAATGGATATCGTTCCTATGTTCTGCGGTTCTTCATTCAAGAATAAAGGTGTACAGACTCTTCTTGACTATGTTTGCGCTTTCTTGCCTTCTCCTCTAGATACTCCAAACATTGTTGGTACAAACCCAACTACTGGTGCTGAAGAAGATCGTAAACCAGATGAAGATGAAAAGACTTCTGCTTTGGCGTTTAAGATTGCAACTGACCCATACGTTGGTCGTTTGACTTTCTTCCGCGTTTACTCAGGTAAGATTGAAGCCGGTTCATATATCTTTAACTCTCGTTCAGGCAAGAAAGAACGTGTATCTCGTCTGTTCCAGATGCACTCAAACAAGCAGAATCCAGTTGAAGTAATCAGCGCTGGTGATATAGGTGCAGGTGTTGGTTTCAAAGATATCCGTACAGGTGATACTTTGTGCGACGAAACTGCTCCAATCGTTCTTGAGTCTATGGACTTCCCTGAACCAGTTATCGGTATCGCAGTAGAACCTAAGACTCAGAAAGACCTTGACAAACTTTCTAACGGTTTGGCTAAACTTGCTGAAGAAGACCCAACATTTACTGTAAGAACTGACGAACAGACAGGTCAGACAGTTATCTCTGGTATGGGTGAGCTTCACTTGGATATCATTATCGACCGTTTGAAACGTGAATTTAAGGTTGAATGTAACCAGGGTCGTCCTCAGGTTAACTACAAGGAAGCTATTACTAAGACTGTAGAGCTTCGTGAAGTTTACAAGAAACAGTCTGGTGGTCGTGGTAAGTTTGCTGATATCATCGTAACTATCGGCCCAGTTGACGAAGATTACAAAGAAGGTGGACTTCAGTTCATCGATGAGGTTAAAGGTGGTAACGTGCCTAAGGAATTTATCCCTTCAGTACAGAAAGGTTTCCAGACTGCAATGAAGAATGGTGTGTTGGCTGGCTTCCCTCTTGATTCTTTGAAAGTAGTGTTGAAAGATGGTTCTTTCCACCCGGTTGACTCAGACCAGTTGTCTTTCGAAATCTGTGCAATCCAGGCATATAAGAATGCATGTGCTAAGGCAGGTCCAGTTTTGATGGAGCCTATCATGAAGCTTGAAGTTGTAACTCCTGAAGAAAACATGGGTGATGTTATCGGTGACTTGAACAAACGTCGTGGTCAGGTTGAAGGTATGGAATCAAGCCGTTCAGGAGCACGTATTGTAAAAGCTATGGTACCACTGGCTGAAATGTTCGGTTATGTTACTGCTTTGCGTACAATCACTTCAGGTCGTGCTACATCATCAATGTCATACGATCACCATGCACAGGTATCAAGCTCAATCGCTAAGACTGTTCTTGAAGAAGTTAAAGGTCGCGTTGATCTAGTTTAATAAATAATATCTTGAAGCCTATGAGGGCTAGCGAATGACTCTTAGCCCTCATGCTTCATCTTATCAATAATAATTAATTAAAAATTTAACAATGAGTCAGAAAATCAGAATTAAACTGAAATCTTACGATCATAACTTGGTTGATAAGTCAGCTGAAAAGATTGTAAGAACTGTGAAGGCAACAGGTGCTATCGTAAGTGGTCCTATTCCATTGCCAACTCACAAAAGAATTTTTACTGTTAACCGTTCGACTTTCGTAAACAAGAAGTCACGTGAACAGTTTGAATTGTCTTCTTATAAGAGACTTATCGACATCTATAGCTCAACTGCTAAGACAGTAGATGCTTTGATGAAGTTAGAGTTACCAAGTGGAGTAGAAGTAGAAATTAAAGTTTAATCAATTAAAATTTAACTGAAATGCCAGGATTATTAGGAAAGAAAATCGGAATGACATCCGTATTCAGTGCTGATGGTAAGAATGTACCATGCACTGTTATCGAAGCTGGTCCTTGTGTAGTTACTCAGATTAAGAGTGTAGAAAAAGATGGTTATGCTGCTGTTCAGGTAGGTTTCCAGGACAAGAAAGAAAAGCATACTACAAAGCCTTTGATGGGACACTTTAAGAAAGCTGGTGTAACTCCAAAGAGACACTTGGCCGAGTTCAAAGATTTCTCACAGGAATTGAATTTAGGAGACACTATTACTGTAGAATTGTTCAATGATTCAGCTTATGTTGACGTTATTGGTACTTCTAAGGGTAAAGGTTTCCAGGGTGTTGTAAAACGTCATGGTTTCGGCGGTGTCGGACAGACTACACACGGTCAGCATAACCGCGCACGTAAACCGGGTTCTATCGGTGCTTGTTCTTACCCAGCAAAAGTATTCAAAGGAATGCGCATGGGCGGACAAATGGGTGGTGATAGAGTGACTACTCACAACTTGCAGGTATTAAAAGTAATTCCTGAACATAACCTTCTTCTTATCAAAGGTTCAGTTCCAGGTTACAAAGGTTCAATCGTAATAATTGAGAAATAATGGAAGTTAACGTATTAAATATTAAAGGTGAAGATACTGGTAGAAAAGTAGCTCTTAACGACGCTATCTTCGGTATTACACCAAACGATCACGCTATCTATCTTGATGTTAAGCAGTACATGGCTAATCAGCGCCAGGGAACTCACAAATCAAAAGAAAGAAGCGAAATTAGCGGTTCTACTCGTAAATTGGGTCGTCAGAAAGGTGGTGGCGGTGCACGTCGCGGTGATATCAACTCTCCACTTTTGGTAGGTGGTGCTCGCGTGTTTGGTCCTAAACCACGTGATTATTGGTTCAAATTAAATAAGAAGGTTAAGGCTTTAGCACGTAAATCTGCTTTAGCTTATAAGGCTCAGAGTAACAACATCGTAGTAGTTGAAGATTTCAGTTTTGAAGCTCCAAAGACTAAAGAATTTATAAATGTTGTGAATAATCTGAAAGTGGCTGGCAAAAAGCTACTTATGGTTTTGCCGGAAGCAAATAAAAACGTATATTTGTCCGCTCGAAACTTAGAGCGTACAAACTTGGCAATTGCTTCTGCGTTAAATACTTACTCTGTATTGAATGCAGAAACTCTTGTTGTAACTGAGAGTGCATTGAAAGCTATCGAGGAAACCTTAGTTAAATAATTAAAGGAGGCTTAGTAAAATGGGAATTATTATTAAACCGTTAGTAACAGAAAAAATGACAGCTATAACTGAAAAGTTCAATCGTTTCGGTTTTATTGTGCGTCCTGATGCTAACAAATTAGAGATTAAGAGTGAAATCGAAGCTTTGTATAACGTAACAGTTCTTAATGTAAACACTATCCGTTATGCTGGTAAGAACAAGAGCCGTTATACTAAATCTGGCCTGATTAAAGGTCGTACTAATGCTTACAAAAAAGCAATAGTGACATTGAAAGAAGGCGATACTATTGATTTTTATAGCAATATTTAATAAATAAGATGGCAGTACGTAAATTTAAGCCCACAACACCGGGGCAGAGACACAAAATTATTGGTACTTTTGAAGAAATTACTGCATCGGTACCAGAAAAATCTCTTGTATGTGGAAAGCGTTCTACTGGTGGTCGTAACCACGTTGGTAAAATGACAATGCGCTATATCGGCGGTGGTCATAAGAGAAAATTCCGTTTCATCGACTTCAAGAGAAATAAAGACGGTGTTCCAGCAGTAGTTAAGACAATAGAGTACGATCCAAACCGTTCGGCTCGTATCGCTTTGTTGTTCTACGCTGATGGAGAAAAGAGATATATTATTGCTCCTAATGGATTGCAAGTTGGCAGCACTTTGATGTCTGGAGCGACTGCAGCGCCTGAGATTGGTAATGCACTTCCGCTTGAAAACATTCCTGTAGGTACAGTTATTCACAATATTGAATTACGTCCAGGACAAGGTGCAGCTTTAGTAAGATCGGCTGGTAATTTTGCTCAGTTGACTTCTCGTGAAGGAAAATATTGTGTAATTAAATTGCCTTCAGGTGAAGTAAGACAAATCTTGAGTGCTTGTAAAGCTACTATCGGTAGTGTAGGTAACTCTGACCACGCACTTGAATCTTCTGGTAAGGCAGGACGTTCTCGTTGGTTAGGTCGTCGTCCACACAACCGTGGTGTTGTAATGAACCCTGTTGATCACCCAATGGGTGGTGGTGAAGGACGTCAGTCTGGAGGTCACCCAAGATCACGTACAGGCTTGTATGCTAAGGGCTTGAAGACTAGAGCACCTAAGAAACAGTCTTCTAAGTATATAATTGAGAGAAGAAAGTAATAACTGATTAATTGAGTAAATTATGAGTCGTTCATTAAAAAAAGGTCCATATATTAATGTAAAACTGGAAAAGAAGGTGCTTGCTATGAATGAAAGCGGCAAGAAATCAGTTGTTAAGACTTGGGCCAGAGCTTCAATGATTTCGCCTGATTTTGTTGGGCATACTATTGCAGTTCATAACGGTAACAAATTTATTCCTGTTTATGTTACAGAAAACATGGTAGGTCACAAGTTGGGAGAATTCGCTCCTACTCGTACATTCCGTGGACACGCCGGTAACAAGAAAAAATAACAGGAAACTTGTTTGAAAAATAATAAAGTAAATAATAATGGGAGCAAGAAAAAAAATATCGGCTGAAAAAAGAAAAGAAGCCCTTAAAACCATGTATTTTGCCAAGTTGCAGAATGTTCCTACATCTCCAAGAAAAATGCGTCTCGTGGCTGACATGATCCGTGGAATGGAAGTGAATAGAGCACTTGGTGTACTGAAGTTTTCTTCTAAAGAAGCTTCTGCAAGAGTGGAAAAATTGTTACGCTCTGCTATTGCTAACTGGGAACAGAAAAACGAACGTAAGGCTGAAAGCGGTGAACTGTTTGTAACTAAGATTTATGTTGATGGTGGTGCAACTCTTAAACGTATGAGACCAGCTCCACAGGGTAGAGGATACAGAATCCGCAAACGCTCAAATCATGTGACTTTGTTCGTTGATTCTAAAAATACTAATGATAATCAAAATTAAGAGTAGATGGGACAGAAAGTTAATCCGATAAGCAACCGTTTAGGAATTATCAGAGGATGGGATTCAAATTGGTACGGTGGCAAAAATTATGGTGACGCTTTGCTCGAAGACAGCAAAATCCGTAAGTACTTGAATGCCAGACTTGCTAAAGCAAGCGTTTCAAGAATTGTAATTGAACGTACTCTGAAATTGGTGACAATCACTGTATGCACTGCTCGTCCAGGTATTATCATAGGTAAAGGTGGTCAGGAAGTTGATAAGTTGAAGGAAGAGTTGAAGAAGATCACTGACAAAGATATTCAGATTAATATCTTCGAAGTTAAAAGACCTGAGTTAGACGCTGTGATTGTTGCTAATAACATTGCACGTCAGGTTGAAGGAAAAATCGCTTACAGACGCGCTATCAAGACTGCAATTGCTAACACAATGCGTATGGGCGCTGAAGGTATAAAGATCCTTATCTCCGGACGTTTGAATGGTGCTGAAATGGCTCGTTCAGAAATGTACAAGGAAGGACGTACTCCACTTCATACATTCCGTGCTGATATCGACTATTGTCATGCAGAAGCATTGACAAAAGTAGGTCTTCTTGGTATTAAGGTATGGATATGCCGTGGCGAAGTTTATGGAAAACGTGAGTTGGCTCCTAACTTCACACAGACTAAGGAAACAGGCCGTGGCAACGGTGCAAACAATGGTGGAAAGAATTTCCGTAAGAAAAGAAACAACAATCGCTAACGAATTTGAATTTTAGGAATTATGTTACAACCGAAAAAGACAAAATTCAGAAGACAGCAGAAAGGTAGCGCTAAAGGTAATGCCCAGAGAGGTCATCAGTTGGCTTTTGGTACATTTGGTATCAAATCTTTACAGACAAAATGGATCACTGGACGTCAGATTGAAGCAGCTCGTATTGCTGTAACAAGATATATGCAGCGTCAGGGACAGATTTGGATACGTATATTCCCTGATAAACCTATTACTCGTAAACCTGCCGATGTACGTATGGGTAAAGGTAAAGGTTCTCCAGAAGGATTTGTTGCTCCGGTAACTCCAGGACGTATCCTGATTGAAGTTGAAGGAGTTCCTTTTGATATTGCTAAAGAAGCTCTGCGCCTTGCAGCTCAGAAACTTCCAGTTACTACTAAGTTTATTGTTAGACGTGATTACGACGCAAGTCAAAATGCTTAATTGAGATATGAAGATAGCAGAAATAAGAGAAATAGCTACTAGCGAATTAGCTGAAAGAATACAGACTGAAGAAGCTAATTACAAACAGATGGTTTTGAATCATTCAATCTCTCCTTTGGCTAATCCTGCTCAGATTAAACAGTTGCGTAAAACTATCGCAAGAATGAAGACAGAATTGCGTCAGAGAGAACTTAACAAATAATAATGGTCCACATGGAAGTTAGAAATTTAAGAAAAGAAAGAACTGGTGTTGTTATTAGCAACAAGATGGATAAGACCATTACTGTTGCTGCTAAGTTTAAAGAGAAACACCCTATTTATGGTAAGTTCGTTAGCAAAACGAAGAAATACCATGCTCACGATGAGAAGAACGAATGTCTTCCAGGCGATACAGTTCGTATCATGGAAACTCGTCCATTGAGCAAAACTAAGAGATGGAGATTAGTTGAAATTATTGAAAGAGCTAAGTAATCATGATACAGACAGAATCAAGACTTACAGTGTGTGACAACAGTGGTGCTAAGGAAGCTCTTTGTATCCGTGTTTTAGGCGGTACAAAAAGACGTTATGCCTCTGTTGGGGATGTTATTGTAGTTTCAATAAAGAGTGTAATCCCTTCAAGTGATGTTAAAAAAGGTGCCGTATCAAAAGCCCTGATCGTACGTACTAAGAAAGAAATTCGTCGTGCTGACGGTTCTTATATTCGTTTTGATGATAATGCTTGCGTATTGCTTAACAACGCTGGCGAAATTAGAGGAAGTCGTATCTTTGGTCCGGTTGCAAGAGAATTGCGTAATGCAAACATGAAAGTAGTTTCTTTGGCACCTGAAGTACTTTAATTTTGTAAAAGATTTAAGTAATGAGTAAATTACATATTAAAAAAGGCGATACAGTTTACGTTAACTCTGGTGAAGATAAAGGTAAGACTGGACGTGTGTTGAAAGTTCTTGTTAAAGAAGGACGCGCTTTGGTAGAAGGTATCAATATGGTATCTAAGAGTACTAAGCCTAATGCTAAGAACCCTCAGGGAGGTATTGTGAAACAGGAAGCTCCTATTCACATCTCAAACCTTAACCCTGTTGATCCTAAAACAGGCAAACCAACACGAATTGGTAGAAGAGAAAGTTCTGACGGAAGAACATTTGTTCGTTATGCAAAAAAATCAGGAGAGGAGATCTAATAAATGAGTAATACTACAAGCCTAAAGAAAGAATATGCTGAGCGTATAGCTCCAGCATTGAAGAATCAATTCCAGTATTCTTCAACAATGCAGATTCCGGTTCTCAAGAAGATTGTTATCAATCAAGGTTTGGGAATGGCTGTAGCTGACAAGAAGATCATTGATGTTGCAATAAACGAGTTGACTGCAATTACTGGTCAGAAAGCTGTTGCGACTGTATCTCGTAAGGATATCGCAAACTTTAAGTTACGTAAAAAAATGCCTATCGGTGTTATGGTAACTTTGCGTCGTGAAAGAATGTATGAATTCCTTGAAAAACTTGTTCGTGTAGCTTTGCCACGAATCCGTGACTTCAAAGGTATTGAAAGCAAGTTTGATGGTAGAGGTAATTATACTCTTGGTATCCAAGAGCAGATTATCTTCCCTGAAATCAATATAGATAGCATCACAAAAATCTTAGGTATGAATATCACTTTCGTGACTTCTGCTAAGACTGATGAAGAAGGTTATGCTCTTTTGAAAGAATTCGGTTTACCGTTTAAAAACGCTAAAAAAGATTGATAAGCTATGGCAAAAGAATCAATGAAAGCTCGTGAAGTAAAGAGAGCTAAACTTGTTGCAAAATATGCTGAGAAGCGTGCTGCACTCAAGAAAATCGTTAATACAGGTGATCCTGTTGAAGCTTTTGAAGCTGCACAGAAATTGCAAGATCTTCCTAAAAACTCAAATCCGATTCGTTTGCACAACCGTTGCAAACTTACTGGCCGTCCAAAAGGTTATATGCGTCAGTTCGGAATTTCACGTATTCAGTTCCGTGAAATGGCATCTAACGGTTTGATCCCGGGTGTAAAGAAAGCTAGCTGGTAAGATTTTTTATTATTAAATATTGTCAGGGTAGTCCTGATTAATTTAACAATTTTATTTTATGACAGATCCAATAGCAGATTATCTCACTAGATTGAGAAATGCAATTAGTGCTAAGCACAGAGTAGTAGAAGTGCCTGCATCAAATTTGAAAAAAGAGATTACAAAAATCTTGTTTGACAAAGGTTACATTCTGAACTACAAATTTGTAGAAGATGGTCCTCAGGGAACTATCAAAGTGGCTTTGAAGTATGATGCCGTTAACAAGGTTAACGCCATTAAGAAACTTATTAGAGTTTCAACTCCAGGTATGCGTAAATACACTGGATACAAAGACATGCCGAGAGTAATTAATGGATTAGGTATTGCAATCATATCTACTTCCAAAGGTGTAATGACAAACAAGGAAGCTGCTGAATTGAAAATAGGTGGTGAAGTTCTTTGTTATGTATATTAATTAGGAGGATAAACTATGTCAAGAATTGGTAAATTGCCTATTTCTATACCTTCAGGAGTTACAGTAACTCTTAAGGATAATGTAGTTAGCGTTAAGGGACCTAAAGGAGAATTGAGTCAGTTTGTTGATCCTTCTATCAATGTTGAAATAGCTGATGGTCACGTTGTATTGACTGAGAATGAAAATGCTTTGCTTGATAACCCAAAACAGCGTCACGCTTTCCACGGTTTGTATCGTGCATTGATCAACAACATGGTTGTTGGTGTTTCTCAGGGTTACAAGAAAGAGTTGGAACTTGTCGGTGTAGGTTATCGTGCTTCAAATAATGGAAATATAATCGATTTCGCATTAGGTTATACACACAATATATTTTTGCAGTTGCCACCTGAAGTAAAAGTTGAAACTAAGTCTGAAAGAAATAAGAACCCACTTATAATTTTGGAATCTTGTGACAAACAGCTGCTCGGTCAGGTTTGTTCAAAAATACGTTCTTTCCGTAAGCCTGAACCTTACAAAGGAAAAGGTATTAAGTTTGTTGGCGAAGAAATTCGTAGAAAGTCTGGTAAGTCAGCTGGTGCTAAATAATTCACTTAAATACGTATAATTATGACAACAAAAATAGAAAGACGAATTAAGATCAAATATAGAGTACGCAATAAAATTTCAGGTACTCCTGAACGTCCGCGTATGAGTGTATTTAGAAGTAACAAGCAGATTTACGTTCAAGTAATCGACGACTTGAATGGTAAAACACTTGCAGCAGCTTCATCTCTTGGTATGGAAGCATGTCCAAAGAAAGAACAGGCAGCTAAAGTTGGTGAATTGATCGCTAAGAAAGCTCAGGAAGCTGGTATTACGACTGTCGTATTCGACCGTAATGGTTACTTGTATCATGGGAGAGTAAAAGAAGTAGCTGATGCTGCTCGTAACGGTGGACTTAAATTTTAATGAATTATGGCAGTTAATAATAGAGTTAAGATCACTAACGATATAGAGTTAAAAGATAGACTGGTTGCTATCAACCGTGTTACTAAAGTTACAAAAGGTGGTAGAACATTCAGCTTTTCTGCTATTGTTGTAGTAGGAAATGAAGATGGTATCATCGGTTGGGGGCTTGGTAAAGCTGGTGAAGTTACAGCAGCAATCGCTAAAGGTGTAGAAGCTGCTAAGAAAAACCTTACTCGCGTTCCTGTATTGAAAGGAACTGTTCCTCACGAACAGTCTGCTAAATTTGGCGGTGCTGAAGTTTTCATCAAGCCTGCTTCTACAGGTACAGGAGTTGTTGCTGGAGGTGCAATGCGTGCAGTACTTGAAAGTGTTGGTGTAACTGACGTTTTGGCTAAGTCAAAAGGTTCTTCAAACCCTCACAATTTGGTTAAAGCTACTATCAAAGCTTTGGGCGAAATGAGAGATGCAAGAATGGTTGCACAGAACAGAGGTGTAAGTTTGGATAAAGTATTTAGAGGATAAGGAGGAAAACATGTCAACTATAAAGATTAAGCAAATTAAGAGTAGAATTGGTGCTCCTGCTGACCAAAAAAGAACATTGGATGCACTTGGTCTTCGTAAGATGAATCGTGTGGTTGAACACGAAGAAACTCCATCAATCCTTGGTATGATTGAGAAGGTAAAGCACCTTGTACAAATCGTTAAGTAATATATTGTTAATAATAAAGATTTTACAATATGAATTTAAATAGTTTAACTCCAGCAGAAGGCTCTGTAAAGACTAGAAAAAGAATTGGTCGTGGACCAGGTTCTGGTTTAGGTGGAACTTCTACAAGAGGACATAAAGGAGCAAAGTCTAGATCTGGTTATTCAAAGAAGATCGGATTCGAAGGTGGTCAGATGCCTCTTCAGCGTCGTGTTCCGAAATTTGGTTTTAAGAATATCAACCGTGTAGAATATAAAGCAATTAACCTTGATACAATTCAGGCTTTGGCTGATGCTAAAAACTTGACAAAAGTTGGTATCAATGATTTGATTGAAGCTGGTTATATTTCTTCAAAACAGTTAGTGAAAGTTCTTGGTAACGGTAGTTTAACTACTAAACTTGATGTTGAAGCAAATGCTTTCTCAAAAAGTGCAGTAGCTGCAATCGAAGCCGTTGGTGGTAATGCAGTAAAACTCTGATTAAATGAGAAAATCTATTGAAACATTAAAAAATATATGGAATATTGAGGATCTGAGAAAACGGATCCTCATTACCATATTGTTTGTCGCAATTTACCGTTTAGGTTCGTATGTGGTTCTTCCAGGTATCAACCCTGAAATGTTGTCAAAATTGCATGAGCAGACAAGTGAAGGTCTTCTTGCTTTGTTGAATATGTTTTCTGGTGGTGCTTTCTCTAATGCATCTATATTCGCATTGGGAATTATGCCATACATCTCAGCATCAATCGTGATTCAGTTGTTGGCTATTGCTGTTCCATATTTCCAGAAATTACAGCGCGAAGGTGAAAGTGGAAGAAGAAAAATCAATCAATATACACGTATATTGACATTATTGATTCTTATTTTCCAGGCACCGTCTTACTTGATCAACTTAAAGTTTCAAGCTGGACCAGCTCTTAATGCTTCATTAGATTGGACTTTCTTTATAATTACATCTACAATAATACTGGCAGCTGGTAGTATGTTTGTTCTTTGGTTAGGTGAACGTATTACAGACAAAGGTATTGGTAATGGTATCTCATTGATCATTATGGTGGGAATTATAGCTCGTCTTCCTCAAGCATTTGGAGGTGAGTTAGTATCTCGCTTGACATTGGCAGAAACTGGTGGTGTCATAATGTTCATTATTGAAATTGTTGCCTTGCTTGCAGTTATCGCAGCTGCTATTATGTTGGTTCAGGGAGTTCGTAAAGTTCCAGTACAATATGCAAAACGTATTGTTGGAAACAAACAATATGGTGGCGCTAGACAGTATATACCATTGAAAGTAAATGCTGCGAATGTAATGCCTATCATCTTTGCTCAGGCAATCATGTTTATTCCTATTACATTCATCGGTTTTTCTAATACAGAAAATGCCAGTGGTATAATGAGATCTTTAATTGATCATACTAGCTTTGCATACAATTTGGTCTTTGCAGTTTTGATTATTGTCTTTACTTATTTCTATACAGCAATTACAATAAATCCTAACCAGATGGCTGAAGACATGAAGAGAAATAATGGTTTTATTCCTGGTATAAAACCTGGTAAACAAACTTCTGATTACTTGGATACAATTATGACAAGAATCACATTGCCGGGTTCTATTTTCCTTGCCATTATTGCAGTTCTTCCTGCTTTCGCTGGTTATTTTGGTATTCAAGCTGAATTTGCTCAATTCTTCGGAGGTACATCTTTGTTGATCTTGGTTGGAGTTGTACTTGATACTCTTCAGCAAGTTGAAAGCCATTTGTTGATGAGACATTACGATGGCTTGTTAAGCTCAGGAAGAATTAGAGGACGTTCTGGAAACGTTGCTGCTTACTAATTACTCTATGATAATTCTTAAAACTGATGATGAGATAGAGCTACTTCGTCAAAGTAACCTTCTTGTTGGAAGGACTTTGGCTGAAGTAGCCAAATTAATAAAACCTGGAGTTACTACCAGACAACTTGATAAGGTTGCAGAAGAGTTTATACGTGATAATGGAGCGATACCAACTTTTAAAGGTTTTCCTAATCCGTATGGTTCTCCTTTCCCTGCTTCAATTTGTACGTCAGTAAATAGTCAGGTCGTGCATGGAATACCGAATGATGAGCCATTGAAAGATGGCGATATCGTCTCAGTAGATTGCGGAACTTTTTTAAATGGTTTTTGCGGTGATTCAGCGTACACATTTTGTGTTGGAGAAGTAAGTCCGGAAGTTCGCCAATTATTAAAAGTAACAAAAGAAGCATTGTACAAAGGTATTGAGAATGCAGTTCATGGAAGGCGATTGGGTGACATTGGATATGCAGTCCAGAGTCATTGCGAATCTTATCATTACGGCGTAGTTAGAGAATTTGTTGGGCATGGCATTGGAAGAGATATGCACGAAGATCCGGCTGTTCCTAATTATGGTAAGCGTGGTAGTGGTACACTCTTAAAGAAAGGTATGTGCCTTGCAATAGAACCTATGATAACTTTGGGAGACAGGAAGATTTATCTTGAGAAAGATAATTGGTCTGTCAGAACCCGAGACAATAGTTTTGCCGCTCATTTCGAACATACGGTGGCAGTAGGTATAGGAAAGGCTGATATCTTATCATCTTTTGAATTTATAGAACAAGTATTAGAAGAAAAGTAAATAATAAATATGGCAAAACAATCTGCAATAGAACAAGATGGTGTAATAGTTGAAGCATTGTCAAATGCAATGTTTCGAGTTGAACTTGAGAACGGACATGAGATAACAGCTCATATCTCTGGAAAGATGAGAATGCATTACATTAAGATACTTCCTGGTGATAAGGTGAGAGTTGAAATGTCTCCATATGATTTATCAAAAGGAAGAATTGTTTTCCGATATAAATAATAGAAATTAAGATATGAAAGTAAGAGCTTCATTAAAGAAACGTACGCCAGAATGTAAGATCGTTAGACGTAATGGCCGTTTGTATGTTATTAACAAGAAAAATCCTAAGTATAAACAACGTCAAGGATAATTTATTATTTTTGCAAAAAAAATAATTTAGTTTATGGCTATAAGAATAGTTGGTGTAGATTTGCCTCAGAATAAAAGAGGTGAGATTGCGTTAACATACGTATATGGTATAGGACGCAGTAGTTCAGCAAAAATTTTGGATAAGGCAGGTGTTGACCGTGACCTGAAAGTAAAGGATTGGTCAGATGATCAGGCTGCAAAAATCCGTGAAATCATCGCTGCTGAATATAAAGTAGAAGGTGATCTTCGTTCAGAAATCCAGTTAAACATTAAGAGATTAATGGATATTGGTTGCTATCGTGGTGTTCGTCACCGTTTGGGACTTCCTGTAAGAGGACAGAGTACTAAGAACAATGCTCGTACACGTAAGGGAAGAAAGAAAACTGTTGCAAATAAGAAAAAAGCTACTAAATAATAATTGTTGATATGGCAAAAAAAACAGTCGCAGCTAAAAAAAGAAATGTGAAGGTTGATGCTAACGGACAGTTGCATGTTCATTCATCATTCAATAACATCATTGTTTCTTTAGCAAATAGTGAAGGTCAGATTATTTCTTGGTCTTCTGCAGGTAAAATGGGATTTAGAGGTTCAAAGAAGAACACTCCATACGCAGCACAGATGGCTGCACAGGATTGTGCAAAGGTAGCATTTGACCTCGGATTGAGAAAGGTTAAAGCATACGTTAAGGGTCCAGGTAACGGACGTGAGTCTGCTATTAGAACCGTACACGGAGCCGGAATCGAAGTTACTGAAATTATCGATGTAACACCATTGCCTCATAACGGTTGTCGTCCTCCTAAGAGAAGAAGAGTATAATATTAGACACCTGTATTAATAACAATTAAAATTTCAAATAAAAATGGCTAGATATACTGGACCAAAAAGTAGAATTGCACGTAAATTCGGTGAAGCTATCTTCGGAGCAGATAAAGTTTTAGCAAAAAGAAATTATCCTCCTGGACAGCATGGAAATACTCGCCGTAGAAAAACATCTGAATACGGTGTCATGTTGGCTGAAAAACAGAAAGCTAAATATACTTACGGTGTACTTGAAAAACAGTTCCGTAATATGTTTGAAAAAGCAGCAAGTCAGAATGGTATTACTGGTGAACTTTTGTTACAGGCACTTGAATGTCGTCTTGATAATGTTGTGTTCCGTTTGGGTATCGCCCCAACTCGTGCTGCAGCTCGTCAGTTGGTAGGTCACAAGCATATTGTTGTTGATGGTAAAGTTGTTAACATCCCATCATATGCTGTAAAACCTGGTCAGTTGGTAGGTGTACGTGAAAAATCTAAGTCACTCGAAGTTATTGAAAATGCGTTGACTGGATTCAACCACAGCAAATACCCTTGGTTAGAATGGGATCAGAACTCTAAGACTGGTAAGATGTTGCACATACCACAGAGAGCTGACATTCCAGAAAACATAAAAGAACACTTAATCGTTGAATTGTACTCTAAATAATAATTAATTTCATGGCGATATTAGCATTTCAAAAACCAGATAAAGTATTAATGTTAGAAGCGGATTCTAAATTCGGTAAATTTGAATTCCGTCCGCTTGAACCCGGTTTCGGTATTACCGTAGGTAATGCTTTACGCCGTATTCTTCTTTCTTCTTTGGAAGGTTATGCAATCAACACTATCCGTATTGAAGGTGTAGAACATGAATTTGCAACTATTCCTGGTGTAAAAGAAGATGTGACTAACATTATCTTGAATCTGAAGCAAGTAAGATTCAAGCAGATAGTTGACGAATACGAAAATGAAAGTGTCAGCATAACTGTTGAGAATTCAACTGAATTCAAGGCAGGTGACATTGGAAAGCATTTGACCGGATTTGAAGTGTTAAATCCTGAATTGGTTATTTGCCATTTAGACTCAAAAGCAACTATGCAAATAGACATTACAATTAACAAAGGTCGCGGATACGTTCCAGCCGATGAAAATCGTGTGTATTGCACTGATGTTAATGTAATTCCTATTGATTCTATTTATACTCCGATACGTAATGTCAAGTATTCTGTTGAAAACTTCCGTGTTGAACAGAAAACAGACTTTGAAAAGCTTGTACTTGAAATTAGTACGGATGGTTCCATTCATCCAAAGGAAGCGCTTAAAGAAGCTGCAAAAATATTGATTCATCACTTTATGTTGTTCTCTGATGAAAAGATCACACTTGAAGCATCAGATGCAGACAGCAACGAAGAATTCGATGAAGAAGTATTGCACATGAGACAATTGCTCAAGACTAAGTTAGTCGATATGGACCTTTCGGTTCGTGCGCTTAATTGTCTTAAGGCTGCAGATGTTGAGACACTTGGTGATCTCGTTCAGTTCAATAAGACTGATCTTCTTAAGTTCAGAAACTTTGGAAAGAAATCGCTCACTGAGCTTGATGATTTGCTCGAGAGTCTGAATCTTACGTTTGGAACAGATATTTCTAAATATAAATTAGATAAAGAATAAAAAATGAGACATAATAAAAAATTTAACCATTTAGGTCGTACTGCTTCTCATAGAAACGCAATGTTGTCAAACATGGCATGTTCTTTGATCAAGCACAAAAGAATCACTACGACTGTTGCGAAGGCTAAAGCTTTGAAAAAGTTCGTTGAACCTTTGATTACTAAATCTAAGGAAGATACAACAAACTCACGTCGTGTAGTATTCAGTAACTTGCAGGATAAGTTTGCTGTAACAGAACTTTTCAAAGAAATCTCTGTTAAGGTTGCTGATCGTCCAGGCGGTTATACTCGTATAATTAAGACTGGTAACCGTTTAGGTGATAACGCTGAAATGTGTTTCATCGAGTTGGTTGACTACAACGAAAACATGGCTAAGAGCGTTGCCAAGAAGACAACTCGTACACGTCGTTCTAAAAAATCTGCTGCAACTGAAGCACCGGCAGAAACTACTACTGAAGCAACAACAGAGGAAGCCCCTAAAGCTGAATAATTCTGTAAATGCTATATATAAAAATGCTGTCTCAAGATTTCTTGGGACAGCATTTTTTATTTCTTCCTATTTCCTGTATGTACCCTTATTGTAGGTTTACTGCATTATACTTTTCTATCTTTCCTTTCTTCTACAATTTTTCTTGCATAGACTTCTTCTTCCTTATTAACCAATACTAGTACGGCTCCACCCATACCAGAATATGGTGAAGTAACAGCTGACAATGTTTCGTCTTTTATCATAGCTTGAACACCTTCAGATTCTAATAAGCCTTTTACTAATTCAGCCTCCCAAAGATTGCCTTTGAAAACTTCTACTAATGAGTCATAATTGATTTCTGCCATAGCTATAATCTTTTAATGGTTAATAATAATCGGTTAACACTCTCTGTTATTTTCAAAGTTAAGTTTTTTTCTTCTTAAAAGCAAATAAATCATAGTTAAACAAACAGTACGGTAATGATTTTCACTTAATATTGTTTTTTTACCAATAAATTATCATATTTCAAAATTTAATCCTAATTTTGCGAATATTGGATTGAAAAACGTGAAATTATGAGTCTAAATGAAACTTTAGAAGTCGTAAGACTAGCTTCCCGTAAGTTAGCTCTTCTTGATACAAAGAAAATCAATGAGATCCTTATTGCTGTAGCTGATGCAGCTATTGATAACATTGAAAGGATTTTGACAGCAAACGCTATGGATCTTCAAAAGATGGAAGTTTCTAATCCCAAGTATGATCGTTTGAAGCTAACCAGAGAGAGAATATGTGATATAGCTTCAGACATACGTAATGTAGCCTCCTTACCATCACCTTTAGGTAATGTCCTGTATGAAGACGTACGTCCGAACGGTTTGAAAATAAAGAAGGTCAGTGTGCCGTTTGGAGTAATAGGAGTTATTTATGAAGCACGTCCAAACGTTAGCTTTGATGTTTTTTCTCTCTGCATGAAAAGCGGTAGTACTTGTGTGTTGAAAGGTGGAAGTGATGCATATAATTCCAATATGGCTATCGTAGAAATAATCCGCGAAGTGCTTGTAAAATTTGCAGTTGATGAAAATATAGTAACCTTATTGCCAACAGACAGAGAAACTACTACCGAACTTCTACATGCGAATGGATATGTAGATTTGATAATACCACGTGGCAGCAGTAACCTTATCAATTATGTGCGTACTGAAGCTACCGTGCCTGTAATTGAAACCGGAGCGGGAATTTGTCATACTTATTTTGATTTGGCAGGTGATGTCAATAAAGGCGCTCGAATAGTCAATAACGCCAAGACAAGGAGAGTCAGTGTATGCAATGCTTTGGACTGCCTTCTGATACACTCCGACAGACTCTCAGATTTGCCCCAGATTTGCTCGGAATTATCTTCCAGCAATGTTATCATATACGCAGATAAATCCTCATACGATGCCTTAAAAGGCACTTATCCGGCAGAATTATTGCAACCAGCCACAAAAGATAGTTACGGAACAGAATTTCTTGATTATAAAATGGCAATAAAAACCGTGAGCAATATAGATGAAGCCATCAATCATATATTCAAATACAGTTCAAAACACAGTGAGTGTATAGTGACAGAAGATAAAAATGCAGCAGAGTATTTCAGACGAGCTGTCGATGCTGCCTGTGTTTATGTGAATGCTCCGACTTCGTTTACTGACGGTGCACAGTTTGGCTTGGGTGCAGAGATAGGGATCAGTACCCAGAAACTCCATGCCCGTGGCCCGATGGGACTGAAAGAGATAACCACTTACAAGTGGATTATAGAGGGAAACGGTCAGATAAGGAAGTAAACATTAATATTTATGTAATAATATTCGTTGTTATAGCGTATAATTGTATTTTTATTGTATTTTTGCTATCGAAAACTAATTAATATACATACATCTTATGAAAACATATACTAACGTATTCGACTTGGGTGACTTGAAAACAGCTTTGGCTGAAGCTTTCGAGATAAAGAATGACAGATATAAATATGAATCATTGGGAAAGCACAAAACATGCTTGCTGATATTTTTCAATAATAGTCTTCGTACACGTTTAAGCACACAGAAGGCAGCGCGTAATTTAGGAATGGATGTGATAGTGTTGGACGTTAATCAGGGAGCATGGAAGCTTGAAACAGAACGTGGAGTTGTTATGGATGGTGATAAGAGCGAACATCTTCTGGAGGCAATACCGGTGATGGCTTCTTATTGTGACATAATCGGTGTCCGTTCGTTTGCACAATTTGAGAGTCGCACAGACGATTATACCGAGAAAATTCTTAATCAGTTCATCAAATATTCAGGCAAGCCTGTATTTTCTATGGAAGCTGCTACAGGACACCCTCTTCAGGCGTTTGCAGATCTTATCACTATAGAAGAATATAAGA